>JAJOKB010000111.1 GCA_021208135.1 Verrucomicrobiota bacterium | reverse complement strand
GTCCAATGTTCCACTGCCCTCGATACGGATCCGCTCAGCCTCCTGCGCGAAGATCCAAAAAACGGCAAAAGTCAGACTTACGAAAAAAGCTCGAGGTGCTCGTAGTTAACGTAGTCCTTGATATCCGGCGAGGCCAGCAGCACAGACCCAGGCTCGAGATACAAGGAAACGTCGGATTTGAGCACGATCGATCCGCACATGAAGGTCTTGCCAGCGGGAACCCTGACCGTTCCCCCACCCGCTTGATGAGCGGTGTCGATAGCACGCTGGATCGCAGCCGCTGAATTTACACTGGTGTCTGCAACAGCACCGTATTCACAAATACAATAGGAGGACATTGGAGATTAACGCAGCGGGTTAAAATCAAGGTTGGTTTCCACCGCGAAAGGAATAGGAGTACCGTTGCGGGTAGCGGGTTCAAACAAAAACTGTCGGGCTGCTTCAATTGCCGGGCCATCAAATGCGGCGCCTGGGCTATCCAGTACTTCCACACGTGCCACCAGGCCAGCAGTATCGATGGTTAGCCGAACACGCACGGTGACGTGGTCTCCCTCATCACGCATCGCATCTGGATACTCGGGGCGAACGCGATACACCGCGCGTGGCAATTGGTCTACATCCTCCCAATGCACTGGATTATCCAGCGAGGGTTCAGCAGCAACAGCGGGTTGGGTGATTAACTCAGATTCCAGAGCCTGCGGAACAATAGGCGCTGTCACGGAGGGAACCGTCTCCTGCACCGGCATTGTGGTATCCGGTGCAGGAGCGCGGTTGATCCAGAGGAACAGGCCCACGGCAACCAGAAAGGCTGCCAGGGCCAAGGGGATTAACTTGGGATTGAAACTCATCACTCGATAACATTGACCCTCATGCGCACGAACACCGGTTCGGCAACAGATCCAGGCAAAGTAGCCTCAAACACAGTGTATCCATTTTCGCTGACTATTGTTGCGATGTTTTGCGCTGCCACCGTCTGCCAGGAATCCTCCGCAAGAGTACGTGAATACTCGATTGCATACATCAGATCTGAGGCGTCGTTGTTGAAGCGGAATCGGAACCTGTGCTGATTACCGACCCGGTGCAGATAAACAATGGAATCCAAGTTGCTTGGAACGGACGGATTCAGGCGCAGGGCGTACTCCATCATGTTGACGATGCCATCTTTATCCGGGTCGGCCAGAAGGTCACGATCAGCACCATGCAGATTGTATGCCTCATTGGCAATCCACTGCACGAAGCCTGCTTCCGGTTCCACAGGATCCTCAATCCCAGTCATATCGACCAGTTCAATGATAATGGCATTCACAACCACACCGCCTGAGTTCTGAGAACTTGCGGATCCAAAGCCGACGTTCAGCTTGAAGGATTCACCATCGGCAACTGGCATCCAACCATTGGAACGGGCGTAATCCCAATTATGGTCTCCCTTGCCGCCATCAACGGTAATGGTTTCGCCGCCTACGAAGGTGCGGTTGAATACCCCACCCCAGGATCCACCATGATTTATCTGTCCTACGAATCTGCCATCCGGGGGATTATTATGGTTCACAGAGGAAACCACGATTAACCGGTAGCGGTAGTTGCGAGTAGAAACAATTCTCATAGCCGCTTCGCCGTCACGTTGCATGTCATAGTTGGTCGCGACATAATTGGTCATAATGCCAGCTGGAACACTGATGCCTTCAATTTCGAGTCGTTGGTTCACTCCACGACCATGCCCAACAAACTCAAACGGATCGTTAACTCCAAAGTAACATCGATCAAGTTTCCTTGTGAATCCCGCAAGGTTATCGGCCCACTCGTGCTCACGCCCACACCATTCCAGAAAATACCGTTGGCAGCCGACTGGTCGTTGGTGGTTACATTGTTAAACGCAAGCCCAACCATGATCCGTTCACCACCGAGAGCTGGCAAGATAGTGATGGTCACAGTATCGGTACCCTCCAAGTCATCGTCATCCTTTACGATGAGCGTGATCTCATGCTGACCAATCGGAAGAGTCACTGTTGGTTTTACGCCGGTCGCAATTTCAACACCGTCGAGAATCCAGCGATAAGAAATGATACCGATCGGTCCGAGCGGATCGTACGAAGCACTTCCGTCCAACTGCACCGTTTCAAAACCACTGTCGTTATTGTCGCGCCTGGTTTGATCCGGGCCTGCATTGGCGATTGGAGCAACCAGTGCGGGACGGTATACAGTAACCACTACATCGGCACTGCCCTGCATATTCCAGGAGTCAGTGACCACCAGAGTAATCGTGTGTGCGCCTACTGGCAGTATCGGAGACACTTGAGCACCGGTGGCGATCACGCTGTTGCCGATTTTCCATTGATACAAGACAATCGCATCGCCATCCGGATCATAAGAAGCTGAACCATCGAGGGGCACCGGCATGGTGCCTTTATCCTCGCTGTTCTCAATCGCGAAATCAGCCGGAGGTACGGCAACCGGCGGTACACCGGGACTTGCCAGAACGGTTACCTGAATATCGACCGATCCACTCTTGCTCCAGTTGTCGGTGACCACCAATGTGATGGTGTGGGTGCCAACGGCTAAGTTGATGTCCACTTGGGCTCCTTGTGCCAAGAGGGTTTCTCCGCGCTTCCACTTGTAGGATACAATGGTGTCTCCGGCATCGGGATCGTAAGAGGCACTACCATCAAAGCTGACATAGCCGAAGCCATCGCTATCCATATCCTGACCGGGTGAGTTGGAAGTCGCCACCGCTATCGGAGCAACCCCCGGGTGAAGGCAGTACAGTGACACTGACACTATCAGTGCTTTCCACAAAGAATTCATCCTTCACCATTAAGGTGAGAGTATGTGTTCCCACTGGGAGAGTGACGGTTGGTGTTGGACCTGTGGCAATTTCAACTTCATCGAGGAACCAATGATAGGAGAAGATACTGTCACCTTCGTCCGGGTCATAGGATCCGGTGCCATCCAGCACAACATCAGCAAAACCATCGCTGTTCGGATCCGTCACGGTTTGAGCAGATCCGGCATCCGCAACAGGCGGGTTGTTGGTGTAACTGGGGACAGCCTCCACAATCAGCGCGTTGATGTAGGCACCGCCAACGCGTTGCCCCACTGTGAGAATCAACTCATAGCCACCGTCCACTTCACTCGCGGCAAATGCACCCAAAGTACCGGCACTCCATCTCACACCCTCGCGTGAAGAATTTAGTGTCAGAGTTTCGCCACCAGTGAAGAGCCGGGTGGTTGTCGAATAGGTGCCCCCGACATTGAAATCAGTGACAAAGGCCCCGTCTGCCGGATTGTTGTGAGCGTAAGAACTCAGGATAGTAAAGCTGTAGGTGTAAGCACTGTCTGAAGAGAATCGCACCGTGGCATGTCCATCACGTCCGCTGCCGAAATTGTCGGCAACGTACGATCGGGTTACTGCCGCAGGGAAGGTGAATTCATTGTACTCGACCTCCAAATTTGAACCGCGGTCATTCGCCGCGAACCCAAACGAGTTGTTTCCACTTGAACAGCAATGTTAGTGATCTCCGTATTGTCGATCGTTCGCAAAGACCCTTGCTGAAGGTGTGGTTAGCCACAGAGTTCCAATAGTAACCGCCAGTTGCAGTTTCATTGATGTCCGTGGCAGGATTGTCCTTGAAGTTGATGGCAATCAATTTTGGCTGCGGAGGTCCACCTACCACAATCTCGACCGGCAGGGACTGGGACGTTGCGTTGGCATTGTCTGTGGCGCGTGCGGTCAATGTATGGAAACCGGCTGGTGCATTCCACAAGAAGGTCCAGGGACCAGAAGTCTTGCTGGCTACCAGTTGACCGTTGGAGTACAGTTCCACTCTGGTCACAGTGCCATCCGGATCTGAAGCATTCACCGAAACTTGCATTTGGGTGCCACGAGGGAACGCTGCCTGATCTGCGGGAGAGATAATGGCAACGGCAGGCGGCAGGTTATCCGTGTAAACCGTAATCGTACGGGTCGGCGAGTTGGTGGAGGCACCCTCATTATCATAAGCCCGCGCCATCAAAGTGTAATTGCGCTGCGTCATCGGAGCTGTCCAGGTAAATCCATAGGGTGCCTCGTAATCGGTAAAGACCAGAGAACCATCCACATAGAATTCCACGCGTTCGATGTAGCCATCAAAGTCACTGGCATTGGCCGCAACGTTGACAGAAGAGCCGGGTACCACGGTCACGTTATTTGCAGGGGCAGTCAGGTTAACAGCAGGACCGATATTCTGATTGGTGGCAAAGGAAAGACGGCCAAAAATGCCAGTCAGCCCGTTCGGAGTACCTCTGCCCCCAAGCAGGTACATTATTCACCGGGATCGGATTGCCACGGGCAACGCCGTTGTCGGTGATGGTGCGACCGGTCACAAACACTCCATTGTTCGTGGGAACACGCCCTTGAGTTGGGTATTATCCGCTCCGATCGCGGTGCCAGAGGAATCATAACTCCAAATCCCAGTGAGACTGGATGAATAGGCCAGGCGCGAGAGGTCTGGCTCAAACACACGCACGTAAGCACTCCACGGCGCGTTGCCTTCAAAGATAGTATTGGTATGACGCGGCATCTTTTGATAGGCATTGAAAGTGGTAACCATGCGCGGTCCCACACCTACCGTGTACACGCGGCCGTCCACACCTACCCGAACACTCGCTTTTTCAATCCAGGTAGAGGTCAGGTTGGGCCAACCAGCATTGTGGCTAGGCCATCCATCGTGGATTGGTTCCGCGTAAAGGGCCTGCGTTTGAGCGACATTGCGCCAATAACCGGACACCAGGTACTATTATAAGGGTACCTTGATCGGCATTCATGCGACCCAACCAGCTCACATGAATATTCCCTTCGGAACCGGTGAAGTTATTTTGGAAACCATGCGCACCAGGATTGGCGGCAATCTGGTTGCCGGACCAAAGATTCATCGGAGCATTTCCGTGGGCGCGTCCGTTGACAATGACTGTACGGGGCTCAGTGCTGTAATCCACCGCAATGCCATCCACGTATTGGTCGGGTGGTGAGCGGTGGGTTTCGGCATGAACCCAGAAGTTCTCATTCTCTGGGCCGTAGTCAATAACGCCGTTGCCATTGGTATCGGTCCATTCTGAATACAGACGGCTCCACCATTTCTGATTACCATTGCTGGCATACGCGATGACAAAGGCTTCGAAGTCAGGCTGATGCCCTTCCGGCCCACCGTAAACCGACGTATCGTAGAATACGCTCTGTGCCGATACTCCGATGTAGAAATCGTTGTTCAGCTTATCCACTGTGATCGCAGGAATACCTAAATCCGGCCCCTGACGATAGCCTGTATAACCGTAGGTGACCCAGCGCCCATCTTTCCATTGGAAGTTGATCGCAGGCAGAAAAATATCCATGGGCCAACGCCCACGCTTCATACTACCGTTTTCATCCGGAATAAATTCACGCCAATCCCCCACTCCACTGTTATTGGCATCTTCTTCCCAGATAACGGAAGGGGTGTAGCGGTCGATGAAGACGATCTCATTGTGCGCATTGCGCTCATAGACCACCTGCGAACGGAAATCGCGTGGAACCGAAATCACGCTGGCGTTGGCCGTCGGAAACAACTCACCTCTGCGGGGTCCGAAGTTGTTTGGATGGGCCGGATCAAATTCACCTGCAGTCAAATCCGTAGCACCTGCTAAATGCGTGCCTCGCAATTGCGGCAGAACCTTAGCCTGGGCGGAAGCATCGATGATGCGGATCATCTGGACTGTATTGCCCGAACTGTTGAGACCTGAGTCCAAATACACAACCCGACCATCTCCACCGACATCCCATGCTTGTTCCCCAACAGAGTTCCCCGAAGTAGTCGCGGTAACGGTCCATTCGAATCCGGTGGGATTCACATCCACAAAGTTTCCATTCAGTCTTCCAATGAAATACTGATTGTTGGCCAAATGCTCCAGACACATAAAGAACACCTGTCGGAGTACCCGGAATATTTGTTTTACGGATCCAGCGCACATCGCGGACCAGGTCCATGGCAAGGTGATAAAATCCATAAACGGTAGTCATGTCCGCGGACATGTGCACAATAAAACCGATACGCCCTGTGCCACGAGTTGCGAGCCCCGGAGCGGTCAAAGAGATCGGCGTCACGCCTTGCGGCAACCAGTCAAGGTTACTGGTGGAACCCACTGCGATGATACTGCCATCGCTGAGTTCATTGACATCGAGCAATTCCTGGGAACCGGAGGCTCCCACATAAAAAACAGTGGCTATTTCCGGATCCGGATCCACGATCACCGAGACCTCGCGCAGAATTGTCCAAACTTCACCTCGGTTGCTGTCGCGAATACGGGCCTGCAACTGATAATCACCGAGTATCCTTGGTGTCCAGCTCGTCGACCACGTTTCTCCCGAAGCATTCACACCCTGCCCAATTTGCACATTGTTGGCAAAAAAGGTCACCGAAGTAACGTTGCCCAAAGGTGTATCGGGATCGGAGGCAATCACACTCAGCTCAGTCTGCGAGTTGGCTACTATCCGTGCGTTTTGCGCCGGCTGATTCCAGGCCACCACAGGCAGTTGGTTGGGGGTCAACGTAACCACAACGGTGGTCGACTCACTCACTGCTCCCATATCATCAGTAGCCCGCGCCCGAACCGCATAGGTTCCGGCCTCAAGTTGTGGCATGTTCCACGACCAGGCACTACCGCTGCGTGAAGCCGCACCAGCGATGTTGCCATTGATCAGCATCAAAATACTATCTACCTGACCATCAATATCCACAAAGTTGCCACTGAAGGGTACGGTAGTGTACTCGACACGAGTGGTATCTCCTTCCGGTACCAGCAGCGCAATGGAAGGCGCTGATTTAAGCCACTTAAGCCATAACCGGTCTTCACCCGAATCACGTTTGAAGCCGAACTGCTGCCGTCGCCAGCCAGAGCATTGGCATACAAGGCGTAGTTGCCGGCCTGGGTCGGCGTCCAGGCATAAGAGAAGGTGTTTCCGGACACTTGCGCCGTACCGATCACCAAATTTCCCGAGCGGATCACGACAGATGACACAGAGTCAATGTTAGCGAATGAGCCAACGATATTCACGGTCTGCCCGATAGGCAAAAATGTCTGATTTGCAGGAGCCGCCAAAGTCACACTGGGAGTCGGGCGGGACATGGACGCGCCGGTAGCATCCAATTCCGTCAGAACGAGGTCATTCCCAATAGACTCTGGAACCGTTGAGTCGCGGATTGCCGATGTAAATGGAGCCATCACCGGTCAGGTTATTACTGGTGGCACTCATCCATGTCTGTCCGTTGAGTTTCACTGTAAGGGTATTGCCCACCCGGACGACTTCAAAATCAATCCAGTCGTTAGAGGCAATGGCGGGCTCAGCGGCATTAACTATGCTGAAATTGTACATGCCTTGAGAATAATAGACACGGGTACCACCGGAGTTTGAACCGACCGCGGTGTTGAGAAAAACCGTCTTATTGCCACCAAAGCCGATCAAAACTGCCTGGGTAAAATCAGGTGAGCTTGGTTCGGGATAATGGGGCAGCTTGAAACGTCCCGACAATCGAAAATGCTCCAACCTGCTATTGGGTAAAAAGTTCTGCCAATCGTAGTTGTAGCCGAAGCGTTCTTTGTTGAGGAGCACCACGTTATCGCCGTCCTGCAACAAATCCCAGCGACTGTTATCACCGAGATCCATGGAGTAAGTTCCGGCGTCACCATACACCGCATGGTCCGCAAAGCGTGCTGACCGGAATACACGCAGGATTGAGGAGAAGGTTTTGTCACCGCTGTTATCAATGGCGATGGCGTATATCGGCAATGTTCCATTGCGAAGATTGCTGCCCGCAAGATAGGTCCAGGTACCATCTGGGTTCAGGGTGGCGTTGCCGAGAAAGGTATCGAAGGTGTCGTTGCCACGGTTATGGGTTCCAAGCCATAACTCCACGCGTACAATGCTGCCATCAGGATCTTCGGCACGGCCATTGAATCGCAAGGCCTCACGAAAGTCCACCGGCACGGTTGGCGACGGTGATAATATCTCCACGATCGGTCGGGCAGATTGGGTGATGTTTAGTAATATAACGTCAGATTGAACCCCCTGGCCGGAATGCAGATTGGCAACTGCTTTGATGCGTTGGTCATAGCCCCTCACCGCAGCCCAATCAAAACTGAAGCTGTTGCCGTCCAGGGTTGCATCGCCCAGCAGCTGGGAGTTGGCGTAAATGCTGACGCTGCTGACATCCCCATAGGTATCCATCAGCGTACCTGAAATGGTAAGGACTGGATGGCTGCCAGGAACCGAAGCTCCACTTTGCGGACTGGTGATAGTGATGGCCACGTTATCAGCGTCAGCGGACATCACTGCCACCTCCCGGACAGAAGAATAGACACCAGCGCTGCGCGCCTGCAGTTGATACACTCCTGGAATGGCTGTGCTCCAGTTGGCAGAATGAGGTGTACCGCCACTGCTGGCCACCACACTTCCATTGACCAAAAACTCCACACTCGAGTCCATGTTCCGACCTGACGCACTCATGCTCACCGTCTCACCAAAGGAAAAGATCCCATTCCCAGAAACTGAAAGTGCTATGGCAGCGGTGGAACTGGGGTTGACTGTGAGGATGAGAGTCCTGGCCGGGCTGCTACCTGCCGCATTGCTGGCCCAGGCAGTGATCGTGTAGGTGCCGGCTCGTTGCGGCAAGCCAGTTATGGTGCCCGTGTGAGGATTCAAAAGAGCCCATCAGGAATCCCGGTGGCCTTATGGAGGCTGCCTTGCCGGTCACCCCAATGTGAAACTGAAGGGCTGCCCCTCCGTTGCGGTCGCCAGGGATGCCCCGGTCAGACCGGGTGTAACTGTCGAGGTATCAGCGGTCACCGTTAGCTGGACTTCGTTGCTAATCGCGGATGCACCGGTAGTGTCAAAGGCACGGGCAGCGATAGTGTATGTGCCTGCGGTGATCGGTTTCCACACAGCATTGTACGGGGGCATGGTGGCCGTGGCGAATACCTTGCCATTGATTAAAAACTCCACGCGGGTCACCGCACCTTGTGCATCATTGGCGGTGGCGGAAAGAGAAACGCTGTCGCCAACTTCAACGGCACCAGCGACTGGACTGGTCAAGGCTACGGCAGGCAGCGCGTTGGTGCCTCGGGTAATCTCAAATTCATTGATCTGAAGGATAAAGAAGCGTTCGAGGAAACTCGTGCGTTGACGATGATGCGCCAGGCCAACTGCTGTCACTTGAGTTACGTCGAAGGTCGCCGCATTCGTAGGAACAGCGTACTGCGAGGGAACATTGATCCAGTTCTTTCCTGCCAAATCAAAGGTGTTCATGCCTGATACCAAGGGCTGGTCAAGCATGGCCCAATTACCATGGATGTCGCGGGCCACCAAACGCGGCGCTTGCGGAAAGGCAGCAAAACTACCCGATACACCAATACGGTAACTGGTTCCTGTTAGGTTCAATCCCGCATCAGGCAGTTGAATAAAGGCTATGCCACCGTAATTCAGCGAAGATCTACGCAACTCGTTCACCATCCCGAAATTGTTACCACGGATCCAAGGAGGTGGTTGTCCATCTTCAGTCCCTCGTCATAGAGAAAAATAGACTGCCAAATATTGCCAGCCTCAATCGAATGGAAAGAACGCGGCTGGGCAACAAATCGCGACCGCGGCGGAACCACCTGAATACCATCGTCAAATACTTCGATGCGATGATGACGGAAATTGACGCTCCCGGTCTCTGACACCGCCCGCACCGTCAATTCATGGATACCCACCTCCACCAGAGTCAGGTCTACACTGTAGCCGGATACCGGAGCAAAGTTTCTACGATCCAGGGAGTAATAGAGCTTTATCGGCAATTCACTAATGGACTGGGAAAAATCATACGTCACCGCTTGGCCGGACTGCACCCGTGTGGGACCCTCGATGGAAACAAAAATGCCACCTTCACGCTCTGTGCGTCCGCGTTGCTGTGCCAGCCGGGTGGCTAACTGGGCCAGGTACAGGGAATCCGGTGCCACGCGCACCCCAATGCGCTCAGCAACCACCCTTGGGTCATTGAAATAGCCTGTGGCAAAATTGTGCGCCGTGGTGTATTGAACAGTCGTCGTATTGGGATGATCCGGGTGCGCGTGCAAGCCCGCTATGATAGGCCTCACTTTGTGGAGACTCCACGCACTGTAAGGAGGCGTCTGGTTCCCACCCCAGACCGTGAACTGATAAGGCACTCGGTCGGTCGACTTCACAGACCAATTCCAAAAGGTGTGGTATGGCAACGCATGCAGCGTCATAGCAGCACCGCCCGAGGTAGCGTGACGCCCGCCAAGAACACGGTCATAGAGGTTGGCAAATGGCTCGCCCGAGTGCATGTCGATGCCACCGTTCACTGGCAAAACCGGATCCAGATAAACATTCAACTGAGCGTGGTGCTGAACCGCGAAACCGTGATCTGGATTGCGCGTTGTTCCGTCCGGATTAACGCGCACGTTGTTAATCACGGCATTCTCCATCAATGAATACTTGGCCGCCAAAAACTTGAAACTGTCGTGGAACGGCTCCCCCTCCAGACGAACGTTGCGGGCGGTTACATTCATCCCGGCAATGTTCAGCCCCGACTGCATATTGACAAAAACAAGGTTGTCAGCCCAGCCATTGCGCACATGGGCATAGACCATCCCCTTGCCATTGCTATCCCAGCGATCATCCCGAGGCGTGACAACGATCTCCATCCGCATGTCCTCCACCCCAACATTTTCAATGGTATGGTAGGGGAAAATCTCAATCGAGTGCTCCAGTTTATACGTCCATTCGGCCCGTTCCTTGATGCGAATATAAGCGCCCTCCACTGCCTCAACCGTGACCACTTGATGGATCATGAACTCGCGTGTGTTCCAGCCGTGCCAGACTTCATGCGAGTCATGGTAGAAATCCTGATGCGCCCATGGATGCAAGAGGTCGACCACCACCATTTTGTCGCGTACCCCAAAAAGATCGTCTGTCCAGGATAGAAGCTTTCCGGACGGTCCACTTTGATCCGCTGCGATCCGCGCTGAATCGTTTCCAACCCAAAGGCCAATCGCTGGTTAACATCCGGATAAATAGCATTGTTACGCCATGTCCCCGTGTACCAATCCTGCCCAGGCGCACCGTTCCAGTCGCCATACATCAATCCCACCCCCTTCAGCACAGGCGCAGCAATATGGATCATGGCAGGCTGTGTCCACTGTGCAAAAAACCAGTCATACTTGGCAGCGCCAAATAGCAGCGTGCCCCCCTCGCCTGATCCTGCTCCGCGCAACACAATGTTACTATAGCGTATCCATATGGGCGCTGCCGAACCATCGGAATTCACCAGATAACGCCCCGCATCAAATTGGATGATGCCGCCGCCGTTAGCTCCAGCGGTGTCAATAGCTCTCTGGATAGCGACACGATCATCAATGTCATCGTCCGGGAATGCTCCAAAGTCACGCACATGATATACAGGCAACTGCGCACTCGTTAACCTCGGTAAATTCTGCTCGCCATGAGCAAAACCCGCAAAACTGAAGTCTGGCAAAATGGCGTTCGCAGGATCCGCCTGCCACTCCAGAAATAACTGCGACTGCGGCTGCGCCCAAAGACTGACTGTCCACAAAAGCCAGCCGAACAAGATGATTGGACGCGATGGGGCAAATAAGAACCGGGGTATCCTCATAACTTCCCATCATAAAACTTTCATGTCACGTTGAACATGACATCCAGCGTAAATTCTTTGTTTTTTCGCGTCCATTTCACCACTCACAGGTCTGGTTTTCTGCCCTGCCTACTTCATCGACACCAACAACCAACCACACCCGCCGCGTCGCTAAAGTCCATGTATCAGACGCATTTGTCCATGGAATGAATAAAGTGTTTTCCAGTATTATCTTAAAGTGATGACGCAGGCTGAGCACTTTGCTGCAATTCATGCAACCCCCAGCCAACTACTGTAACTCTCCAACTAAACGATATATGAACCTAAAACTTACCCTCAAAACCACAATTCTGCTCGCAGGCAGCGTCTCGCTCGCTTCCGCTGCCGTGCTCAGTACCGATTTTTCCGGAAGTACTGGCAATATATCTCTGCCTTATGTCGATGCCAGCGATGCTACCAACAATGGCAATCATGGGGTCACGCGCAATCAATTCACCTGGACGCAAAGCGAACCTGCTAAATTGGCACTGCGCAGCCTGGACTCACTCACCATTGGCAACTACACTTGGGGTTCTGCGAGCACTCCAATTTCTGCTGGACGAATCTTCACATCGCTAGGCGGGGGTGCGTGGAATACCGGCACAGGTGGTGGGGGAACGACAGCATCTATCCGCGCAACCGGAACGACGGATCCGACTCGTGCCCGTATTCAATTCAACGCTGGTACTGTGGGTGGGACTGCATCCGCTCCTGCCGATGTGGCTGTATGGAACCTTATCTTTGAGGTTGGGGCTACCGGTGTTCCTGGATTCGACTTCTCCTTCCGCGCAGGCACTGCGCAAACAAATGGAGCCTGGGATAACAATACTGCCGCCAACAATGGTAGCTACAATATCCGCATAACCCCCGTCAATGTAACCGGTTCAACTGGAGTAGCCCAGACAGGATCAAGCGTGACGCTGTCTGCAAGCCCGATCGCAATTGGCGCTGGTGCTGGCCCCACCTTGGAGCCCTCCTGGGTACAGGCTTTCCCCGCTGGCGTGTATTTATTACAATTAGAATTCACGGGGCAAGGTAGTCAGCGCAACTCCATCGGCGATTTCAGCATGACTGCGATCCCCGAACCCTCAACTTACGCGGCCCTGTTTGGTTTGCTCGCTTTGGGTTTCGTGGCTTGGCGTCGCCGCCGCAAGGCCTGAGCCGTGTAGATACATTTGCACTCCCTGCCTAATTCCAAACCGCGTTGCTAAAAGTGACGCGGTTTTTTTGGGCCATTATGGGAATGCGGACTACCTAGAAGCCGTAGAGTCAGCAGTAAGTTCAATGGCGCGCACCGTAGCCAAACCTATGGATCAACAGCATCCAAGGGCGTCACCACTGCGCCCGACGGAGCTGGGATAGAACCGTCCAACAACGGATCACGGGTCTTCTCCATCCAGGCTTGCAGACGCTGGCGCAATGCGTCGATCAATCCATGAAAATTGGGTAGGCCAGCCACATTGGTTCGCTCCATCGGATCCGAATGTAAATCGTACAATTCTTCTTCGGGCGGAAAGGTGGGCAGCAAACCTTCTTGCAGCATCCACCGCTTGCTGAAACCGTCATCAATATTTGCCAGGGGCGCACGCGCTGGCGGAAGAAAGTTACGGATGTAACAGAAATCTTTGGTACGTATGGAGCGTTTGGGCTCGTAAGCCGCGTGATAAGAAACTTCGCCAAAAACCTCTGTCCGTACTGAGGTGCAATTTCCCTGCAGCAGCGGACGCAACGAATGGCCCTGATTCCAATCCGGTAGCGGTACACCTGCATAGTCGCAGAAAGTGCTGAACACATCCAGGTGCGATACCAGTGCGGAGGAATGTGCAAGGCTGGGCAAGGCATCCGGGGCATGAATCAGCAGGGCAACGCCCGTACCGGAATCGGTGAGATTGCACTTCATGCCTGGAAAGGCGACACCGTGGTCAGTGGTGAACACAATCAAGCAGGGGCGGGTTTTAGACCGGGTCTTTAGCTCCTCCCACAAGATACCGAACGCCTCATCCATCCAACGCAAGGTACGCCAATAGGCAGCTAGATCTTTGCGCACCTCGGGACTGTCTGGTATCGGCAGGAACGACAACAATTCATCCACTTGCGCACTGGGATCCGGTTCCCCGAAGGGACGATGTGGATAATAGAATCCGCAGGATAAAAACAAGGGGGTGCTGTTGTCGCGATTTTGCAGGAAGTTCACGGCTGCTTGCGCAGTCCTGATGTCATTCGCCGGATCCGTAGTGTTCCAATCGCCTTTGCGCTCTATAAGTGTGCGGTATTTGATCCGGTGCAGATCCTGCTCATGATTCCATTCATGCTGAATGCCAGCCAGCGCCGTGTCGTAGCCAAAATTTTGCAGATAAGCAGCTAAGTGCTGAGAATCATTCTTCAATGCAAAACCCCGGTGAGCCAAACCCAACATTCCCGCCTCATGAGGCGTTTGTCCGGTCAAAAGCGCCGCCCTGCTGGGAGAACATGTGGGGGCCGCACAATATGCGCGATCAAAGCGAATGGCACTTTCCGCAAAGTTCGCCAAATGCGGCGTTGGCAAAACCGCATGATAAGGGCTTATAAATCTCCCCGCATCATGACAGTGGATGTAAATCAAATCGGTCTTTTCCTGCATTGAACTGGTTCTTGGATACGCCTCACCAAACATCCGCTCAACACAAACAGACGCAAGACCTTATTACATCTTCACTCAGTATTCAGCAACCCAACCAACCGGAGCCAGAACCCATCATCCCCGATGTATGGGTGCCTGGCACCTCAGCGATATAGACTGAACCCCTGGAGATGGCTGAACGATAACTGGCGCAGGATACGCCTGTACCAACTGATCTCAAATCAAGCAAACGGGTTTACTCGATTTGCTCCAGGGACAAGCGCAGGCGGAGCAGACAAATCTCCTCGGGCTGTAGTTGTCTATTCAATCGCCAGGTTAGCCGCTCGACATCGGGGAATGAGTCGTGGGGGATGATTTGATATAATTGCCAATCAGCACCCAATTCTTCCCAGTCTTGTGCGTTGCTGGACAGTTCGGGGACCAAACTGACGTCCGTTGCCAGGGTATTGCGAAGAAAACTGAACTCAATAAATACTTGGCCATTTTCAGTGACGCTGTGCAACACAGGTAACAGGATTGAGGAAGGAGTATCCCGTTCAACACCAAACGCGTAGCGCCAGGCATTACTCCAGCCCGTGTTATCGGGATCTGCAAACAGACCGGTGCTGCTGGGATCCTGCATTTCGGCAGCGGTATAACCTGCGCGTTCGAGCCAGGCATGATAAGGAGTCGCACCGGGTCCGCCCTCATCGGGCAAGGTAGCCATAACCCGAAACTCGCTGATCCGAAAATCGCGTCCTGCGGTCGTGTTGATGCGCTCATGGTAGAGTCCGATTGCCTGGATATCCAACAGTTGCAAAGTGCTAAAACCAAGCCCTGTAACGGCAGCAGGAGTATCACCATCGACATTGGCAAAAATCGCCAAAGGTCCGCTTGACTTGGGTGGATCAAAAGCAGCCCCACGCTTGGGCCTCAAGGCTGGCGGTACCTGAAATAGGTGATTGCGAGATAAAATAACCCTCTGCGGTACGAATCAAAATTCTGGCTGGAGCTGTTGCCGTCAGACTGACGGTTGTACCTTGAGCGGCCAAAGGATTTTGATCAAATTCCGACAAAAAGTCCTCCTTCTCCCACCAGATCATCTGTGCCGCGTAGTTGGAAGTACTGGTATTGGTCCACAACACTATGCGGGTCACTGCGTTGTTTTCATCCCTGCCATCCAGGCGGAAAAGATGGTTAGGTTTTGAGTGACTCCCGGAGACGCAAAGACACTGCCAGCCACGTTAAACCTTGGACTCAGCGGCACGTTGGGGGCATAGACAGGATTCAAGATCGATGAACCGTAAGGCCGGTGATGAAACATGGTGGTTTCACCAAGCAGCTGCGTTGTGCCAGAGGAAAATCCAGGCAGCCCGACCCAATTTCCGGACCCATCCTGATTGTTGCGATATTGGCCAGGTCCCCACCAAACCACTGCAATTTGATCGCCGGGAGCAAATTCGGTCAAGGTGGTGGCTTGTGCGGTATTGGACCAGGCGGAGCTGCCGGCAGGATTGAATGCCAGGACCCTGAATTCATATCCAGTAGCTGGTTGCAAGGGAGTCACGACCAGGGTTGATTGTGTCGTTGTACCGAAGAGAGTCCAGAAACCGGAACCTGCCAGTGACTGTTCAATACGATACCCGCTGAGCGTGCCTGGCACCGGTTCCCAGGAGAGGATACCGACCCTGCTGAGGTGGCGGTAGCGGTCAGGTTTTGCGGCGTTGTGGGCGGAATACTTACCTGCGTCTCAGTGGTTGCGCTGACCGCTGTTGACCAGTCTGAATTTCCTCCGGTGTTGAACGCAGCCACCCTGTACTGATAAGTGGTACCAGCAGCCAGACCAGTGTTGGTGAACGTGTTCGCAGTTACTTCACCAACTTGAGACCAGTTGCTGCTGCCTGCGGGAGCTCGCTGAATCCGATACCCGTCAACAAGTCCATCCACTGGACTCCAGGTCAGTGTGATTTCGGATGAGGATGCGGGTGTAGCCGCCAGGTTTGACGGCGTTGAAGGCGGTGCTGTGGGAGGAATGATAATTCCACCGCTGGTATCGACAATCTGTATTGCGTGCGCCTGTGTCCTGCTTTGAAGGCTCCCTGCGCTTAGTGTGACAGTGCGGTCGGTAATATTGCTGAAAACGACCACATTCTCATCTTGCACTGCGGCTTCGGCCGTAAGAGCGGTAGAGATTCGATATTCATCGCCCCATACAAAGCTATCCTGTCTGACAAAGAATTGTTCGGTGCGGGAAGGACTGGTTAAGCGAATCCAGAAAACTTCATCGCGCTCATGCGTTTCCCGGCGCGTGCCGTGATAAACATAAACATCATAGGATGCATAGGGAACATTGCGCAAAACAATGGGACCGCCAGCTCCCGTCTGCATGAGTCGATGATCGGCAGACCGGGTGACATTAGCGCCATTATATGTGCCACCGGGTCCGATAAACTCGATTCCCATGGTGGTAGGATCACCATTGGCATCGACCAAAACTGACAACTGTCTGTCCCGATTGGTATTGTTCCAGTTTGTTTGCGGTAAGAGCCCAGCGATATCTCCGGGCAACAGGCGATCCTCAGCCTGACCGCCTCGAAAGGCGATATTGATACCGATGGAAAGCGGTGGATCTTCAGGCATGCCAATGATCACTTCCTGGGCAAAAGTCGTACGGCCACCGCGATCGTCCATAACGATCAACATGGGTTCGTAAATGCCAACGGCATAGATGTGTTCGACAACCGGACCAGTAGCAGTAACCCCATCGCCAAACTCCCAGAAGAAAGTGAGGGGATCACCATCTGGATCGAATGAGGCGGAGGCATCGAAAAGGACCCGACTGCGACCCGTTGGTTGCTCAATGGTAAAGCTATAGGTAGCCACTGGCGCGGCGTTCGGCTGCACAGTCACCTCAATTGTGCGCGTGGTGGAGGCCACTTGCCCCAACGCATCGCGCACTGTGAGCAGAACAGTGTATTGCCCCTGGGTACTGTAAGTGTAGTCCACCGCATTGAGTTCCCACCCCTGACGGGTTTGTCCGTCACCGAAATCCCAGTGATAGTAAAGAGGATAACCATCCGGATCGTAGGAGGATGCACCATTCAAATGGATGCTTTGCCCGAGTACCAGTTGGTCGCTGGAGGTAACAAATTGAGCGATGGGCGGCACACTGGAAGGCTGATTACCAATGCCGTAGTCGATCAGTTCAATCAAGTTGAGTCCGGTAGCGTCCGGAGATGAGCCGGTTCCGGTTGCCTGTATATCTTCAAAGCGATATATGCTGTAGGCATTGACGTTGTTGATCGGAAAGACGTTGGTGCGCGGATGCGGGCCGGAGAAACTGTTGTTTGTGACCACGTCCAATAGATCCCATTGAATGCCGTCGTTGGAACCGTACAATCGCCAGGAGATCGGGTCGCGTTCGTTCCAGGCAGTCAAACTGGTGAAACGGTATTCGCTGACAACATAGGGTTGGGGAATACCTTTGTGCCGGTACTCAATTTGGATCCAGGATGTCAGGCTCAAGTCCAGCCACCGGGTGGATTTATCGCCATCGAATGCACCGGTTGCCAATCCGTTAGGCAAAAACTGACCGCGGGAGGTGATAATTTTGCCTGGCATGAGTGAGCGATCCACACCTCCCGCCAGTACAAAATCCGGGGTTGGTGGCACGAATATGTTTTTACCGGTTGAAGCGGATATACCATCGGATGTGGTTACCGTAAGCACGACTCTGTTATCTCCGGCCACCATAGGATGGGACACCGTACGTCCAGTCTTGATCACACCACCGGGAAACTGCCATTGGTAGGATACAATTTCCGCATCTCCGAAGACCCTGGAAATCGCAGCATCGAAATTATGCACCACAGGACTGGCGGGTGAGTCTGGCGCGATACTGTGAATAAAATCAGCCTGTGGTCTGCCGGGGGACCAATAAAGCACCTGGCTATCGAGGCGTCTGCGGCCAAAGTCGGGACCACTCCAGGTGAAATTCAGGTAGGGGTTAAAAGTACCGCCACCAGCATCCACATTGCCGTAATAGATGATATCGACAGCATGAAGTCCGGCAGCCAAACTGAGCGTTCCCCACGCATTGACGTGCCCGTAGCGGGTATTGTCGCGAATCAATTGTTGTCCCGCTATATTGACCTGCATTCCGTTGTGGGATTGCGCATAGAACGTATAAACACCCGCCACCGGGATATCAATGTAGCCGCGATAGCGAAAGGTAAACCGCTCATCGATGGTGCGATGCCAGATGAAGAGGTTGTCAATGATACCGGTCTTTTCCAACGGGATCAGATCTGGGGTCAGAAAAAATGGCACCCGCCCAGTACCACTCTCGACGTCGTTAAAATAAAGGTGGTACTCAAGTCCGCGTTGCAAAGGAGGCAAGGTAAGAGGATTGAGAGCAGCAATGGGATTGTTCATGTCCCTGACCCTGATGGCGCTTGGGACTTGCGCCGATTGGGATGCTCCCAGAGCATCTGTGACCGTCAGGGTTACTGTGTAGTCACCCGGTGTGGTAAAGGTGTGTACAGGATTGGCTTCGGTCGAGGTATGTCCGTCACCGAAATTCCACAGGAAGGTGATATCATCTCCATCGGGATCGCTGGAACCGTCGCCCGAAAATGCTACGGTAAGCGGGGCTTCCCCACCCCCCAGACTAAAATCGACCACCGCAACAGGCGCATTATTGCGGGAAGTAACAGTGCGTTCCATGGCATCGAAGCCACCGTTGCTGTCCCTGACAACCAGGGTGGGACGAAATGTACCTGCACCGAATGTGTGCGTAAAGCTGGAGTTATCCTGACGGGTAAATGTAGTGCCGTCGCCCATATCCCACTCATAAACCAGAGCCAACCCGTGTGGATGATTGCTGGCTGCAGGGTTAAAGGTTACGACTAGCGGCGGTTGCCCGCTGGCCGGCGTCACCGTAAAAGACGCGGTCGGCCACCGATAGGCAGCGTGCACCTTCCTTTGGGGCAACTTCGCGGCGGCGCGGCATCGACTATACCCAGAGTCACCGTGTAGGTTCCGGGAACGGTGTAGGTATGGCTGGCCGAGACGCCACTGGCAGTAGTGCCGTCGCCAAAATTCCATTCATATTCCAGAATGGGATGGGCACTGCTGGATGCGGCGGCATTGACGGTTACCGACAGCGGCGCGGGACCAGACGAGGGTGTCACCGTAAAGGAAGCCACAGGCGGTGGCTCAAAGGTCATTTGATTATGAATCATTCGGCCACTGGTTACATCAAAGCCGAGAGTCACCCCATCGACAGTAACGGCAGCAGCCAGCCCTGAACCACTGATTTGGGCTGAAGGCGGTGTACCCTTACCAACGGCCATGACCACCCAAAGATCTGCATCGACAGCGGTGGTATTGAAAAACAAACGGCCATCGGCGGTTTGCAGGGTTGCATTGGCAGGATGCACTACCCAACCGACCAAATAACCGTCATTGCCTGGTCGGGTAATGGTAAATCCTGGACGACCGTCCTGATTGTCCAACACCACTTGCCCTTCGCCAGTATTGATTTGCCAGCGATACTCGCGCGCTGCGTCCGATGAACGCAACCTGTCGAAAACACCAAGCAAAGCGGTTTGGCCACTTTCCCCGGAAAAGTCTGCCAGCAAATGACGCTGAGCGGTAGACACACCTAAGCCGGCGTAGGCAGATCCTCCAGTAGCAATAGCATAGGCGCCATTTTCATGCAGCCCAAAAAACTCTCTGCCCCCGGTGCGTCCCGTCTGAGGTACGGCGTTGTTCACCAAAATAGTGCTGAACAAGTCTTTTGCTGTAGCCTGATGGGCGGTGTTACCAGGCCCGTTGATGTACCTGTTGCCGTGGCCCAAAACCACCAGTGACAAGGCGTCAGGCGCGTCCCATCCGGGTGCAAAAAATGCCCGGTCGGTACCCAAAAATACCAAAACCTCATCCTGATCTTGCCATCCACTGCGCATAAAGAAGCCTCCGGTATCTTCAATGGCGACAGGATAACGTTCAGCCGGATCTCTCGGTTCGACGTGCTCAGGATATGCCAACAGCCCCCAAATTCGGCCTTGGCCAGTCCGGTCAAATTTCTGGCTATCCGGAGCAGGATTCAAGACTCCCATAAAGCGATCAAACCACCACCTGGCGTAAGGCTTTTCGCCCTCGGGTGTCATGGCCATGACAAGCGCGGCATAACCACCATCCCAAATGGCTCCACCCACACCCCAATTAAGGGTATCAAAGGTTGGACTGAACATGGACGCGTAAAGTCCAACCAAATGGTGTTGCTTTTGCGACAGTGCCAACTCCATTTCACCATCGCCGATATTGATAGCAGCCATCATGCAGGAATGGCAAATACCTGCCCCATCGACATATAAAAATTACCCTCTTGTGCCCAACCACGGTTGCATGAGTGTTGGCGTTACTGATCAACCACTGGCGTAAACTGCGGTAACGCAAGGGGCGATTGGACTCTTCCCCAACGGCCAGCATCATGCACATTTCAGCACCACGCAGCACGGGCAACCAGTTGGAGGCAAAGATCCGGCGAAATTAGGGTGACTCAAATTCACCCAACCGTTGAGGGCTGTGATCATTTGGCCGCGCACCCAGTCCCTTTGTTGTTGGGTCCAGAACGCATACACCCACTCATAACTCATGGCAAAGCCCATAGCCACCCCGGCTTTGGACAAGTGCTGTGATGTGCCCAGAAGCGTGTGATCACCCGGATCAGGGTCATTCTGGATAGCCCAAAGCGCATCAAAGGCAATGTTCGCATAATGACTTTGCTCAGCTGGGTTCCGGCTCAACAACGCTGTCAATGCCGCCGATTGAGCCAAGTAGGAACGGGCAAAACTTCCACGCTCGAGTGCCTTGGCGTCCAGGCACCAAAATAATGTTGTCCGCCTCAGCATCGATGTGCGCTTTCATTTGCGCGAATGCACGTGATGGTGACTGCCAGGCTCCTGGATCAAGTCGCGTAACACTTCAACGCGGTCAGCGTCCACCCACAGCCCTCTGGTCTGCGAGGAGACCTCCAGGCTGGTCAAACAGAGGATGAACAAGAGCGCGACGGCTTTAAATACGGAATGTGGGGGTATCATTTGTCGAATAAGGCGGGGAGGTGGAAATTTATAGGTACACATTCTAACCACACAAGCCAAGGATTGGAATAGCATTTTGCGGTAGAATTTTGTCGAATTGCGACGCCGCAAATGTGCAAATAATTGCCGTGTTGTTCCATTGAATACCGGTCGGGAAGCGGATATGATGAGCCCATGCCTTCGATTTCTGCACACCCTATCACCCGGACCTGCATTATCAGACATTGTCGACGATCGCCATGGTGGCAGGGTGTGGTGGGCAACCCTCCAACCGTCATCCCAAGGTACCCTTGACCTGCTATGCGCAATTGTTCAGATTCTTTGGGTTACTTGAACCCCGCTAAATCCATATTTATCCATGCTCCGGATGACACCATGCACCTGCAACGACTGGTGCGCGGTGCGGCTCAGTTTTTTTCGCGAACAATCCACCGTATGGCAGGTCCGCTGGGGACGACTGAATTTTAGTGAGCAGGCCTTGGCAGAACTCCACAAGCGGTTCGACGGGCTGATTTGCTTCGCCGTTCAACCCATGGAGAAAGCTGCCCTCGAAGCACTGGATATTCCCGTCGTCAATGTCAGCAGCAGTAATTTGCCGATCCATGTCACCAGTATTATTCCCGATGACGATGCCATCGGTCGGCTGGCAGCAAACCATTTTCAGCAGGCTTTGTATCACAGTTTTGCCTTTGTAGGAGCAGAGTCGCATCCTTTTGCGCGCTCCAGAGCCGCCGCATTCAAGGCCTGCCTGCAATCCGATCCATACGTTGAGTTATGGCTCAATGACAAACACCCGGCTCATTCTTATGAACTCAGCAATCAGAGGATCATACAATTTCTGCAATCCTTACCGCGCAACACCGGTGTTTTTGCCGCCAATGATATTTTTGCGCGCAGAATCTGCGAACTGGCAATTGAATCAGACATTTCCGTTCCCAACACAATTGCCATTCTAGGAGTGGATGCCGAGGAAATGATTTCCCTCTCCAGTCCGGTGAGTCTTTCCAGTATTGATATAGATTCGTATGGCATCGGTTACCAGGCTGCCAAACACCTGCATAGGCAAATTCAGCAACCGGAATCGCCCGTGACTGTGTCCAGGATCCCACCCAAGGGGGTGCTGAGCGCAGCCTCGACGGACCATTTGGCAACAGAGGATGAGATGGTTGCGCGTGTGGTACAATTGATCCGCATCCATGCCTGCAACGGTATTAATGTCCCTCAATTAGCCACCCATGTCGGCATCAGCCGCAGGGTGCTGGAGCGCCGTTTTCGCAAGGCCACCGGCAAATCGCTCAATGAGCAAATCAATAAGGTGCGCATGGACCGAGCCATCGCTCTGTTGGAAAAATCCCAACTATCGATCAGTCAAATTGCCGAACAATGCGGCTTTGCCAGTGTGTATTACTTTTCCCGGGCCTTCAAACAAAGCACCGGCCGCAGCCCCAAATTCTTCCGCGCTGGCAACTGACTTACCACTCCACCAGGCAGGGTGAACATACAACACCTGCGTAACTGGTTTCATTTCACCGTATTTGAGCGCATCCGTAGTTTCTGCAGTGTAAGGGTTGAGTTCTTAGCAGATTCAACAACTCCACTCCTTATCTATGAAAAAATACACTACAGCCCTAACGGCATGCGGCTTGTGGCTTGCATGCAGCTTATCAGCCCAAATTACAACAACCTTCAATGGAGGCAACTTAACCAATGCCGGTTCATGGTCCGGTGGTCTACCGCTCATCAGTGAAAATAGAACTGGTGTAATCAATACAAACGGTACGTTTAATGGTGATGCGTCCAGTTGGTCAGTGTCACAAGTTGGCGGTACGCTAACACTGAATGCCACCAGAACCGTTAGTGGAACCAGTGTTTGGACCATGAGCGGGGGCTCAATTGTGGCCACCACTGCAGGAACAGAGCAATTTCAGCTAAAACAACACTGCGGTATTCAATCTGCAGGGAGGCAGCATTGAAAATGTCGGGCGGTTGCGGGTTCAAGCTGATACTATTTTCAATCAGTCAGGTGGATCTATTAATGCAGTTTTGGGGGTACAAACCGGAGAGTTGACAGGGGGCAATCTCGGTTCTGCCTACAACATGTCCGGTGGAACAGCCTCTTTTGTCACGGTTAATTTAAATTCCACCGCGTTGAATTTCAGCGGTGGAACTTTTACCATTACGGACCTAGGGGCGAACAACATATCGCGGATGACTATAGATGGTACAGCGACGGTGGTGATCAACAGCGCCGCGGCCATTGCACATACCAGATTCACTACTACAGGCAACAATTGGCTCCCAACGGCAACAGGAGCCAGTTTGACGGTTCAAGGCTGGAGCTACAGTGACTTTGAATCAGTTTTCACCTCAGGCAGAATTCAATATGACGGATTAACCATTAATGCGGCAACGTTCGCTGATACTTTTCAGGTGAATGGATCCACCCTGAGTATGATTCCTGAACCCTCTACCTACGCATTGTTATTCGGGATAGCAGCCATTGGCATAGCCGCTTGCCGCCGCAGAAAAGCAAAAAACTAATTTTGTAACCTTACCCCATTTTATATGAAAACACTGACACTTGTTTCTGTAGCAATCACATCGGTCCTTTCCGTAAGTAGCACCGTACACGCCAACTTCATTGAAACCATGTTCCTGGGCGACATAGGTGCGAATGGCGACAGACTGTCCAGGGCAGCCAACTGGAGTAATGGATTACCCCTCATATCAGAGGGCAAAGAAGGCATCATTTCCGTTGAATCATGGGGCCCTACGACTACTTCAGCTCGATTGAATGACATTGTATCCGGTCAAAGAATCACCCAATTGAGCGGCAGGGTCTATGCGGATTCAAACCGTAATTTCACTGGCGGTACGGTTTGGAATCTACGCGGAGGAGAAATGGATTGGGGAAATTTCACTCTAAATACTGCAGCTAATGATGGATATACATTGAACATGAGCGGCGGAACATTCAACGCTGCGCGAATTAATGTCTATGAACAATCGGTGCTAAATCTGTCTGGCGGAGTAATGACCGTCGACAGAGCTGTATGGCAAGGAGGAGTGATCAACTTCCTCGAAGGAAATGCTATCGTTTCAGTCACCGGTGTAGCCGCAGACCAGTTCCAGACCAGCCCAAGTACCATAATAAACTTTTCCCCTCTTGCGATGGGATCGCTAACCATAGCCAGCCTCAATGAAGCCGGATTCATTTCGCTATGGGATGCCAATAGACTGCGCTTCGATGGAGGCAATGTGGGAGCGTTTGCGGATCATTTTGTGGTGACTGGATCGACCCTTAGCGTTATTCCCGAACCATCCACATATGCGATGCTGTTTGGATTAGCAGTTCTGGGTGTGGTACTGGTGCGCCGCCGTCGCGCCTAACCCGAATGTTGCTTGAAGGAAATTGAATAGTTAGTTTATGCGGATAGCGTCCTCCTTGTTATACAGGGAGGTTACCTCGAAGCGCGGATTACTACCTTTCTCGATTTATGCTCTGCCTTGCAGATGACGCGGCGTTGCAAGGTCCAGCTCCGGGCCCCGTAAATCATCCCGCCGAAGATACGCTGTATCTGGGAGGATGGGTTTCTATGATTGGACTTTCAGAGGCTTGATTCGTTTGATGCCGGAAAAGCGGGCGAAATCATTATTGTTGGAATAAACAGTCGCGGAACACTCCCGTGCGCACACGGCAATCCACGCATCCGTGGTTGAGTTGCCATCTTGCCCAGCGGCTTCGAGAAGATCAAAGAAAACGGACCCAAAAGCGACTGTCTGGAAATTATCCCGTGCTTTTCAGAGGGTTGCGGCTATTTTCAGGGGAGCGGTCACACTTTGGTTCAACGACGATCGTCCACGCGATGAGTTCAATCCTCGTATAGTGGACATGAGTATTGGCAACATTGTTCCCCCAGCCGATCCAGTACTTGTGGATTTACTCACCGGATTTGTCTACGATTTGCCCAATGAATTCGTAACCGGTAAAGACTCCTTAATTACTCTGCATGGTCTCGCAATTCACGATTATCCAGTTGTCATTCTCGACCGTTCATGGATAACTGTGAATCAGGATGTCGAATCCTCACCAAGTAACCCCACAAATCATTGAGAACGATATGAATCGTCGTCACTTTCTAGCCAGTGTTCCGGTGTTGACAGCAGGTTGTGCTGCTCTGGTCGCGAGTGGTAGCGCATCCGCTTTGAATCAAGATTCTTGTGAGCGAAAAGCCCGCATCCTCTCGGCGGCTGCGCTCCCAGCTATTCGATCAGATCAACTCTCCACCGATGCTCTGATAATAGAGTCGGTCGAGTTGCTGCGCAATAACCGGCAATGGTTGGTTCGCGTACGAACGAAGTGCGGAGTGGAGGGGCTCGCTGTCGCACACGGTGGGGTGTTGGCTCAGACATACCCGATCTTCACCGGAAGTGTTGCACGCCACGCTGTGGGAACGGATGCAAGGGATTGGGAGAACACCCTTAATACAATTTACAATGGTAGAGGTGGATTCGGACCCAATTACAAATGGCAGGGACTGGCGCTGTGGGTGTCCGTGGCCAGCCTTGAGCTGGCTGTGTTGGACTTGCTAGGCAAGGCTGCTGGTAAACCTGTAACCGACATTTTAGGAGAAGGTACTTTGAGGCGCGAGATTGATGTCTACCACGCTTCCTCCAACCGTGGAAACGCACCTGAAGCAGAGATCGAGGTCTTTCGGCGCTTTATTGATGAGTTTGGAACCAAGGCTATTAAATACCGATTGGGTGCACGCATGCGACAAACGGAACAGTCAGACGCTCGCGATAGAGAACTGATTCCGCTTATGCGGGACTCTTTCCCCAACCACACGTTGTATGCGGACGCAAACGGTTCCTACGACTACGAGTCCAGCGTCCGCTTCGGTAAGATGCTCTCTGAGACGGGACACTCCTTCTTTGAAGAACCCGTTCCGTTTGATCATTACGACGAAACCCTCGCAGTACGTAAAGCGCTGGAAGATACAATGGTGATTGCAGGCGGAGAGCAAGAGATCAGCCTTCGGCATTTCCTGTGGCAAATTGAGCACAGAATCGTGGACTTACCTCAACCGGACATTTTCTATTTCGGCGGGCTCACTCGTTCCATACGCGTCGCCCGGGCAGCTCATGCAGTAGGTATGGCTTGCACGGCGCATATCAGCGGATGGGGGCTCGGCTCATACTATGCAGCCGTCTTTGCTGCCTGTACTCACAATCCTGGCCCTTATCAGGAGTACAAGGGCTTTGAACGCGATTTACCCGCAGCGGCTTCATCCGGACGCCTGATCGCCAAAAACGGGGTTCTTGTCGTACCTGATGGACCAGGATTGGGTGTCGATTTAGATCCAGCCTGGGTAAAGGATTGCGAAATCGTTTAATATTATGAAGGTGCCTGGCACCTAGATTTCTGGGGTGCCTGGCACTGTTTTCTGGTTATTTTCGGCGGTGCGCAGGGCATTCAGGATTTCTTCTACCGAGGCTGATGTCAGGAGTTGTTTCAAGGCATCCCCTCTGAGGATTCGGGCGAGACGTGCCAGGCCGTGAAGGTGCAGCTTGTCATTGGGGGCGCTTAACAGGAAGAACAGTTGGGTAAGGGAACCGTCCTCTGCGCCGAACTGGATGGGCTGCTTAAGTCGCAATAAGCAGACCGTATAGTCCAAAAGAGCTGTGGGAATGGGGCGTCGTGGGTGGCAGATAGCGAAGCCGCCCGGAAAAGCGGTCGAGCAGAGGTATTCTCTCTCGACGATGGAGGCATAAAGGCGTTCAGGATCGAGCACATTGCCGGTGGCTTCGGCCAAAGTTACCAAATTTCTAAGCACTTCTGTTTTATCCAGTGCCGAGCTGTCGAGCTGAATGGCTTCAGGCTTTAATAACAGACTGATTGGTTCAGCTTTGGCTGGACTGAAAATAGCCTCTTGATTCAAATCCTGACGCAATTTCTGTTCGAATTCATTCAAGCGAGCAGCATCCAAAGTCTGGATTTTTCGATCCAACCAATCTATAATTTCGTCCCTACGGAAGCGTAGTTCGCCGTTGATTTGCAAGGAAGGCAGTTTTTTCGCCGCGCACCAGGCCGTCCACAAATCTTGTGGACCAACCTAGCGAGCTGGCCACTTCGCCGATAGTAAGATAGTCTTTTTGAGTTTTCATTTTCTGAGCCTTTTTTTTGCGTTGAATGTTATTCAGTTTCGATAATTTCGCGCAGTTCCTGGTGGGTGGCGTCGATCTGCTCGAAGACGCGGGTGTGGGTGAAGCGAATTTTGACTGGATCTCCTGGTTGCAGGTTGAGTTTGCGCAGGCGTTCTCGCGGGATTTCGGCTTCCAGAGGTTCACCAGTCAATGTGCGTTGGAGGGTGACTCTGCCGTAATTACCTGCAGCGAAGACGTGTAGCACCTTGCCATCCAGGGCCCAGCTGCCGGCGTCTGCGTCACCGGGAAATAGTTCAATATCGTGGGGGCGCACGTAGAGCGCCTGCTTGTGAGTGCGATTCGGCCGAAAGCCTGGACTGAGGCGGTTCACGTTGCCCAAAAACTCGATGACAAACGGTGAAGCAGGGTGATCGTACACGGTTTGCGGGTCGCCCACTTGCTCGATGCGAGCGTTGTTCATGACCACGACCTCATCGGCTAACTCCAACGCCTCCTCCTGATCATGGGTGACAAAGATAGTGGTGAGTCCGATTTGCTCCTGAAAAGTGCGCAGCCAGCGCCGCAAATCTTTGCGCACTTTGGCGTCGAGGGCGCCAAAAGGTTCGTCGAGCAGCAGCACTTTGGGATCCACCGCCAAAGCGCGTGCCAAGGCAACGCGTTGGCGTTGGCCACCTGAAAGTTCGCTCGGATAGCGTTTGCCCAGACCCTCCAGTTGAATTAACTTCAGTAATTCCTCTACCCGTGCGCGGATAGCGTGTTTATCAGGCCTGAGCCTGCGCGGCTTGGCGTGGATACCGAAGGCTATGTTGGACTCGATGGTCATATGTTTAAACAAAGCATAGTGCTGAAAGACGAAACCCACTCCCCGTTGGCCTGCTGGAACAGCGGTCACGTCCTCGCCGTGAAAACGAATACTGCTTTGATCCAGGGAATCGGGAAACTCAAGCCCGGCCAGAATGCGCAGCAGGGTGGTTTTGCCAGAACCGGAGGGTCCTAACAGCGAAACCAATTTACCCTGCGGCACATGCAGGCTGACGTTGTCCAAGGCTTTGTAGCCGCCAAAAGTTTTGCTGATGTTGTTTGCTTGAATACTCATAAATTTATCCTCTTTTTGTCGCCCACCATTCGATAGCGTTTTTTCAGCACCAAGGTGACCAGCGCCAACATGGCCAGCACGGATGCCATGGCGAATGCGGGCACAGTGGCGAAGCTGAAATAAAGGGTCTGGATATGCAGCGTCATGGTACTGGTTTTGCCGGAGATGTTGCCAGAAACGACCTCCACCCCGCCAAACTCGCCCATGGCGCGGGCATTACACAGAATAATTCCATAGAACAGACCCCATTTCACGTTCGGTAAAGTTACCTTAAAAAAGGTGCGCCAGCCGGATGCGCCGAGCGTCATGGCAGCAAATTCCTCATCACGGCCTTGGGCTTGCATGAGCGGTATCAGTTCGCGGGCGATAAAGGGGACTGTCCCAAAAGTGGTGGCGAGGACGATGCCGGGAAAGGCAAATACAATTTGTACATCCCACCTCTCCATCAGAGGCCCCAGGTAGCCGTGAGCGCCAAAAATGATGATGAAAACGAAACCGGCAATGACCGGTGACACCGCAAACGGGAGATCGATCAAGGTGACGAACAAGCTCTTACCACGAAAATCAAACTTGGTCACTGCCCAAGCTGCTGCCACCCCAAAAATCAGATTGAGGGGTACACAGATTGCTGCGGTCAGCAAAGTAAGCCTGATGGCATGTCGCACATGACGGTCATCAAAACTTGCCAGATAGACTTCCACCCCATGACGAAAGGCTTCATGAAAAACTGTTATCAAGGGCAAGAACAGAAACAGACTCAAAAAGGCCATGGTAACAGCTATGAGTGTCAGCCTGACCGCAGGACTCTCAGCGGTGGCCGCCGGAGTTCTCGGACTGTCATTGCGGGATCGGAATGTTTTGCTGGGATGCATACTCTTATCCTCAAGTTCTTGCTCGACCGATAGACTCGGTCCAACGCTGCAAAATGTTGACGCCCAACAGCAGGACGAAAGAAGCCACTAGCATCACTGCTGCCACCGCTGTTGCCTGGGCAATCTGGAATTGCTCCAGAAACTTCACTATGATCAAAGGGGAAATCTCGGTTTCAAACGGCATATTGCCGGAGATAAAAATGACTGATCCATATTCGCCGATAGCCCTGGCGTAGGCCAACGCAAACCCTGTCAGTAGCGCCGGCAACAATCCGGGCAGAATCACATGGGTGAATGCCCGCAGTCGGCTGGCTCCCAAGGATGCCGCAGCCTCTTCAAATTCAGGATCCAAATCCTCCAGAACCGGTTGCAAGCTGCGCACCACGAATGGAATGCCAATAAATGTGAGCGCAATGTAGATACCCACTCGAGAAAATGCGGTTTCAATCCCGAGGGCATAAAACCAGCGTCCCATGATCCCTGTTTCCGCATAGATAGCGGTGAGCGCGATCCCAGCCACAGCAGTGGGCAGAGCAAAAGGCAAATCAACGATAGCATCCAGAACTCTTTTGCCAGGGAAAGTGTATCTGACCAACGACCAGGCAACAATCAGTCCGAAAACCGCGTTGGTCGCCGCTGCAGCCAATGAAACACCGAACGTTATTTTGTATGTTGCCACAACCTGCGGCGAAGTTACCACCGTCCAAAACTCCTGCCACGTCATACCCGAGGCCCGGATAAAAACTCCGGCCAATGGAATGAGCACCAAAAGTCCGAGATAGGTGACAGCGAATCCCATCGATAGCCCAAAGCCCGGCAGGATGCGCCTATTGGGTTGCGCCCGCTTGTTCCCAGAGATCATGAGTATATGCTGGTTTTATCGCAATCAACGGCGCATGATTTGGTCGAAAATCCCTCCATCGCGGAAGTGAATTTCGGTGGCGGTGCTCCAACCTCCAAAGACGTCGTCGATCGTAAACAGTTCAAGGTCGGGGAATTGAGATGCGAATTTCTCGCGAAACTCAGGTTGGGCCGGACGGTAAAAGTGCCTACCGGCCAACTCCTGACCGATATCACTGTAAAGAAAGCGTAGGTATGCCTCGGCTATCTCCCCGCGTCGACCCCGGCGATCAATATTGCGATCCACCCAGGCCACGGTAGGCTCGGCCAAAAATGCTGACGGAAGGCACTACGATTTCGAAGTCCTCAGGATGACTTTGTAGGGCCAATAACAACTCGTTTTCCCAGTTGATGAGCACATCGCCAATGCGCCTGTCCATGAATGTGGCCGAAGAGGCACGGGCTCCCGTATCCAACACCGGTACATTGCGGAATAAACGGGTCATGTAGTCGCGCACACGCGCCTCATCACCGTCAAACTCGTTCAGCGCCCAACCCCAGGCAGCCAGATAATTCCAGCGCGCCACACCCGAAGTTTTTGGATTGGGGGTAATGACCCGGATACCATCGCGCACCAGATCATCCCAATTGCGGATGTTGTGAGGATTCCCTCTCCGAACCAAAAAACGCCAGCGTGGACTGATAAGGAGCACTGTTGTGCGGCAAGCGGCTTTGCCAATCGGAGGCAATGAAACCTGCTTCGGCTACTGCATCCACATCTGCAGCCAATGCGAGGGTGACCACATCCGCTGGAATTCCATCAATTACGGAGCGGGCCTGACGCCCCGATCCGCCATGCGACATATTAAATTCGACCCGTTGTCCGGTGCGCTCCAACCAGTATTCCGCAAATGCGCGGTTGAAATCGCGGTAAAACTCACGCGTAGGATCATAGGACACATTTAATAATTCAATGGTTTCCGTTTCCCCGCGCTCTCTATTCCCGCACCCACTGGTGATCAACATCGTAAGGCCGGCAGTCAGAGAAACCAGGACGGGTGTCCATTTTGCAAATGCTGTGAAGATATTTTTTGTTTTCATGATTTGAGCGTTTAGTGGATAGTAGAGTTTTGATCAGAATTGTACCTGTACCCTGGAAAACAGGGCTTTCTCGGATTGTGCAGTCACTGGTGCAGCCGATCCGCCGTCGAAGGTGTTGTAGTCAAAGTTAAGAATCAGCTTCACATTGCGGTTCCAATACCAGTTGGCCCCAAGTGTGTAACCGGTGACTTTGCGCGCATTGGTTGCAGGGTCGGCAAAGATCGGAAAGGCATCGCGATCGATCTGGAGTTGCCCCACCCTCGCAGCCAGTTCAAAAGCACCCCAGGTGCCTTCCGTCCAACTGAAATCAGTGCCTGGCACCAATGCGCCATACGTTGCCTTCTCCCCGGTAACGACCCAATTTGCTATGACCTGCCACCCCTGTTGGTGATGGTTGCGTGGCTGTTGCCCAAACGAAGGTTGTTTTGCGAGACGGCGTATTCCGCCAACAGGCCAACATTCTTGAAATACCAGTAACCCTGCGGAGAGTATCGGAACACTGTGCCATCATTGACCACCCCATTGCGGTAGCCAAACAGCCGCTGGATACCTGTCGTTGTATAACCAGCTGGCGATTGATTGTCCTGCTTGCCGTAAGTAAAGGATACTCCCGCGCCCAGACCCTGAAGAACATGGTCGCTGTTGTTGCGGAAGGGATGGGCAAACAGTCTTCCTGCCAGCTCAAAATTGTCGTCCACATCAGGCACCGCGGTATTAGAACCATCACGAGCCCCGGCCAGAACGCTGACATTCCAATTCAGCCGCCTGTCCAGTACCGCCCCGTGCAATTGCACACCAATATCGCGGTTGGGCAGCAATTGGGTCGGATAACCACGTTCTATGAACAACAGGTTGCTTTGGCCTACCAGTCGCTCCAGCCCAGCAGGGCTCTTGGTCTTACCCACCAAAACCTGAAACCCCGGTGAGAAAGCAAAATTGGCCCATGCATCCAGCAAGGCAAAGTTGTTGGTCGCCAATTCCGGCATCACCCGGAAACTGATGTAATCCTGCACAGTTCCTTCGAGCGAGGGACGCACTCGACGCAGCAGAAACTTGTCATTGTTGTTGATGCCACCGTCATTGATGTACCACCGTCCATCGAAATGGATATTGCCACGCACACGCAAGGACCAGGCGCGGTCAGCCGATTCAACCCGGAACCCTCCAGCTCCGGCAACAACCGAGGTCGATGGCCCCGCAGCAGGAGCCTGTACCACAACTTGCTTTTCTGCCGCTTCCCGCTCCAACTGCTCCAGCCGTTGCGTGATCTGCGCCAGTTGCTGTCGCAATTGATCAATCTCCCCTGTGGACCCCACCCCAGGCGGCACCCACAGCGCCAGGCTTCCCAATAATCCAAAGCCCAAAGTTCTAATTTTTATGTTTCCCATCTGTTTGTATATTGATTAAGTAGGAATTCATAACACTACTGTTTTTATAGTGATTGCAAGCACTATTTTTAGGGATCCTAAAAAAAGATTGTCGCACAGGTTAGGTAGGCTCAGGCTGAGGCAATGAGGACTTTGACCATTGATTTTGGCAAGAAGCTGCGTGTGTGGGATGGATTTGGCATCAATTACGTGGAAACGTGCCAAACGCGCGATTACGACAAAGATCCGCAGGACTACGGTGGATTCAGTGTATTGGAGGAGCGGCAGCGCCTGGAAATCCTGGAGGCCATTTTTGGTGACGACGGGCTGCAACCCGCACTGATCAAGATGTTTTTGGATCCCTTTCATCGTTCCAGTCCAGATGCTGTATATGACCACCGGAAGAGCACGGGGTGGATGCTGGAATTCGTGCGTTACGGCGTGAAGCAGAGTCGTGCACGCGGTCAGGAGCTACAGATTATCACCAGTTTGTATGGTCCTCCCGGATGGATGACCGTGCAAAAATTCACCCGTGGGCGTGATCTTGCGTCCGACCAGTGGCAAAATCTGGCGGACTACTTCATTGCCTGGCTAAGATTCCTGCGCGAGGAAGAAGGTATGCCGGTGAAATATGTAAGCATCCACAATGAAGGTGAAGACTGGATGCGCTGGCCATTGGACGGCAGTACCGATGACGCGAGCAGTCATGACTATAACTTGTACTGGAGCCCCTCACAGGTGGTGAAGTTCATCCCCTTTTTGCGACGTGCGCTGGATGCTGCGGGACTGGAGGACATTGGAATAACTCCGGGTGAGACGACTACCTGGGTTAGATTTGATCACTGGGGATATGCCGCCGCCATAGCCAACGATGAGCGCTGCCTGCGAGACCTCGGTTTGATTACCTCGCATGCATTCTGGGATTCATATCCCGGACTCTGGAATGGCGATCATCGCAGTACGGGTACAGACACTATTCGCGATCATAGACCTGAACTGCATGCCTGGAGTACATCCTCGGGTTGGGGAAGGAAAAAATTGTCCATGATGGTGGAGATTTGCCAAAACATCTATTCAGCCAAAGTGAATGGATTCATACCTTGGGCTGCGGTGCAGCGGCATGACGTGTGGGTGGGCGGCGATCCCAATCCAGCCACAGCGTTTGTCGTCAGTCAGAACCAGTATCGTCAGCAGAAGGAATACTACATCTACAAACATGTTTGTCGCTGCGGCAAAGGCGGCAGCGCTGTGGTTCCGCTATTTGTAAACGACACTGAAATCTATGGGGCGGCATTTTCCGAGGTGGACCGAGGTCAAGCCAATGCGTTTGTGGTGGCGAATTTAAGTGACGAGGAAAAAGTGCTCGATTTGAACTTGAGTGGTGTGCGCGGAAAAACCTGGGAGGTAGCCTGTACGCATGATGCTGCGGATTATGAAGCGTTGGGCAGATTCATCATAGCGGATACAATGACCCTGAAACCATGGTCGGTAACTTCATTTGTAGAATCCATGGAGGTTGGTGCATGAAGACTGAACTGCAAAGGACTCTGACTAGCCGAGCAGAGTATTTGGAAACACATGCACACACATTGATAATCGATGCAGATGTGCACTTGACGGACATGCAGAGGCTGTCTGAAGCCATGCGATGCAAAGTAGCATCGACGGACAATTACTTTCACGGTCGCCCCCTGGATCTCGCGCAATTATTGGCCGAAATGACTATGGCTCGTGTGGATGCGGCCCTGTGTTGGCAAAATCCATCAGCAACCGAATACGGTCAGGATATGGAAAAAAACCACGAAGTCTTGCTGCGAGCCAATCAATACGTGGCTGAGTGCGCGGCGCGCTATCCCGAAAAAATCCTGCCGGCAGGCTGGACGGATCCGAGGGCATTGGGAGTCAAAGGGGCGTGTGCATTGGCAACACAGTGCGTACGGGAGTTAGGATTTCCGATCATAAAGCTCAATCCTGCCCAAAATGCTTACCCAATGGATAGTCAGGATGTTATTGAGGTGGTACAAACGATATTGGACCTTGGCGCGATTCCGGCATTTCATTACGGTGCAGACACAGCCTACACTCCAGCCAGCGGTTTGCGCACCTTGGCGGACAATCGCGTTCCCGCAACCAGTGATCGGAGTGCATATGGGGGGGTGGCGGTGCGGGTTACAATGAAGCCGAGAACCTGTATCAGGATTCCCGCAATCTGGGGCTGGAATGCGAAAATTTGTTTTTTATCTTTAGCGCCAAGCGCGACTGTCACATCGAGAGCGACTTGATCACTTACGCCAAGCTGGTGAATCGGCCTCCAGCAGATTGGCTTTTGGCAGCGATGCGCCTTATGGCCGAATGACCTGGAACTTTGGTGGCGCAAGAGCCATGCTGGAATCCCTGGAAAGCCCGCAGCATCCTGACCCGCGTCTCTCGTCAACCTCGAATCCCTTCAATCCCAGTTATTCGCAGCGATTTCTGGGCGGCAACTTGGCGCATTTATATGCCAAGGGACTACGGACCCTACTGAGGAGGCAACAGGGTTTGTGAGAAGAAGTTACGATTTTTGGAACTTGCGTGGGTATGCGATTCAGAGCTAGAAGATAACATACACAACTGATATGGAATTTGACCTTAACGCACTGTTGTACGCCGTTGGGGCGGCTGCCTTCTTTAGCTCCCGGGCCTTTGTTCCGGCGTTTTTTCACGGCATTCATGATGCGCTACGGAAATAATCTGCCGTATTTAGGGGATATTTCCTTTTTACAGACAGCTGTGGACGCGGCACCCACCTGGTTTACCAGCAACTGGACAATAGCCGCGCTGGGGTTATTGGCCCTGGGAGAAGTGCTGGCTACCAAATCCGCTGAAGTTCAGGAACTGATGGATGGCGTACACAAACATGCAAAAGCGGGCATGGGCGCATTGACTGTGCTGGGTGTGATGGGTGCGTCGGATGTCGAGTTTATTGAACGTACGATAACGACCGCTCACGCTAGCCTGTTGGATTCGATTATTGCAGGTATGACTGCTGCCGCCATTTACGCCGTTAATTTTTTGCGTACCCTGGCACTGTCCATACTGTGGGAAGCGGACCCGGACGGAGATTTGGGTATCCGTGGGCTGATGAGTTGGTTTGAGGATATTTGGGCGGCAGCGGGCATCTTCTTTTTGTTTGTTTATCCGGTATTCATGCTGCTGCTGGTGGCAGTGGTTTTTGGTTTATTGGCGCTGGCAAGGCGCTACCACCGTTATCGCGAGGAAAAGAATAAAGTTTCTTGCCCGGAATGCGGGGGGAGGATTTATGCCAGTGCGCTGATATGCCAGCACTGTTCGGCGGAAATCAAACAGCCTAAAACCATTGGTTTTTTTGGTCAGGCCAAGGAAAAACCCATTCAGGACCGCCTGTCAGCTGGCATTGATTTGGCTAGCAAAAAACGTTGTCCCCACTGTGCAACGCACCTGCCCAAGCGCGATCCGGCACAAATTTGTCCCGGATGCGGTCGCCAACCGTTTGCTGACAGTGCCTTGTTGACATCCTACATCGGGGTCGTCACCCAACGCTTACCCAAGGTACTGGCGATCACTTTTGGCTTGAGCTTGATTCCCGTGATCGGGCTGATTCCTGGAATCATTTATTACCGGATAAGTCTGGTGGCACCGTTTAGAGGCTACATTCCAGCCGGCCAGAGCTTTTTATTAAAGTGGTTGCTGCGTCTATTTTTATTGGTGCTCATCACCCTGCAAATAGTACCCGGGCTCGGAGGGTTTTCGGTGCCTATCATGGCACTGTTGAGCTATCTGGTGTATCGAGGAGCATTTTCTGCCAAAATTCAGCCACAAGGAGTCACTGCGGTTTAGCAAATTTTGCCAAATTTCTGTCATTCATACCAATAAACGCCCTCCTCCCGGTACTCCAACCACGTCTGTAAATTTAATCCAATCATAACCCCCTCCGAAACAACACCTTACAATTGCACCGCACTGATTGGCACGAACCCTGATAGGTAACTGCAAAACCAAGGACACATTATGACTATTATATCCCAAGCCATCAAGCCGCAAACCATGTTCTTCTGCGCGCTAACCTGCCTCATAGCGGCAACCTCCATTTATGGCGCCAGTGAGCAAAGAACCCACAATCCCGGAGCATTTGAGTCCATTTCTATTGGAGTGCCTGCGAGAGTGGAATGGGTTCAGGGAACCGACCATACGGTGGTAGTAACAACACATGAGAGCCAAATCAATGCGATCACAGTCGATACTCGCCGGGGTACGTTGAGATTGAATACCACCAGGAGTTTCAGAGGTAATGCGCCGGTTGAGATCAAGGTTACCTCGCCAAATCTGGAATCTGTCAGTTTGGCGGGGTCCGGAACCTTCGTGGCAACGGATTTAATAGCGTCCAAGAGTGTTGACCTATCTGTCGCGGGTTCCGGCTCTATCGAAGCGAGACTGGAGTCAGAGAAAACCAGTGCCAATATCGCCGGTTCGGGAAGAATAACGCTCTCAGGAACCACTGACTCCGCTACATTCAAAATTTCTGGATCAGGAAGAATATTGGCAGCCGACCTGGAGGTGAGTAAAGTGAGTGCGAATATCGCCGGTTCCGGTTCAATGAATGTTCACGCCAAGGACAGCTTGACCGGCAGGATTGCAGGATCCGGCGTGATCCGGCAGAGCGGACAGGCCGAGGCAGATGTGCGGGTTGCAGGTTCGGGTCGGGTACGCACTGTGGAGTGAAGTACGGGAAAGGATCTTCTGTACCCCATAATTGCGTTGCTGCAGGCAGGCTTATGCGCCATCAATGTGGCGCATGGACGAGATTCTGTTGCTACCGAAACCCCGGCAGGTCACCTTTTATGAAAACCAAATCGCATCGGCTTCACTTGCGGTAGCAGAGATATTTAATCCTGAAGGCCCCTATTATCCCGGTGACGAGGCTTACCGGGTGGAGGTGCGAAGTGAGGGAGTGCGTTTGATTGCGAGGCACAACACTGGCCTCAGATGGGCGCGCGCCACCTGGAACCAATTGCGCAAGCAAAAACCGCATTCCAGAACTCGACATTGAGGATGCACCGCTGTTCGCGCACCGCGGGATCATGCTGGACATCAGTCGCGACCGTATTCCTCGTATGGAAACCCTTTCGAGTTGGTGGATTTACTCGAACAATTGAAGATGAATCACCTTCAGTTGTACGTGGAACACAGCCTGGCGTATGCGGGTCATGAAGACGTCTGGCGCGCTGCGTCACCCATCACAATGGAGGAGTTATCAGCCCTGAATGGTTATTGCAGGGCGCACGGAGTAGCGCTCACAGCCAACCAAAATTGTTTTGGACACTTTGAGCGTTGGCTGAGACATCCGCGTTATGCCGATCTGGCCGAGCGCCATACGGGTATCATGGCCAATGATTCATTTTATGTGCCTCCCAATACGTTATGCCCGATGGATTCTCGCTGCCTTAAACTGATCGAGGATTTGCTGGCGCAACAGCTACCCCATTGTTCGGGCACTTATGCGAATATCGGCTGCGATGAACCTTGGGATTTGGGACGCGGTCGGAGCCGTGAAATCTGCGCACAGCGGGGAAAAGCCGCCGTGTTTTCCGAGCATGTTGGTCATGTGGTTCAACTGGTGAAAAACTTGGGCAAGCGGGCGCAGTTCTGGTGTGATCCGCATCCCAACGAGGATGATAATTTACCTGTGGATCTGGTAGCTTTGGTTTGGGAATACGAAGCGAATAGACCCTTTGCATCGCGAGTACAATCCCATGTGAACGCGGGACGCGAGGTGTGGGTGGCACCTGGAAGTAGCTGTTGGAACAGCTCCACCGGGAGGACTTGGAACCGCCGGGGAAATCTGGATAACGCTGCCAATGAAAGCGCTGCCACAGGTTTTCTGGGAACGATTTGGGGCGATGGCGGTCATCGTCAACCTTGGCCGATCTCGCAATTTGCCATTGGCGATATGGCAATGGCGGCCTGGAGCGGCGCAAATCAATACAATAGCCTTGCGAACGGACTGCACATTTTTGGCGACCAGGCTTTGGGTGCATGGCTGGAAGCACTTGGCGAGGCAGATAAGGAAATTTGTCGCGGCGAGAGACCGGATTTCAACGGGCATCCTCCTGATGGCAAAACGATTCATAACAGCACAGCTTTATGGGTTGAAATGCACGCTCATCTGTATGAACCTGCCGGCAAGGGCGACCTCGCGGCATGGATGGAAGTGCGCCAGCGGTTGCAGCAGCTTCAGCAGAACATGCCTGAAAAGCTGGACCAGAACTTAAGGCAAGAATGTGCACTGGCACTCGAACTGGCATTCTTTGCAGCAGATCGAGCGGTTTTACGGCGCAGCGGCCCTACCATTGATGAGCGCAAAGCCTTGGCTGTGCGCATGGCGGAAATGATCGCCAAACATCGTAAACAATGGCTTCATCGCTGCCGATACGGCGGACTGGAAGATTCTACCCAGCACTTTCTACAACTGGCGAAAAACTGGTAGCTATACAGCTCTCGACAACAATCGCTCGTATTGGCTCAAGGCAACCGCCGGTCAGCGGACTGGGATCCCTTTCAATGCTTGCGGTTGTTTGGCTTGATGAATTGAGGCTGCGGCTGGATTATTGCCCCCGCCGGTGGCAGCTCCGAGAACTCCAGTCACCACCATGCGGTTGTTGTCGCTTTCGGCAGTCACGCGATCGGCAAACACATTCAGATCGCTTACCAACTGCGTCAGCACCGTGGCAGCATCATCCTCTGTATCCGTATCGCTGATGGATTGAGCGAAGAAACCCAGGAAACGGGCATCAAGCAATCCGATAAATAGCGCGCGAACCGGGATTTCTCCTGTAGCGGAAGCGGTGACAACGACCGCGCCAGAAGCATTAAAGAGTTCCAGAAGGAAGGTTTCGGCTGCGGCATTGAAGCGTTCAGTGACGAGGGGCACTTCTACCGCACGAATGGTATCACCGGGGGCAAACTCCAGAATACCGGTGGTTGGCACGAATGCGATACCGCCGATGGCTGAATCATCCCTGGTTGAAAATTGTACGCGGACAAATTCATCCGATGGTGTTTCCAAGGCTACGATAAAGCGGATGGCCCGGGCATTATCCAATGCATCGCGCACGACTTCTACGCCAACCAGAGACAGTCTGGGCAACACCGTCACCACCACAGTCTCTGTTGCGGTGAGGCCAGCGCGGTCCGTTACTGTGATGGTCAACACCACAGTGCCACTGCGGTCGGATGCGGGGGCAAAACGCAAGGTGCGTTCACTGTCCGCGCCACCAAGGGTAATTGCGTCTGGATCGATGAGCGCGGGATTTGAGGAGGTAACAGTAACCCGGAGGAATCTATCCAGATCATCGGGATCGGACACATTGAATGTCAGTGCAGTGGATACTCCGGGCGCGGTAGTCACATCATTCAACTGCGTGATTTGCGGGCCGCGCGGATCTACTGTCAGCTGTACTCCAGTCAACCGTTGCTGCAATTGCTCACCGCGGAAGGTTTCGAAAACGCTCGTGTCCTGTTGGCCGGAAGCAATGGAAGTCGTGATTGGCAACAATGCACCGAGCACCACGCTCTTGACCACTGCAAAACCTGCGACTGGATCGGAAAGATTGTCGGCAATACGGAGCTTAATTTCCTCGATAATATCAGAAACAGCAGCCAGGAAAGCCTCTACTACCACCGCATCCAGAACGATCCCAAGGCGATCGGCCGTTGCTTCCACAATCGCCTTCAAGTTCTCTTCAGATTCCAAATCGAATACCAATACCGCGCCGGTGTCAGGATCTCCAGCAGCTAAAATTTCATTCAATCCCAGGTCGGTATCCAATTCCTTGACAATCTCGGCTATACTGAGGAGCACCGACTGACGAAGCACAAAGGTATCCAAATCGGGTTCATAGCCCAAAAGCAAGGCTTCCACCGCCATTACAACCACATCGACTTTGAGCGCAACACCCAACAGGTCATCCACATGATCGGGATCCAATTCAGCCTTTACAGACGGTGAAACCGAATCGATGTCAGTGTAAGCGCGGAGACCAAAAGCGATAATTACAACAAGTTCTGCTTGATCCTTATCGAGCCCCATATCCATCAACCGTGCCTGCAAATCCGTAAGCGGGTTGATGGAGCGCAACAAACCATTGCCAAAATCCTCAGCGGTAACCGCTACTGTACCGGCCAGTGGCTGTCCTGTGGTGGCGTCAAAGCCGCCCACGAACCGGAAGACTCCATCACTGTGGGATAAACGCCCATCCTCGCGGCTGGCGAACTCAGCCAGTGCACCGGTCGGACGCACTGCGGAAGCCTCAAGATCGACAAAGGTATAGAAGCCATCTTCGCCAAGAACCGCAACTGGCTCACCTTCGTCCCAAACTCCGTTGAAGTTGGCATCGAAGAAGACCATGGTCGCACCTTGCTGAGGAGTAATTCCGGTGATCAGCGTATTGTCGATAATCACCGCATCCACAGCGCGCACTTCACCAGTGTCAGGATCGGTCAGAATACCACCCACGGCGATGATTTGGCCTTCATCCGGATCAATGATACCATTGCCATTCAAATCAAATGGAGCCAATGAACCTAGCAAGAGCTGCAGATCCAATCCGGCTTCTTCGATGAAGTTGTAGAAACCGTTCTCATCTGCAATGACATACGGTTCATCATCGTCCCAAACACCATTTCCATTGACGTCGAGAAACACCCGTGCGCCGGAGAATTCAACAAATCCCAATGAATCGGCAAACTCGAGCGCGCGCACCTCATTCAAGGTTTCACCAGTGATAACTGAAACTCCGCCTGTGTAACGCAGGATGCCTTCGGATGGATCAATGATACCGTTGCCGTCGATATCAAACTGCGCTAACTTGCCAAGACTGACATTGGATCCCGTGGCGTCAGGGAGGTCAAATAACTCGTCGCTCAGGTCGTAGAAACCTTCGGCATCTGTAGTGACGTAAACATCACCTTCATCGAAGAGTCCGTTGCCGTTCTTATCGATAAATACAGTGGCTCCGGCAAAGCCAGTGAACCCGGCTACGAGCGCATCGGTAAGAGCGATCACTTCATCGTTGTCTTCGTCAGTCTCCAAATTGCGCCCACCAACTAAATACAAGGGCTTTTCGTTGAAAGTAAGTAGGCCGTCGCCGTCGACATCCAGGCGTTCAAACAGACTCAATTCGCGCTCAGGAACTTCAGGTAACTCATCCCATGTGGTGAAAGTTACCAATCCATCTTCATCCATTACACCAATAGGCTCACCTTCATCCCAGACGCCATTGTTGTTGGCATCAAAGAACACCATGGCACCTTCGACTTCAGAACGCCAGATGCTAACCCCGTTATTGAGTGAAACCTTCACCGTGACACCAGCACACTTACGACCCAGGATAGGTACGTTCACGCAAGCCCCAACCCAGATATCCAGGCGTCCGGAGGAATTGATGCTACCGCTGAAGCTGACAGTTGGCCCTACACTGATGCCAAAAATGGTGAACTGAGCCCAAGCTGATCCCGACGCACTGATGGAGAAACTATTGTGGGTGATCGTTACTGAGGCAGTGAAATTGGCCCCCAAATTATTGTTGCCAATATTGAGTGAGGTACTGCCTGCGAATCGGAAGGTACCGTTGGAATTAACGAAGCCACTGACGTTGACGTTAAAGGTGTTGAACAAGCGCAGCGACAAATTGAAGGTGATATTTACACTGCTATTGTTGACTGAGACGCTGACCGCTCCCGTTGCTCTAGCACTGACCGCAGGCAGATTAAAGCTTACGTTTGCGGTAAATGTGAATTGTTGAGCTGCCAGATTAAACGAGGCGCTGGCATCAGCCACTCTGGAACCAAAGATCCACAACCCTCCGCTAAAGCTGCCGGAAACATTACTGTTGGAGATGGTGACACGGGCAGCTCCGTTGATACGGGCAGTGCTGGTGTTGCCAATGTTCAATGTCGCGGTGCCGGTGAGCGAAAATTGTCCGTTTGAGGATATGGAACCAGCCACGCTGACGGTTGCGAAGTTGCCCAGAGATACCGTTAGAGGTGAATTGGCAGGTACGGCAATTGTGAAAACGGTATTGGAGAAAGTGATGAATATACTGCCGCTCAAACTAACACCGGCCAGGGTGATGGAGGCATTGGTCACCGCAACGCGAACAGTGTTGGCCGCTATACCGAATCGGCTAACATTAGTGGTGTTGACCTGGAAACTGAAGCCGCCACTGATGCGGATAAAGCTGGTATTGATCAGGTTACTGGTGATGTTCAGGGATGCGGCAATGCCATTATTGAAAATCCCCAAGCTGCCGGAAACACTCAGATTGGCACCAAACACAGACATGTTGGCTGAGGCTACCACCGTGAATTGGCCGCTGCCGGCAGTGATGGTAAAGGATCCATTCAGACTGAAACCGCCGATGGTCAGATTGCCCGAAACGCTCAGTTGTGCCGAATTGGCGGCAATGATCGCACCGCCGAAGGCACGCGCCTGATTGGTGGTATTAAACTGGAATATAAAGGTTCCCGAGAAGGAATAATTATTAGGCCCGGCAACCAGCGTAACATTGAGACGAGTGGCTATTCCCTCCTGTCCAATGAATCCAGCTCCTCCGACGTTGAAGCGGAATATAATGGTATTGGCTACACGCAGTTGTAGTTGACCGCTGAGTGCAAAGCTTACGGAGGTTGTGGTAGCTGTAAAGGTGAACGAACCATCGATGTGGAACCTGCTACTGTCATTAATCCTGTGGCGATCACTCGGGTATAATTTCCAGCCTGAACGATAGTACCGCCGATATTTTGCTGCGAGCCTGTGGTATTGATTTCCATGAGGAAACTCGCGCTGAGCTGGAATCCATAGGCACTGGTGTTTTGGGAAGCAAGGGAGACTGCAAAGCTGCCAGCCACCCCATTGGAGGCCACTCTTACCGCTGCATTGACATTAAAACGGAAGAGATTGGTACCACTGACGGAGAGTACCAGTTGTGTACTGATATTGAGGTCATACTGATTTCCGGCTTTTACGAAACTGAAGCTGCCGGAAACGAAACTGAAGCCGCCGATGGAGAGGTTGCCAGTGGCGAGAATTGCAAAATAATTACCCGGCACAATTCTACCCCCAACAACTGCCAATGAATTGGAGGTATTAATCACCAATTGGAAAGTACCGGAAACGCTGATACCAAAAGTACCCGGTGCTCCCGAAGCCAGGCTGACATCCAGCGCGGCTCTTAATCCAACTGAACTAACAGTCAATTCGCCATCAATATTGAAGGTCAGGAAGGTAACTCCGCCTGACTGCAACGTGAATGTCGCCTGAGCGGCAATCGTCACATTGGCTCCTTGCTGACGGAACAGGAATGACCCTGCAAAATTGACGCCGAGGATTGAAATACTGGCATTTAAGGTCAGTTGAACAAAGGGTCCACCGGGCAATGAAACACCACCGAGATTGACAGCAGTAGCCCTGGTGTTGATTTGCAGGGTAAAGCCAGCACTGGGAAGGTTAAATCCAAGGCTGGCAGCATTGTTGGCCAGAGGGGAACCGAGACTGATAACCGCAGCTATCCCAAAATTATCAATGAATAGATTACCGCTTGCCTGGAACCGTAATATCACGGTGCCGGAGGCCCTGATCTCGAAAGCAGCACTCATTTCCAGGCGAAGGAATGAAGGCGATAGTTCCATATTGAAGCTGCCGCTGAAGATAACGCCTTGAACGGTCAAATTACCGGAGACTAAAATTCTGAGATAACCGGGCCCCGCTGGAATGGTTTGGTTGCCAATCGTGACCGATGATGCGCGGGTATTCACCTGCAACTGCACGGTTCCTGTCAAAGACATGAAGCTTGGTGTTGCGGTGATCGACATATTAAGGAAGCCCGCTGCACCAGCGGTATTCACACTAAGTCCACCACTGACATTAAATCTGAATAACACACTACCTGAAACACTCACCTGCGTGGTGGCCGATACTATGATGGTAATGGTACCTGCTGCCTGACGGAAGAAGAAGCTGCCTTCCATACGCAGACCTGCTATCGTCAAACTCCCATCAGCAACGATTTCAAGATAGGATCCGGGCTGCAATGCGATACCGCCAAGCGTTATGGCATTGGCCATGGTATTAAACTCCAGGCGGAATACGGCTTCTAAACTTAGCCCAAAGGAGTCGTTACCTGCCAATAGTTCGAGATCCAGAACACCCGCAGCGCCACGACTGTCGATGCGAAGTGCTCCAAGAGCACTGAAACGGTAAAGTTCGTCCCCGGCAATCGACAATCCGAAGTTAGCGGTTACTTCCATCTCGATCACGGATGGCGACAACAATAGATAGAAACTGCCATCCATCTGCAGGATGTCGAGCAGTCCAATTTCACCGCTGACATCAACCAGGAAATAGGGCTGATTGGCGGGCGGCCCATTAGGCGGAGCTCCAGGGATAATGACGGTGCGATCACCTGCCTCGACACCTTCCAGCCCCTGCGGCAACTCGTAGCTCACCGTCTGGGATGTCGTATTGAACATGATCAAGGCCGACCCGCGCAGCGTAATCCCAACCTCAGGCGAAAATGCTGTATCCAGTGCGATCTCAAACTTGCCAGCCATACCGCTGGCGCGAATAGCGAAGAACCCTTCAAGCTCAAATGTCACGAATGGAGTTTGACCGGGACTGCTAGGTCCGAGAAGCACCATCGCTTGCACAACCACATCCAGCCCTTCCGGTGTGATTTCCATCGCAAAGGTGCCATCCATGCGGAACCAGTCCTCTCCCATCAGTTCAAAACGGAGGAAACCTTCCACCAGCAGACTGAAGCTTTCGGCGCGCAAGACAAATGTACGCTCACCAGTGCCTGGGATGTCGAGGGTCTCGGTACGCTCAATGCCAGTAGCATTCAGACGCAGGACAGCCAATCCTTCGGTGTACAAACCGAGTTGCTCCAAAATCTCAAAATTGGGCTGCATGGCAAGAACGCCCCAGATCTGCGGCGTTTCACCGCTGGTATCGATGCGGAACATGCCAGCTACGCCAATCAGATCACCTAAATAGGTAACATTCAAACTACCCACCAAATCAATGGAGAACAAAGTTGGAGTGAAGGCGATGTCCACATGTCCAGAAATAGTCAAATCAAGGAAAGATGCCGCGCTGTAAATCACCCCACCGCTAAGGCGGATGCGGAACCCATCGGCGAGATTGGTCTCATTCACTTCCAGACCATCCTCGCGGAAAAACTCGAACGTCAGTCCGCCGAAAATGGTCATGAAGGGCAACTCGGCTGGCAAATCAGCCAGGAAAAGGATGGTGCCACTGCCGTCAGCAATACGTGATAAATCAGCGTATAATTTGAAGCCCAGGGAAAGGTTATCAGCAAATACACCGCGTGCATTAATCAGGAATTTGCCGTCGGTAGAGAGAATGATATCAATGTCTGCCCTGAAAACCAATTGGGAGGTATAAAGTGAGAACAGGCTTGCGCCGCCTTCAATGCGCATCGGCTGGGTGAAGACTGCCCAGAAATCACCGGCGACAGGACTATTATACTGATTAACGACGCTTTCCTCCAACAACGCTATCCAGTCAGGCAATGAAATATCCCCCATGGGACTGAAGACGCCTTGACGAAGGTCAAACGGATCATCGATGGATGGAAGAACAGAATTGAAAGTTACCCCAGCGCGGAAGTTACCGATCGACAAACCGGTGATGGGCTCAAGCAAGATCGGAATGTCGGCATTCAGATATACTTGGAGAGGCCCGAGTTCGCTAATGCCGATCCGAATTTGGAAGCCCGCCAATCCTGCGAAACTGAATCCTGCCTGAATGGCACCATATAAGACGCGACCAACGACCGGGGTCTCAGAGCCTGCTTCAACCCGATTTCCGTCAGCATCAAAGCGCACTATTCCCAGAACCAACGCACCGCTGGCCTCCCCACCCAACAAATTGCCCGAAACGCTGATAGCAACAGTACCAATATCTACTATTGGGAACAATCCCTGACGGAGAAGTCCGATGTCAATGACCACATCTTGAATAACGCCTTCGACATTAATTGGCAGCGCGTTCAGACTGGATACCGATGCGGACAGGATAATGCGGAAATCGAGTCGATCCGTGTTAAAGTCATTCCACACCAATGCCAACGAATCAATGCTGATCGGCAGCCACTCTGGCCACATCAACTCACCGGAGCTACCCACACTCAGACTTACACCAAATCCGGGCAATGCAATCATTTGACGTCCGCACTGATACCAAAGTTCTGCGCACTGCCAGAGATACCACCCAGACCATCCAACGTTACTGTCAAAGAACCGATTTCAGCAATGTTTTGGCCAGGACCAGGGTTGAAGTTAAGTACCGCATCAGTGGCCTCAAGGGTCACGATGTTGCCGATAGTGAAGCGAATCAATCCGATACTCGCTGACTCAAGCTCCAATCGCTGGACATTGAAAATGAAGTCGCCGTCAGCAGAAATTGTGAGATTTAATCCGAGTTGGGCATCTGTCACCGTAATGAGATCCTGAAACTCGAAACTCACTGTCAAATTAGCACTGATATCCAGAATACCGTTCTCAGGATCAAAGGATCCAATCACTGCCACATTTACTTCACCGGAGAAATTCGAAATTTTGCCGCCTGTTTGCAGACTAATCGTACCGCCAAAAGTAGGTACCCACTGTCCATCCTGATAACCACCCAAAATGATCGTGCCACCAAAAATAACTGTATCAGCAATATTTAAATCGCTGAATCCAATCTGGATCGGACCAAGGTCTTTGGGTGCAATAGCACCATCGCTCACGGTTAAAGTGAAACTAAAGGTGTTACTGTTGTCGGCAAAACTGTCGCTCCCGATTTGAATAATGGGCGTAAATGGCAAGCTGCCGAAATTATCGAAATTGAACGATCCGGTAACACCCAATTCAAATGTATCCAACGAGAATCGACCATCCCCGTCAGCATCTGGAAATACAACCTGGATGGTATTGATATCGAAGGGGAGGAAACTGCCAATACCGATGGTCTCCGCCAATCCTTCAGTTTCAACGCTGATACTGGTGACTGTGAAGTTCCCGGTGGAGGTAATGCGCAGTCCGGTAACGGTGGCTCCTGCATTCAGCGCGGGAACGGTAGCTGATAATGAACCCACCTCAACTATCACCGCACGATCTGGAGTTACGGAGATATTTTCACCTTCGATGCGCAACAAGTCACTGAAAGCCACGACCAGGGTATCCACACTCAAAACCAACTCACCCCTCTGGGTCGCACTATCAAAATCATATTGGCCACTAAGCCCGGTTACAGTAGTTGTAAAGGTGGTGTTTCCAGGAAGTAACTCCGCGAATGCTGCGCTAAAGGAGATTGTTCCCTGCACTTCGTCTGTGGTCGCGTCATAAGCTACATTTTGAGCACCAATGGAGATCCCTCGAAGAGTAAATACACTGCCCAAATTGAATTCGGTCTCTGGATCACCCGCTTGAATGACAAAACTGTCCAAAGTAAACCCCAGTGCGGGTGATTTCAAGGACTTCCAGATTAACACTGGGCAGCGCTGAGAATTCTGGCGCTGACACACTTCCGGTCTGGATTTGGGCAATCACTTGCGCGCCGGGCCTGATCACGACCCCATCGGCGTTAATTGCGAGCGCATTTCCAATCAACAAGCTGAATGATCCTACAGAGATATTCAGATTGCCAAGACCAGTTGGACTAAAATCAAATTCAGCAGTGATACCGGACATTTCCGACTGAATGACATCCGAGCCCGGGAAAAACAGGATGTTGTCGACAACAACTGCTATCGTGCCGGAAACTTCGTCTCCAGCAAAGGTGTAGCTGAAGTTAGAGATTGCGATACTCACTCCCGCAATAGTGACAAAATCTGACAACGAAATATCCTGTCCACCTTGAGTACCAATATTAAAACTGCCTAGAGAGAATCCGGTTGTCCTGACTTCCAGATCTTCCAATGTAGCCGATGCCAATCCTTCAAGCGCCGGAGATGTCACTGTGGCACTGCCGATTGTGGTGAGGACGTCTGATCCTGGGGTAATGGAAACATTTTCGGTTTCCAGTCGGATAGCTTCCCCAATGGACAACACAAACACATCCACTGAGATTTCCAAACTACCGTTCCGTCCTTCTTCAAAATCAAAACCAATACTGAGCCCCGAAGTGGTAACTTGGATAAAGTTGCTGCCAGGGAACAGTTCTAAACTAGCCACTGTCAGCACTACCGCGCCACTGAAGCTGCCGTCAGTGAAGTCGAATGCAAAGTTGGTAACCTCGATGCGTGCACCTTCAAAAGTCAGGAAGTCGCCGATCGCAACAGTCTGACCGTCCACACTGCCGATGCTGGCCGAGGCAATGGAGAAGCCGGTGCGGGTCACTACAAAGGTATCGATCACACCCGCATCCAACTGATCAAGCAACGGACTACGGATCTCTGCGTCTTCGATCACCAGGATCGTTTCATCGCCGGGAGTCAAAACCACTCCGTTAGCGCTGATCGCAATCGCTTCGCCCACTTCCAGGCGGAACACACCGATCTCGATCTTCAATGCGCCGCTGCCGTCGCTGAAGTCGAATTGAGCATTAAAATCGGAAACGGTAAGGTTTATTGCATCATTGTCTGGAAACAGTTCCAAACCATCTACCAGAAGTGCTGCAGTTCCGCTAATTTCACCTGTTGCAAAACTGACACCAAAATTAGTCAGCTCAACGCGTGCGCCAGTGAATGTAATTGCATCGCCGATAGAAACTGTTTCACCAGCAGGAACTCCAAGAATCAGAGAACCTAACTCAAAACCATCTGCGCGGATAGATAGGTCTTCAAGTATCACAGCACTCAAACCATCCAGCGCCACTGCAGTCAAAGAAGCTGTTCCAACGTTTGCTATTTCCTGACTGGCATCTCCATTTGGGTCAAAGGAAAGGTTGATACCAGAGGAGAGCAGCACGAAAGCCTCACCGATAGTAACAACCACTTCATCCAGGCTAAAATTGAATGCTCCGGTGCCCAAATCAAGTGAACCTGCAATGGCTACACCATCAGAACTGCTGTCATTAATCTGGGCGGAGATGAAACCATCGCCTGCAAACAAGAAACCGGAACTGGAACTGATTGAGATGTTGCCAGATGGAGCACTCGTGTAGCTTAAAAACACAGAGTCTAGAGTGATAGCAGCGTCATTGAAACCAAGGATGCCCTCAATTTCTATATTGCCTAAGTTGACCGCAGCGCTGCCGATGGAAATACCATCTTTGCGAACAACTAGTTCCGTCGCCTGAATAACCGGCGGATCTGTGGCGCTTTGGTTACGCAAGGCAATCAACTCGACATCAAGATCTTCAATACGGAAGAATTCCTGATCCGGTGAATCGTCGCGGCGGTCGTAACGAAACACAACGCCTGCGGCAGATAGTTGAAGCACTCCCGGAACAGTCAACAGTAAGCTATCCAACTGCAGTGTGACTACTTCCTCGGACAAATCGAAAGAGCCGGCAATCGCCACACCATCTTCACTGGAATCTTGTACTGAGGCTGTAAATCCAGGCGAGCCAGGTGCAAATTGTGCAGTGGCGAGCGTGAAACTCAATCCACCAGTCAAGTCACCACCCTCGTAATTGGCCCCAACAGTCAAGGTTGCGACGAAACCTGTTCCAATAAACAAAACTGTATCTTCCGAACTCTTGTAAGTGAGTTCATCAGCCTCAACAACAGCCGTTGCGAGAAACGCATCCTCGTCAAAGCTTATGTTAACAGCGACTTCCAATTGGGTCCCCAATACTTCGAAGGTATCGAAACTTATAGACGCTGTGCCCGTACCAGAAAAACTATTGCTGCTTAGAGTCAACGTTAACTCGAAATCGGAGATTTCCTGACCACCCAGAAACAGCGTTTCAGTAAGTACCACGTTAAGCTGCCAGGAATCCTCCACACTATTGTAGCTACCTGTGAAAGAGAGATCTGCAGATTCGCCTGCTTCATCCTGCAATCCTGGCAAACTAATCGTACCTGCCAAGGCGGTCTCGATCGAGACATCAACGCTACGATTTAGTAGGTCGGAAACCAGAGTAACGTCCAATGAGAATTCAAAATTAACCGGCCCGGCCGTTCCATTCAATGTTAAGGCATTGCTGCCATTGGACAAAGCTACAATACTGTCAGCAATGTTACTCGCTAAATCAGCAATTCGATAACGCTCACTGGGATCTAGTAAATGCAGTCCAACAGTCTGATCCACAGACACGGTGCCATTGACGGTGATACTGTCACGAGATCCAACCCTTCCCGAACCGCTAAACAAGCCACCACCGGTGATACCCAGTAACAGTGCACTGGAACCCAGAACATAAAAACCGTCCTCATCCAGTCCAAAGACAAAGTCCAAAATCAAGTCCGCAAGCCAAGTAAAAAGGGGTGTAAAGCTAAAGTCGCTGCCAAATCCTGGTGTCAAAGCATTGTTGGTATTATCCAACAAGCTTCCAAGATATCCAGCAAGCACACTTAAATCACTGGCAAAGGTTTCGCTGCGACGGACCTCTATCAGTGTTCCTAAATCTGCTTCGGGAATGATAATTCCATCACCACTGAAGCCGCCCTCAACTGACAATACTTCAAAATCATTCAATAAGAGAAATTCGACCAAAGACTCTAATGTCTCAAAAAGCGGACAAGTCGGGTATCGAAAGCCCGCCGAGCAGGTCAGCAATGCCAAACATATCGTCCAAAACATCTGGCAAAATAGGCAGGTTGAGGTCAGCTAAATTAAACAAGGCTGCGATAGTGGGTAGCTCAGCCAACCAGGCTGCATAACCACTCCCCAACAATTCACCAAAATTATCCGTGTCGGGCTCAACCACCAAAGTAATTTCAATGCCTGATGATCCAAAATTGAGATTCAACACTCCTATTTCATCGGGTACTAATGTGACTTGATTGAATGCACCATGAAACCGAAATAGGTGATGAGCGGGAAAGTCAGGTTAGTGGCAGGTACATAATCATCCATGAACTGGATGACCAGCTCACCGTTCGCAATCAGGGATCCCTGAATAACAATACTGTCAAAATCGGTAGCGCTATATACTTCTAGTACGATCTGCGCACTTTCCTCCAAAGTTAAATCCCCCACGAAGCGAATCATCCCAGGACTAAAACCTGGCGTAAGCAGACCACCAAAAATAGTTTCAGCGACCAGATCGCCCTCACCTCTCAAAATGGATGTTTCGCCAATAATTAACTGTTCTCCTTCAGCGAACAATGCTCCCCCGGCGAGAATGATTTCAGTATTATCAATGCGCAGCGTTTCTGCGTAGTTCAGACTTAAAATTCCACGAACCTCAAGCGATACAAAACTCAATACGCCTTGATCCAATGAATAAATGACTGCACGAAAATCATCAAGCTCACCTACGATGACACGATCCCCGGCATTGGGAACCCGACCCAAATTCCATCCATTGGGATTATTGAAGTCGCCGCCATCCAATTGCCACCAAATCAACGTATCAGCGATAGGATTCAATTCACCAGTCGAAACTACGAGACGCTGACTTTCAATACGTACGTTTAGGGGCAGATCATCCAAAACTTCTGTTAACACCCGCACGGTGCCCAACAATTCCCCCGTCCACGAAAAGTGCACAAACTCCCGGTCGGGACTAAATGACCCGAATGGCGAATATTCAATATCAACAAGAACAACTCCGTAAATAGTTCCGTCGACGATCAGTTGGGTATCAACCTCAGAAAACCGCGTTTGTTCAACCCGTAATATCGCGTTATTGCGAAACTCAACATCTCCAATGATCCGGTGGCTCTCGGAAAATTCCGGCATGAGCAGAACACCAGCATCTATAATAAGTGTTCCAATCGTAAGATCAGAGCGCAGATACAACGTACCGCCATTATTGATAGTCCATGACGCGCTTTCGGTAACTGTTACCGGACTATTGACCCGAACTTGACCGGCTGCGTTGGCAGCGAATACAAGACTGGCTCCAGAATCAAAAATAACTGAGGAATTGAAACTTCCCAGATAGGCGATACCATTTGCGATGGAAAGTTCGGCGTCATTACGAAAAACAATGGTACCTCCAAGTTCAAGATCCCCGTTTGACACCTCGATCTTGCCTCCATCCACAAGAGTCAGATTTTCATACATTATTAAGCGACCGCCATCCACCTGTAAAATACCGCCGCTCTCTACTACCAGATGGCTCTCTTGCCCGAAAAACTCCACCCAACCACTGAGCAAGACCAATGAAGCACCACTGGTAATGAGAATTTGACCTTCGCCTAACTGCAAATATGTACCGTTGAGGCCAACCCGACTGTTTTCAGAAATTACCAGGTCGCCGGTATTGGCTACATTCTGGGTATCACTAACAAATGTGCTGTTGCGAATCTCTAAGCCGCTGTAGCGAGCAGCAATTTGTGGACTCAACTTATAGTCCACGAGTAACAGAGGAGTGAGACTTGAAATGGAGTGCAGATTCAATGCACCGTTTTCAAGAACCATGGGTTGATCCAGGCGAGGGATCACAATCCGATCACCATCCACAGGAGCACGACCCAAATCCCAATTGCCGGGCTCAAAAAAGTCGCCACCGGATGGTCCGACATAAAAGAGGGTCGTGTATTGCACATTCGCCACACGCAACTCCAAAATGAAATCATTCCTACAAGCTGAAAATCGTAGGAAGCCGAAACAGGCGATTGAAAAATCTGATCTATAATTATTTCACCTGTGAAGCGCGACTCACCAGCCTGTGGCATTTCAATAATAACAAACAACTCACGATCGAAGACATCACTGAAGAAGAAAGGGCGTACAACAAGATCTCCATCAATAATGGTCTGCCCACCTACTTTGGCCCGAGTTACGAAATCTGCCGAGCTTGTTATGCCAAGTGCCAGCTTTGCCCCTGGCTCAATGATCAAGTCCTGACTGATCGTTACCGTTTGGAATCCTGACAATTCAATCTCACCACCATCAGTAATGGTGAGCGATCCATCAATATTCACCCGATTGAACCAAGTAACACTGCCAAAACGCAGATCCCCGGTGGTAGCATCAATGTTTGTCCGCGAAAGATCGAGAATTCCTGTTCCTTCGGTTTGAAAGATGGAACCTTCGACCACTGCCAGATCAATGGAGTTAAACTCGAGGAAGCCCGATGATGTTAAGCGGGTATCTTCCGCAAACACTACACTTACATTGAGTCGGTTCGGATTTGGATCGTCATTTGCCACACCCGAATGATTTGAGTTCGAAAGGATGTTGTAATCCCCATCTATATTGATGTTGCGGAATGCAACTTCCGAACCCATACCAAATGTTAATTCTGCCCCGGTGGCTTGAAATGTTTCAGTAATAAAGAAATAGACTAAGCCCAGTGCAGAGGAAACAGTCGCATTTTCAAAATAAAAATTGCCTTCCAACTGAACAAAACCGGCAAACACAATTTCTGAATTGCTATCCACCCGAATAGTTTCAGTTTGCGTACACTTGAATAAATGACTGGGACTGTCCCAATTGCACCACCGCAGCATTGGACGCCTCCAGATTTCCAAGCTGCATACCGAACCCGGTGAAACTAAATCTACCTTCCTGGGAGCCATCTACGTAAAGGCTGCCTATAGTAGCTGATGAGGTAATGCTGAGTTCACCAGCCAAAACACGGAGCACCACGTTGGCTCCGTCGAATACCTGAAGCGTTAAGCCTTCGGCACTATCAAAAATAATTGTTTCTCCCTCATTGAGATCACTGAAATCAACGGAGTCTCCGTTCTGAGGAACAACGCCTTCACTCCACGCAGAAGCGTCGGAGAAGTTCCCTCCCTCCGCACGAATCCAGGAATGCGTAACGCTGACCAATACATCTGTTGGCTGCTCCACGGGCGGTCCGTTGGGCAAGCTGGAAGCTATAAGTACTTGATGGAAATCGTCTTCTGGTTCAGCAGCCGTACTGAGGATTGCCCACTCACCAGTACCTGTATAGCTGGAAGTGGCAACCGACTGTTCACTCACTGCTTCAGTCTCAGTTACTAGAAATTCCGTGGATGTCGGTGATTCACCTGCATCCGTGGAAGGAACCGCCTCCTCGGCAAAAATTTCATCCGAACCTGCGAAAAGGTCGTTTGAATCAATGTCATCGTGCACTGCTTCTTCGTGCTCACCAATATCCACAGACATTTGATGATCGCTGGAAAGCAACGATTCAGCACTTTCGGATTCATAATGATCCATCACTCCAACCAGTCCAGCTGCCAACCCGAACGGCTCTGCCGATAGCAAAATGCGCGGCTCCAGCATCTCAAGGGATGCTGCATGGTGAGATCTTTCTTTCCGATTAAGAGACATCAAACAGTCCCATTAGAAGGACTGATACCAATCGGACGGCAAGTTTTTTGCTCCATTCCTCCAAAATTTGACCCAATTTTCACAAACCAATCCTGACCGTTACACGCCATTTTCTGAGGTCAATTTCTCAAATTCGAAATACTTGCCCCGTGAGCCAACTTCCTTAGGTTGAAAATCATGAGTGAGTCCGCCGCATCGCAACCCTTCGTTCATCTGCACTGTCACACGGATTACTCCCTGCTGGACGGTTGCGCCAAGGTGGATCGTTATATGCAAAGATGCAAGGAACTGGGTATGCCAGCATTGGCGATGACCGATCACGGCAACCTGTTTGGCGCGATCAATTTCTACAAAGCCGCCAAGAAAGCGGGCATCAAACCTCTGATTGGCTGCGAAATATATTTGGTATATGATCACAAACAATCGGATCGACCCAAACGGGATCGGCAAAGATCTGACGATATCGATGACATTCCCGAAGACGAACTGGGGCCCGATAACTATCCCAAGTTTCAAATTCACCACAAAACGATCCTGGCCCAAAATTTTACCGGTTATCAGAATCTGGTGAAGCTGGTTTCCGACGCCCATGTCAATGGACTGTACTACCGCCCACGCACAGACATGGAGCGATTGGCCGCCCACGCTGAGGGCTTGATCGCCCTGAGTGGTTGCTTAAACGGAGTTGCCTCTCAACACTTACTCTACAACGACTATGAGGGCGCGCGGAAAGCCACCGCCCAGATGGTGGATATTTTTGGCAAAGAACGGTATTTCATCGAAGTCCACAACCACGGCATGCGGGGTTGAAACATCGCATCATTCCCGGCCTCTTGAAGCTGGCCAAAGAGTTTGGATTGCGGGTCGTTTGTGCCAATGACGTGCACTACGTTTATCGCGAGGACTACAAACCTCATGACGCCTTGCTTTGCATTCAAACCGGGAAACTCATCAAGGATGAGGCCCGCATGCGCTATCCTAATCAGGAGTTTTATCTGAAAAGCCATGCCGAGATGCTGCAAGCGTTCCCCGACAACCCGGAAACCCTGCAGAATACGCTGGCTGTAGCAGAAATGGTGGATCTCAATTTGAAGTTTGGCGAGGACCACTATCCTGTTTTTGAGCGCTCCTTGGAAGTCACCTACCACGAGGACTCATCCGGCTTTGACCGCATTTTGGACATTTACGTTGAGGAGAAAAACAAGATCCAAAGCCGCGAAGGAAAACCTTTGATCCATTTAGACGCCGATGAGCGAATCCGATTCAAACGCAATGGTGAGTACTTGTTTGATCTTTGCAAAATCGGCTTATACGAACGCTATGGGGTTGATTATGATGCCGTTCGCTACCAACGCCCTCGATTTACCGGCCAGTCCGATATCGATGCGGAAAGAGCCGAACGCATTTGCCAACAACTCGAATACGAATTGGCGATCATTACTGGCACCGGATTCGTTGATTACTTTCTCATAACTTGGGACTTTATCCATTGGGCGCGCCTGCAGGAAATTCCCGTAGGACCAGGGCGGGGCTCCGGCGCTGGTTGCGTGGTAGCTTACGTGCTGAAAATCACTGATATCGACCCACTTCGATTTGGCCTTCTTTTCGAACGCATGCTGAACCTTGAGCGCGTAAGTCCTCCCGACTTTGATGTCGATTTCTGTATGAGGAGACGGGACGAGGTGGTGGACTATGTGCGCCGTAAATACGGCGCGGATAAGGTGGCGAACATCATTACGTATGGTAAGTTTGGCGCAAAAATGGTAGTAAGGGACCTGGCTCGTGTCATGAGCATGGAATATGTGGAAGCCAACAAATTGGCCAAAATGGTACCAGACGATCTGAACATTTCTTTGGACGATGCCATTGCCAAATCCCACGAATTACAGGCAGAAATCGCCAGAAACCCAACCGTGGCAGAAATCATGCGCCAGGGGAAAGTGATTGAGGGAATGGTGCGCAACACCGGTAAACACGCGTGTGGCATCATTATTAGCGACCAGCCGCTTACCGAACTGGTTCCGGTCACCCTCCAGGAAGGAGCACTTACCACGCAATATGCTAAAGGACCAGTTGAAGAGCTGGGTCTGCTGAAATGTGACTTTCTTGGACTCAAGACTTTGACCGTAATTTCTGATGCACAGGAATTTGTTCGCCAGACAACAGGAAACAAGGATTTCGACATCGAAAAGGTTTCTCTGGAGGATGCCGAAACCTATGCTCTGCTCAACAGCGGGAAAACCACCGGTGTGTTTCAACTCGAATCGGGAGGCATGCAGGCACTGTGCCGACAGATCGGGCTAAGCAGTTTCGAGGAAATTATTGCGTTGATTGCCCTCTACCGCCCGGGACCCATGCAATTCATAGATCAGTATATCAAGGGCAAGAAAGACCCGACAACGGTCGTTGTCCCCCACCCTCTGCTTAAGGACTTGGTCTTGGAAACTTACGGCGTTTTAGTGTATCAGGAACAGGTGATGGAAGCGGCCCGGATCGTAGCAGGTTACACATTGGGCGGCGCAGACATGCTCCGGCGCGCCATGGGGAAAAAGGTGAAGGAGATCATGGATCAGCAAAAGGAGATCTTCATTGCCGGCGCAAAAGAGAAAAATAACATTGATCGCAAAACAGCCGAGGAGATTTTTGCAATCCTGGAAAAATTCGCGCAATACGGCTTTAATAAATCGCACTCAGCAGCCTACGCGATGTTGAGCTATCGCACCGCCTTCCTCAAGGCAAATTATCCGGTTGAATTCATGGCAGCTGTTCTCGGCTGCGAGGTGAGCAATCCAGTCAAGGTCTCTCACTTTATCGAAGAATGCGCTTCAATGAACGTGGATGTACTAGGACCGGATGTCAATGAATCCGGGGCCTCATTCACCCCGGTCATCCAAAAGGGCAAGTCTTCCATTCGTTTCGGTCTCGCAGCAATAAAAGGCGTGGGCGATGGTGCCGCCGAGGCAATCATTATTGAACGAAAACGCAACGGCGCATTTAAGGATTTTGAGGATTTTGTCTCCAGGATGGACAGTAAGGTCGTCAATCGACGGGTTTTGGAAAATTTAGTCAAAACAGGGCATTCGATGCATTCGAAGAAGATCGGGCGGATCTGATGCTGAATATGGACAGCATCTTACGGGAAGTACAGGATTTGCAGAAAGATGCTGCCTCAGGACAAATCAATATGTTCGATATGTTCGAGATGGCTGCCCCCAAAGAGGAGCGCAAATCTCGCAGAAAGGCTCCACACAGAATGCCGCTCAACGAAAAAATTGCAGTTGGAAAAGGAATTGCTCGGGTTTTACGTGTCTGGACACCCCATGAATGCCTATCGCGGCATAACTGAATCCGTTGACTCCTTTCGTGGGGAAGAATTCAAACGCTTGCGCAATAGGGAAACTTTCAGGCTGTGTGGGATTATAACCAAAGTAGAGAAGAAAATTTCCCGCAAAGATAACCGCCCATGGGCAATTATCAGTCTATCTACACGAACGCATCATTACTCGCTCAATGCCTTTGCCGAAACGTTTTGATCGTTGCAAGAACCTGCTGGAGGAAAACCAGATTGTTGCCATAGAGGGACAAGTCAGCATCCGTGGGGACGACGAACATCAACTGTTGGTAAACAAGGTCGTATCCTTGGATAGCTTCCTTCAGCAGAACATCAAGGAACTCACATTCATTCTGGAACCAAATAGCGACTGTCCAGCTTTCTTGTCAGCCTTGCGCCAGGAACTTGAACATCGGATGGGCACAACAAAAATCAGGCTCGGCTTTCTGGTTGCTGAAGAACAATTGCTGGTAGCAGATATCGCCTCTTCTCTAACCTGGGAATTGAATAAAGAACAGTTCGGCAGACTCAGGGTCTACCCCGGTGTCAAAGATGTCATTTTTGAACTTCCTGTTGTGGAACCTCCAAAATCCCGCTGGGAGAAGAACTGACATGCCTGTACTTTTGCTACTGTGTACTTTGGCAATCCACGCTTCGCTATTGCACGTGCTGTTCGTGCAAACCATTGCGCATGAGCAATTGCTTCATGCCTTCTTTGTCCTCACCCTCGCAGGAGCCTTAATCGCTTACGAACACAAGTCTTTGGCTCGACCTCAATGGGATTTCAGCAACACCGTCATCGGATTACTCGCAGGGAACTACGCACTGATGTTTGCCGCATGGTTGAGCGGACTGAATCTACTGCTGATTCCCGCTCTGTGCCTTGCACTGGCCGCCATCGGAATTTTTGTCCTAGGCCCTCAGTCCAGTAGAGTTGTAGCCGCATGGGTAACAGCCTTTGGCGCATTTATTTTACTGGCTTTCCTACTGCCGGCACTTGATTGGCCCTTGCGTGGACTGGCAGCGCTTGGGGCGCATGGGCACTGGATTGATCGGGCAATCACAGGGAACTGCAACTGATTGCCCACGAAGGGGTTCCGATGCTGCTGTTAATAGTAAATGACAAGCCGTTTCATGTCGCCCCGGAATGCAATGGTTTTGGCGTCATGACCAGCAGTATTTTGCTCACATTGCTGTTGATTATTCATCGTCAAATCGGGTTATTGGACAAAGGCTTACTACTGGTAGGTGCACTGACACTCGCATTCGCTGCCAACATTTTACGCATCATCATCATCGTGCTGCTGGCACCTCTCGTTGGCACAGAGAATTACATGCTCATGCACGAAATTGTCGGTAGCATCACCTACTACGGTTGCTTAATCGTTATTTGGCTGTTAATTCCTTCAAAGCAAAATGACTGAACCTCTCACTGCCATCTCAATCTCTGACAAGGGATTTGATCCTAATGCCTCACTTATCGAAAATCTATCTGGTCTACGGGAGTGTGGATTCACTCATCTACACTTTTCCCACAAATGGACGCATCCAGAACCGATCCCACCGGAAGAGCTCGAAATCTGGTTGGAAGCTCTGGCACAAACCGGCATCAAGGTGCTTGATAGCCATGGCTGTCATCCGCAGAACACTCACTTCTGGTCTGCCGATTCTCAATCGCGTAAAGCCGCCGTGCAACGCATGCTCCACAGGCTGGAGGTAACATCCCTATTAGGAGGGGATTGCGTAGTGTATCACGTGCCTTACCATGTAGAACCCTCTGCCTCGGTGCTGAACTGGTTCATAGACTGTCTGCGCGAACTGGAGGAACCCGCGCGCTCCTTGAATCTAAAGATTTCATTGGAAAACCACTACTCTCTGGAGAACGATCGGCGTGCCCTGGATTTGGCATTTTCGACCTTTGATGCTGATTACATCGGATTCACCTTCGATCCCGGTCATGCGTTGATATCAGGTAATATGCTTTGGTTGACCAAAAATTGCTGCCAGCGACTTTCTTGCCTGCATCTCAATGATAACGACTCCCGCAAGGATAAACACTGGTTACCCTTTCACAACAGAGGAGTTGCAGATTGGCATGAAATAGCTGCGTTCATCGCAAACAGCCCGTACCAAAAACCTCTTCAACTTGAAGTCTATTGCTCGCCGGACGAATCACAAACACATCGCGAATTCTGGACTTGCGGACGCACGCAGCAACAAAAACTTGCGCATTACATCTCAGCACACTCAAAGCCCGGAAAAGACCCGCTAACTCAATAGGCGCGAAGTCAATAGCTTATCATCAGGCCGATATAGAGTGTTCTTGGCGCTCCTAACGTGATGAGTCCTTGGCCGGTTATTCCATCTGGAAAACGGCGGTCCAACAAATTGGTGATACCCGCACGCAGTTGCCAGTTGTCACTGGGACTATACATTAATAAACCGTCCACTTGCAGGTATCCATGCAACCTTCTCGTGTTAAGGTCATCTTCGAATTGGGCACCAGTCCATCGCAAATTGCCTTCCCATTGTAAGTCAATTGCTGACATTGTATACCTTAACCCGATGTTTCCTGAATGCTTAGCCACTTGAGCAAGCCTCTTGTTAACCAACTCAGGAACCTCGGATCGGGCAACAACCGCATCCGTATATGCATAGGCGCCTCTAAGCCGCAAATTTGCGCCAAGCAGCCAGGCAGCATCCACTTCTACACCCTGTGTTTGCGCCCGCTCTACACTTTGCCTCTGCCGCACTTGCCCTCCAGCAGCAGTACTGCCAATAGTCACATTCATAATCGAATCCCACACGGCATTCCTGAAAATAGTCACTCTGATCTCAGCCCCCTCCTCCAGAATCCAATCTAAACCGGCTTCGTATCCCAATAAGCGCTCCGGACCAAGCTCAGGATTTGCCAAGGTTTGGTCTGCTCCCACCTGAAACGGTCTGTATAATTCATTGAGGGTAGGCACCCGATAGGCCTGATAAACCGCCGCTCGGACAAAAGTCCTCTCCCCCAAAGTTGCACGCACTCCTCCACGCGCACTGGCAACCCATCTCTCTCTGCTCGGAAAAATCTGTCTTTCTACATTCGGTTGCTGTAAAAATCCGTCTCTACTTTGCCAATAATCAATCCGGAATGCAGAATTAAACACCCACCGCTCTGAACTGCCCGCCTGGCCTTGAATATGCATTCCGAGCAGATTCTGGCTCCCACCGGCCTTTCGATCCGCATCCTGGAAAAAGACGGTTTCCCGAGTTTCACCTCGTATGGTTCGCCCATCCAACCCAACCGACCAAAATGTTTCCATTGTCACCCTGTGCTCATGCACAAATCCAAACCCAACCGCAGTCGCAGGCACCGAATATTGATCCAGTACCAACTGTTCGTTACTTCGATCGGTATTCACCGAAGAAAAAGTGCTCCTGAAATCCGTGCTTTCCGCATATAAATCCAATCTTACCACCGATGCCTCCAATGGCAGATACTCCAATTTGACGTGAACAGCATGCGCCTCACTGGAATTCCACGTCAATGGCGTCCCGTTGTTTCGGCTTTCACCGAATGTACTCCCTCGGAATGTCAATAAAGTCCTGTCTCCCAACTGTTGCTCAAAAGTCAATGTTCCAACCGCATGGCGGGTGCCAGTCTTTTGGTCAACCGCACCACGCTGTTCAGGTGCCACTCGTATGTATCCATCCATCTCAAATAAACGTCCGCCAATGGCTACCCCCCACCCTTCTCCTCGGTCTGCCATTCGCAACGAAAATTGCTTTTGCCCCATAGACCCAACCTGCACATCCACTTCCGATGCCTGTGCCTCAATTCTTGATGGAATCAGTCTGACAACCCCACCCAATGCGGTATTCCCCCCATACTGCTGATCCTCCCCCACGAATCACTTCAATTTGCGACACAGCTTCAGCTTGGAGCCTGTGCCAAGCAATCCAGCCTCCAAATGCGTCATTGAATGGAACCCCGTCGTATAGGATCAGCGCCCTGGATGCACCAGAAGGACCTATGCCTCTGAGCGAAAATCCCTGCGTAGTTGGATTAGCAATTGTACTGACCGTTCTTCTAAATAAACTGAAATTCGGCACCCTGCGCAGCCATTCATCCACAGGGAGTCCTCGGCGGATACCTAAATCTGTAGCGTCCATCCTTATCGCACCATACAACAAACCCTCCTTCTCCTCCCCTCTCCACGAATAAACGGGAAATTCCGGCAACTCCCTAATATATTCCAGGGGAGATGCATGGCCCGCAACACTTCCGAGTGCTACCATCACTGACATTAGTACCCCAACAGAAATTTCGTACCTGCATATTTGCTTCACCATCCATTCCCTTTTATCTGCGTTGCATGAGTATCTCAAACTTTATAAGAAATTGTACACAACCTTTGGGTTGCTTACAACGCCAGACAGGCCACTGGCACCGCCTTGGCCCGCGCAAGGTTAAATACCGGAAAAACCGTCCTCATTGATCTACAGGTACCGCACTCACAAGAACCGCGCAGCAACCCTGGCAGACATTACGGCTCACGCATCACTTTCCCCGGTGATGGAACTGTTCTTTTTACCATCGACGATAACGGGGTACGCTATGCGGCCCAGGATCTGACGCGTCCCGTCGGCTCTGTTATTCGCATTCTCCAAGAGGGCGGCATACCGCCGGATAATCCTTTCGTCGGTGTTCCTTCAGGCCTCGCCATTAATCATGGCAATGCTTTCCCGCTTTGGCGCGGCAATCTCTTTGCCGACTTCCTGCGCAGCGAATCTATTCACCGCCTGGTAATCGAAAACAACACCGTTGCTCATGAAGAACCTTTGCTCGAAGAACCAGTCCGTTGCATCAGAGACGTGAGAATCGCTCCCGATGGGTTCATCTATATTCTCACGGAGGCATCCAACGGAGGCTTGTTTCTCATTAAACCAACGGACTAAACCCTCATTCCATCAAGCCGGAAATAATAACATTCCCAACACTCCCAAAAACAATATCGTCAATAAACACGCTAACCCCTGCTTCTCTCTTTTAGTTAACTCAAACATAACAATCTATTCCACTAAACCGGTGAACAAATAATCACTTTTTTTGCTTGCATTCAACCACACAACAAAAAAAGATAACCATAACTTATTATAACAATGGCAAAACCAGCAAGCAAAAAAACCAACGATGCAACAGATAGCAAAGCGCTCGACTTAGCACTTTCAGCTATTAATAAACAATTCGGCGAAGGCGCCATCATGAAACTCGGTGAGTCAAGCCAACGGCAAATCGATGTTATTGCCACCGGCTGCCCCTCCATCGATCTCGCATTAGGCGTAGGCGGACTCCCAAGAGGCCGCATCGCTGAGATCTATGGTCCAGAATCCTCCGGCAAAACCACCCTCTGTTTAGCTCTCATCGCTCAAGCACAACGACAAGGCGGTAACGCCGTATTTATCGACGTCGAACACGCCTTAGACCCTCGATACGCTCGGGTCGTCGGAGTCGATGTAGAAAACTTGATAGTAGCTCAGCCAGAATGCGGTGAAGATGCACTCAATATAGCAGAAACCTTGATCCGCAGCGGCGCTATTGACGTGATTGTTATCGACTCTGTCGCCGCCCTGGTATCCAAAAATGAACTTGAGGGCCAATTCGGCGACAGTACCGTCGGTCTACAAGCTCGCATGATGAGTCAAGCTATGCGCAGATTAACCGCAGCCATTAATCGCACAAACTGTGTCTGCCTGTTTACCAATCAGATTCGCGAAAAAATCGGGGTTATGTTCGGCAATCCAGAAACACAACCAGGCGGACGCGCACTCAAGTTCTTCGCATCAGTACGTATGGACATTAGACGCATTGGGGCTATCAAAGATCCAACCGGTTCGGTCGTGGGCAATCGCACTAGACTAAAAGTAGTTAAAAACAAGGTCGCCCCACCCTTCACCGAATGTGAATTCGACATCATGTACACCGAGGGATTATCGCGCACAGGTTCCGTGCTGGATCTCGGAATAGAACACAAAATATTAGAGAAAAAAAGGCTCTTGGATTTCGTTCGAAGGTCAATTGATCGGACAAGGACGCGAAGCAGCCAAACAAACCCTGGCAGACAACGCCGAGATGATGCAAAAAATAACGCAACTCATCTACGAAAAGGTCACAGTAACCGGCGGTAGTGCCCTAGCCACTACAAGCCACAGCGATAGTCCTTCCGTCAGCGCAGACGAATAATTATGCAAAACCTGGATACCATTGCGGCACTCGCGACACCCTCTGGTCGCTCCGCCATAGCAGTAATCAGAGTCTCTGGAGTCCTAGTGCCGCAATTGGTAGAAAACGTTTTCAAAACACGGAAATTACAACCGCGAACAGCAACCGTTGCTAATTACCACTCAGTAAATAACCTGAGACTGGATAATGTAGTATATACCTACTACAAAGGCCCCGCTTCCTACACAGGAGAAGATTCCCTCGAGATCAACTGCCATGGCAACCCACTAATCGTCAACGCCATATTGCTTGATTTGACCACAAGAGGGTGCAGAATGGCAGAACCTGGTGAGTTCACAAAACTTGCGTTCATAAATGGAAAATTAGACCTTACACAAGCAGAAGCTGTGCGAGAAACAATTCACGCAACCAGCGAACGCGCACTCCAAGTCGCTCAAAAACAATTAAGTGGGAGCATTGGAGAAAAAATCCACCGCTGCCTCAGTCAGTTGATATCCGTCATCGCACATTTAGAAGCTTATATCGACTTCCCCGAGGAAGACTTGCCGGATGAAAATAGCGATGGCCCCATCCATACCCTATCAACGCTACTCCTTCAACTGGACGAGATGATTGCAACAAGCCAATACGAGGCCCTGCTCAAAGATGGTATCCGCACAGTCATTATGGGAGAACCAAATGCAGGCAAAAGTAGCCTGCTTAATGCTCTGCTCGGAAAAGATCGGGCATTGGTAAGCGATGAACCCGGAACTACAAGAGATTATCTCGAAGACCAAATCCACATCGGTCCATACTTGTTCCGAATAATTGATACCGCAGGGATCCGACAACACACAGGAACCATCGAACGTTTGGGTATCCAAAAAACAATCCAACAGTTGGATTTAGCGGATTTAATCATCTGGGTCGTGGATACCACCAACCCCCACCCCACCCTACCACACGAAATTCTTAAAAAATTAAGCAATAAACCAACAATTCTAGTCCAAAACAAGTGTGACATTCAAAGCGATTTACCAGTTACACCAACGCTGGCGGTCCATGGCCAAAGCGTCCAACTTTCAGCCCTCACCGGCAAAGGAGTCGATGTCCTCCGTAAAGCATTAGAAAACATGGTTAAACAGGAACTGGATGGCATTGGACCCGATACCATTGTAATTAGCGCAAGGCATGCAGCAGCACTCAAAGACGCACAACACGCGATCGAACAAGCATTATTCATTCTCAAAAACGGACAGCCAACCGAACTCGCTGCAACTGAATTGAGAATTTGCATGGAATCCATTGGTCGAATTACCGGAAAGATTGACAATGAACAGGTTCTGGACGAACTGTTCTCGTCATTCTGCATCGGAAAATGATCTCCACCAACAATAAATATCACTTCGAAGTAATCGTTTGCGGAGCTGGCCACGCCGGCTGCGAAGCCGCACTCGCTGCCGCACGTATGGGCGCGAAAACCCTCCTGCTCACGGGCAACATAGATACCGTTGCCCAAATGAGTTGCAATCCAGCAATCGGCGGGCAGGCAAAAGGTCATATAGTACGAGAGATCGACGCCCTAGGCGGAGCCATGGCAATAAACGCCGACGCCACAGCCATTCAATTCAGAATGCTTAACGAATCCAAGGGGCCTGCCGTTCAAGCGCCCCGGGCACAATGCGATAAAAAAGCCTACCAGTTCAGGATGAAACACCTGATTGAAACAACACCTAATCTTGAGCTTTTTCAGGCCGTTGTCACAGGATTACTCTGGAAAGACGCTCGGATTACAGGAGTTACCACCAATCTCGGCATCGACTTCACCGCTGACGCTGTCGTCGTTACCACCGGAACTTTCCTTAGAGCACTCATGCACGTCGGCAAAAACAAGTCCGAAGGGGGTAGGATGGGGGACTTCTCGGCAAAAACCCTCAGCCAGAGCTTTTTAGATATTGGAATCAAACTAAACCGACTAAAGACAGGAACACCATGTCGACTGCTCGGCTCCAGCATCGATTTCTCCGCACTTGAGGAACAAAAAGGCGATATACATCCCAACACCTTCGCCTTCTATGATACACACATCAGGCTTGATCTGTTCCACGTGGAACAATCACAAACCAAAGACAGAAGTGATCTCGAAAAGTTCCTGTTCCACGTGGAACAGTCGCAACAGAAACGCATCGGCTGGCTCCCCGGAACTGACCCCATGTCCTGCTGGATAACATACACAAGCGAAAGAACACACGAAGTAATACAAAAAAACCTGCACCTCTCAGCAATGTATTCAGGAGAAATCGAGGGCATAGGACCACGGTATTGCCCAAGCATAGAAGATAAGATCGTTCGCTTCTGCGACAAGGATCGACATCGCCTATTTCTCGAGCCCGAAGGACGCCACACAGACGAATGGTATATCAACGGCCTCTCGACAAGCCTACCATTCGACATTCAGCTCCAAATGATTCAATCCATCCCAGGCCTGGAAAACGCGAAAATGCTCAGACCTGCCTACGCCGTAGAATACGATTTTGCTCAACCAACCCAACTATTGCCATCACTTGAATCAAAACTCTGTGAAAGACTCTTCTTCGCCGGCCAGATCAACGGAACTTCGGGATATGAGGAGGCCGCTGCTCAAGGCCTGATTGCCGGTGTAAATGCCGTCAACAAAATCCGCGGCCAAACCCCACTAATTCTTGGCAGGCAAGATGGCTACATCGGCGTACTGATCGATGACCTGGTAACAAAGGGCACTACCGAACCTTACAGGATGTTCACAAGTAGAGCAGAGCACCGACTTTTGTTTAACCACGACAGCGCCGAACAAAGACTATTGTGCCACGCCCAAAAATTATGGCTCCTCCCCAAGACAGACTGTCCCGGATGCAAGAAAAGGTCAGGCTAATTAAGCGCTGGGTTCATGAAATCGAAAATTTAAAACATCGCGATGGGACATGGGCAGATCATATCAGAAAAAACCCCACCAATCATGAGACACCAAACGATTTTGAACAGTTGCCTACAACCATAAGGGAGGGAGTCTTGTACTTCATCCGTTATAAGGGCTACCTTGACCGGGAACACAAATTAATCCAACGACTTCAGCAGGCTGAAAAGATTAAGATTCCTGTAGACTTCAATTACGACTCCGTTAAAGGCCTGCGAAGCGAGAGCTTATCAAAACTCAAAGACGTTCGCCCAACAAACCTAGGGCAAGCAAGCAGAATAAGTGGCGTCAATCCTACGGATCTAACGATTCTGATGCTAGCATTAAACAAACGCTAGAGCAGGGTATCGCACTCCTTGCACCAATCGCTAAATCAAACATCAATAACTTTTGCCTTCTCAACCCAAGACAGTATACGTCCTGAAAATACTGATTTTTAATTTTTATTAACATAAATTTAGCCATAAAGCTATATTATGTTGGACATCATATAGTTAGAGAAATACCGCAACGGCAATCTCAGCACCCAGACGAAAATACAAACGAAGTAGGGTAGGGGACAGTAGTTTCTGATTGGTACTATTTCGAGAAGGAAGGACACGGCCCCACTCTCACACCATAGACCAAAACCACCTATGACGTGGGTTGCGCATCCGGGAACCGCAATGGTGTTATGCCTAAACCAATAATTCTCCCCACCGGAGAGCAGAGCAGTAGACGGCATTCACGATCGTGACGAAAGTGCAACCATCCATAGCCACCCCTTGCCCAATGCAATGGCCTGGCGCGTACACCTGTTGCTGAGCAGATAGTACCCAGCCTTGGCTTTATCCATCTTATGTTTTCTAGCAATCGCCATAATAAACATAGGAACAAACGCAATAAGGCGTAGTCTCAAGCAAAATACACCGGGAGAGTGGCCTTTTTAAGATTATGTACTGTCCGGAAATGAGCAAAAGCCACCGTCGTTTGGCCCAACAATGGGGACAATCTTGTAGAAAACCATTGCCTTTAAATTGATGGATTGGCTTAGGTATAAATCCACTATGACTACAATAAATCGTTTTCTTCTTGATAATGGTCTGCGCATTGCAACCAATCCTTGTATCAGCCCTGACTTTTGCCTCGATTGGGAATTTCTAAAAACAGAATTGCTAACCACCGCAAAGGTGTGGCCCAAGAGTGCATTTTCCACCAAACATGGTGAATGGAAGTTAGCTGAAAACTCCTTGGGGGACTGTGCTTGGCTTTTAAGTTCAAACGGTTCCTTACCACCGACACTTGAAAATGGCGTAAAGCTGGAAGAAGGAGTGTTTGCTTGGCCAGCGACTTACAAAAACTTGCTAATTCTTAAAAACTTGGTTCAAGAAAATGACCCAGCCGCGACAATTTTTCCAACTGCGAACGGTACGCTAGGTGAAAGTACATTAGGAATCGGTGCCAGATTTACGACTTTACATTGGCATGCGGTTGAGTGGGCTATGTCGGCCCTGGAAACAGGCCTGACTGCAAACCAAAATTCCATTCCCAGAGAACTGGTGTACGATGTAACTGCGATGCTGGAAGATCGTTTGGATCATGTTCCATTTCCCTTCATCGGCACAAGTGTACCGGAAGGACACCAAGGGCAAAGCGTGCAGGGAATGGCGCATGGATGCGTACTCTCGAAACTGAAGTCTGGCTTTCATAGAAAAAGGATCCCCTGGTCCTTCAATGCGGATCACCAGCCTATTGGGGGGAAGTTTGATGAGCGTGAGGATGCTCTTGTCGAGGGTTGTCTCCTGGCAAGTTACATTACCTTTGATTTATCCCCTGAATTAGCGCAAACAAGCCGACCGAAGGATCCGGTAAGCTGGGTGGCTGAAAATGTACCGACAGGAACCGTAACTGAGGTAAAAGACAGAGTAGGGGAGTGCGGAATTTGCATTTCAGAGGAATCATTCTATTCACTTTTAGCATACGTGTGGCCATCAATGCTTAAGATGAAGCAGAGGGATGACAAGTATTCAGCAGCTCGAGCTAATGCTTTTACCACTAATGAGGGGAGAGCCTACCTGCGAGAACTTTCTATTGATGAATTGCCGGGACTGACGACAGCGGAAACCACTGCAATTATGCTGGCATTATGTGAGCAGATGGGAATGAAGATCCACTTTTGCGCTCCCGCACTTGGATTCCAAAAAAACTTACCGTATCCCGATAACGAAAAATTGCGTTCGTTAATCAGCGCACAATGGGAAGTATGCAAGCAATTCGGTGTTGGTATTGGATTCCATTCTGGCTCTGGGAAGTCGGCCGAAAACTATCGTGTCATGGGAGAGGTAACAGGAAGCCGTCTGGAAATTAAAACGAGTGGGCGATACACTTATGAAATGGGTAAGGCCTTAGCTACCTCAAGTAATGCCAGCGATGGGACTTTATGGCGCGATTGGTATGCCTTTACTGCAGATTTGGCGCTTCAGTGCGCCTTCAGCGAAGCCCCTACGGAAAGGGATATGGCACGCACATTTATTGCAGATGCTTTGCGCATGGAGAACAAACCCGTGGAGATATTTTCTGATATTTCAACCGCAAAAGCTGCGATGGCTGAGCTTCATCCTTCACCTGAACATCCATTCTGGTTCGAATATAATTTTCTTTACGTTCTGGCAGCAGGAGGTAAAGCCGAGAAGTCGGCGCTAGGAGATCACTCCGCCGCAGGGTACAAGCAGAGGGCGCGCTTTTATGCGATATCAGACGAAGCAAAGTTATTATACGCAAAAAATGTAGCGGGCTATATTGTATTCTTGGCAGAGACAACTGGTATTGCATCAACGGAAAAATGCGTTGCTGCATCCAAGCGGTTGGCGGAACTAAAAAACCTTTTGACGTCCTTTTGAACCAGATCGGGTAAACCAATCAACCGGACACACTGAATGCAAATTTGCCTCCATCCAGAAGCTGGAGACTGGTAAGATAAAGCATAGGCTTTTCCTCGCAAAAGAATTCAGGTGGTTTAATGAAGTTAAAGTCCCCAAATTTCCTACTGATAACTTCCGATCAGCAGCATTGGACCACGTTAGGGGTCTTAAATCAGCAAATCAAGACCCCTAACTTGGATCGTCTGGCAACAATGGGAACGCTGTATGAGCGCGCTTATTGTCCTAATCCTACCTGTACACCGACGCGAGCATCCATCATAACAGGGATGTATCCCTCGCAGCACGGAGCTTGGTCGTTGGGGACAAAGTTGGATGAGGAGATCCCCACCTTGGGTGAGTATTTAATGCAAGCTGGCTATGCGACGCATCTCATCGGCAAGGCGCATTTTCAGCCCCTGGCCAGCACTCCAGATCAGACGAGTATTGAGTGTCAACCTGTGCTGCGCGATCTCGAATTCTGGAAGAACTTCAAAGGGCCATGGTATGGCTTTGAGACGGTGGAATTGACGCGCAACCACACAGATGAGTCTCATGTCGGACAGCACTATGCGCTGTGGTTGGAGGAGAAAGGACTACTGGATTGGCGAGAGTATTTTAATAGTGTTCCAGGTTACGGTGATGGCGGAGGCAAAGCGCCGAAAGCTCCTTACAATACCCGATTGGAGCCGGGCAGTACTGACCGCACATGGGCATTGCCCGAGCATCTGCACTACTCTGTTTGGACGGCAGAGAGAACTATTGCCAACATCCGTAATGCGGTGAGTGAGGGCAGGCCCTTTTTCACTTGGGCAAGTTTTCATGATCCACATCCACCATATACAGTGCCGGAGCCCTTTGCCAGCATGTATGATCCTGCGGATATGCCCATCGGGCATTATGTGGAAGGTGAGTTTGATCGCATGACCCCGTGGCATCGCGAATCGAGACGTAAGCCAGAGGAAGCCGATTTTTCAGGGTGTTGGGACACTCGGTATCACGTGCATGGTGCGATGTCGCACTTACATGATGAGCAGCAATTGCGTGCCGACATGGCCTCTTACTACGGTATGGTCACTTTGATGGATCGGGAAATCGGTCGCATTCTCGATGAGTTGGATGAGAAGGGACTCACCGAGAACACGGTAATTGTGTTTACCTCGGACCACGGCCATTTTCTGGGACAGCATGGACTAATCGCTAAGGCGATCTTCAACTATGAGGATGTGATTCGAGTGCCCTTTATTGCCAAAGTACCAAATCAGGTTCAGTCAGGTGACCGTTCGGTAGCTCTACAGTCACTAGTGGATTTGGCGCCAACCTTCATGCGTGCTGCAGGATTGGGAGTTCCCGGAGCTATGACAGGCGTGGATCAATCTGCAGTGTGGCGTCGCGACCAAGGAAAGGCGAGAAACAGCGTATTGGTGGAACACCGCTTCGGCAAATCCATTCCGCATTTGCGGACTTATGTAGACGCCCGCTACAAGCTGACCTTATGGAAAGATCAGGTATATGGGGAGCTTTTTGATCTGCAGACTGACCCGGACGAATTGAACAACCTCTGGGATGATCCTGCCGCGCAGAGCCTCAAAGGAGAGATCCTTCTCAAATACGCCTACGCCGAGATGGATCGCGAACCGATGCGCTATCCCAGGATCGCGGGAGCGTGAATGCGTCGAGAGGAAGATACTGAATCAGGCGTTAGAAAACCTCGCATTAATGGGTAAGATACCCCTAAAATTGGATAACTCAAAAGTAGAAGTTTAAGCCTGATTCGTGAAGAAAAGCCTAAAAATTATACAGAAAGCACAACCTCTGCAATGGCTCCTTTTACTCCATTGATTTGCAGCTGAACTTTATGTTTCCCAGGATAGAGAGATCTCGTTGTCGTTCTTACAAAGGCCAGTTTTTTGCTCAAGTCGAGTGTGTCTTTCGGTCGAATAGCAATGTTTTCCACTTGAACACTTTGTGGGTGCATTTACCCGAACCGCGAAACGTAGTTCACCGAAAAATCCACGACAGCAGGCACCGGATTTGGACTAGGGTTGTGAATTGAAGCATGTAAAATAACGCTTTCTCCTATCGAAACCGAATGAGGGCAAATTTCTAATCTTGTTTCGATCTTGTGTGCAGATGAGAACCCAATGATTCCAGTGCTCTGGCATTTCCTTGCTTAACAAGTGATCGTAATGCATGGCGCACAATCCAAGTCCGCTGAGGATTTGAACCCTTCTGCCACTGGGAACATAAGTCTAAAAGCACATCAGGATGATCCTTGCCTATATCATTGAGACAATTGGCTACCGACCTCTGCACATAACGATCCACATCATCACGCAAGGCCTCCAGAACCGGCAGGATAGGGGTCGGGTCCAGTTTGATGACTTCAAGTACCTTGCCCCAGGGTAGCCTGGGACGTAATCCCTCGGAACACCATCGACGAACATGCGGACTCGGATGAACTGTATGCTTCAAAAGATACGCTATCGTTTTCTCTGGATAATTCTCTACAAATGGGCGAACTGCAAATTCAGATGTGAAGCGTTGCGTCAGTTGCAACATGACATCCAGCGCCAAATCAGGATACTCAAGAGAGTAATCTGCCAACCACTGTCCAACAGGCCATTGCAACCATCCCTCAGAAGTGCTTTCTGTGCCTGAGATAATGGGGGGTAAACTCAAGGCAATTATGTTCAAGGCATCCGGAACTTCGGCAGGAAGCGTCTGACGTAAAGCTTTGGCAAATTGTCGAATCCTGGCGTAAAATTCTAGTTTTGAGAGATTTGCACAAGCTGTTTCAACAAAACGATCAGTATCAAACTGCGGATAAGTTGCATAGAATTGTTCTGCCAACAAATATGCCGCTTCAATATCAAACCAATCTTTGAAAAGTTTACGTTCCTCGGATTTGTGCATGAGTTGAAATAGCATACAAAAAACTCACGTGACGACAATTATGATTATATGTCCGCAATATTCTCCTATTTTTTAAAACCCATCATCCTCGGATTATGGGTGCCTGGCACCCAAGCGCTCCCGTTGTCGCTACCTCGATGTGGACTCATTCAACTTTTGTTCTTGTCCAACTCTGCAGAGTGCGTTGGGGGTCATTATGCTAAGCCTCTTTAATTCTCTCAGTAAGGTTGCACACGCCTTCACACCACTGACCCCATGCCGCAGCTCACCACAGGTGTTTCAGTGGTGTGTATCGAGTTCTCCTTTGATCTTTGGCCCTACCTGCTACCCGGAACTGACCGGTCTTCTTCGCCCCTGTGACCAAGTGCCACTGAACAATACCATCGCCGCCAGCGCGGCTCG
>JAJOKB010000110.1 GCA_021208135.1 Verrucomicrobiota bacterium | reverse complement strand
AGCCTCCATTGAGTGGTCGGGGTGACAGGATTTGAACCTGCGACTTCTACGTCCCGAACGTAGCGCTCTAGCCAGCTGAGCTACACCCCGCACATTTGAAGGCGTTATTGCATTCATTCCGAAAAGTCCGGTCAATGCAAAAATTGCTGACTTGAAACTGGTGTGGGGTCTAGCCAAATCCGGTTTGTCGCTGTTTTCCTGAATGGAGGTGGTGTAGCCGGGGCAGGTGATTACATGATTACAGTTGACCTGAATTTGTGTAGCATCTTTAGTGACCGTTTTTTCTAAACACAAAGACAACTCGAAAAAGCCGTGAGCGTAACCGTAACTGATATAAATCCAACCCGCAAGGAGTTGCTCATCACACTTTCCGCTGAGGAAACAGCTCAAGTCGAAGCAGAATTGCTGACTTCGCTGCGCAAGGAAGCCAAGGTACCCGGATTTCGCCCGGGCAAGGCTCCAGTGCACATTCTTCGCCAGCGCTACAAGGATTATCTGAAAGAAGAATTCCCCCGTGGCATTGCGCGCAAAGCGTATGCTGCCGCAGATGCCCAGGAAGGAATCAATGTTGTAGCTGTGGTTGAGCAGACTGGCCATGAAGAGGCTGTCGCTGGCGCTGAGGTCACGATGACGTTGACTGTGGGCGTATTCCCGACTATCGCCTTGCCCGAATACAAGGGGATTGCGTCAAGGTTGAGTCAGCTGAGGTCACCGATGCTGAAATTGACGAGATGTTGCAGAATATTCGTCGTCAAAGTGCTGACTACAAGGAGGTTGAAGCGCCTGCAAAGGAAAGCGACTACGTCAAGCTGTCCTATACCGGCAAACTGGAGGGGCAACCCTTTGAAGAATTGTTGCCTGATGAACCCGCAGCTAAGAAGTGGGGCACACAAACCAACACCTGGGAACAGATTGTTCCTGCTGACAAAGAACATTACGGAGTTCCGGCAGTAGTAGAAGCCTTGCCTGGCATGAGTAAGGGTGAAACCAAGACGGTGGAATACGTTCTTCCTGATACCTTTACCTACGAAGATTTCCGTGGTAAAACCATTGTGTACGAAATCGAAGTTCACGAAGTGCGTGAGCAAGTATTGCCCGAAATCAATGAAGAGTTTCTGAAGGGTGTGCAGGCGGAGTCGCTGGAAGACTTGAAAGCCAAAATCCTGGATTCGCTGGAAGCGCGCAAGCTATCCGCCCAAGCCACGGAAAAGCGCAAGCAAGTGCTCGATTTTCTGGTGAGTTCCACGGAATTTGAGCTGCCCGCCAGCATGCTGGAAGCTGAGATTGCCCGCACTGAAAGCAATATCATGCAGCAAAACATGCAGCGTGGGGTGAAGATGCAGGATTTCGAAGAGAACCGTGAAGCACTTTACGCTCAGGCGACCAACATTGCCAGTCGCGAACTCAAGCAACAACTGATTCTGGCCCGCATCGCCGAGGTGGAGAAGATCAAAGTTGAAGAGAATGATATGTCCAACGCTATTATGGCCATTTCGCAGCAACACCGCGTCAGTGTTGAGGACCTGGTCAAGGATCTGCGCAAGGATCGCTCCAAGGTGATGGATTTGCAGCGTCAGGTGTTGTTGTCAAAGACCCTTGATTTTATTGTGCAACAGACTACGGTGTCTGCATGAGTTATTATTTGCCTTTGCCACACGTCGTCGAGAACGACGGACGCACTGAAAAAAGCTGGGACATCTACAGCCGACTGCTCAAAGACCGGATTATCTTCATTGGTACTCCGATTGATGACTACGTTGCCAATGGCGTCATCGCACAGTTGCTGTTGCTGCAAATGGAAGATCCCAAAAAGGACATCCAGTTGTATATCAACAGCCCTGGCGGCAGCGTGACCGATGGAATGGCGATTTACGATACCATGCGCTTTTTGAGTTGTGATATCAAGACGTACTGCATGGGGCAGGCTGCCAGTATGGCGACCGTTTTGCTCGCTGCTGGAACGCCCGGAAAGCGGTACGCCTTGCCTCACAGTCGTGTTATGATTCACCAACCATCGGGCGGTGCGACCGGGCAGACTTCGGATATTACGATCGCTGCGCGTGAAATTCTGCGCTGGAAGTCCACCCTCAATGAAATCCTTGCCGAACATTCTGGTCAGCCTGTGGCAAAAATTGAGAAGGACTCAGACCGCGATTATACATGACCGCTGCTGAGGCCAAGGAGTATGGCATTGTGGACAACGTCATTGAGTTTCGTCCGCGCAGCCCAAAGAGTAAGATTATTTGATTCGTTTATGGCCCGATCCAACAAAATGACCTTTTGCAGCTTTTGTGGCAAATCCCACAATGAGGTGCGCAAAATGATTGCCGGACCTGCTGGAGTATTCATCTGCGATTCCTGCGTGACTGTCTGCAAAACAATCATTGACCGCGAGTTGCAAGAGGCGGCTGCCACTGAAAGCAAAGGTGCGTTCCGCTTGCTCCGTCCAGCCGATATCAAAGCGGAGTTGGATCACTATGTCATCGGTCAGGAAGATGCCAAAAAGGTACTTTCGGTAGCGGTTTACAATCACTACAAGCGCCTTGGGAGTGATCAATTTCAAGGATCCGGCACCGAAAGTGCCAAGTATCGCGACGTACAGATCGAAAAGAGCAATGTTTTGCTACTTGGGCCTACCGGCAGCGGCAAAACGCTGTTGGCGCGCACTTTGGCCAACCTTTTGGATGTGCCGTTGCCATATCAGATGCCACGACACTGACCGAAGCTGGCTACGTGGGCGAGGATGTGGAGAATGTTGTGTTGCGCCTTTTGCAGGCTGCCAATTACGACGTTAAAAAAAGCCGAGTGCGGAATCATTTACATCGACGAGATCGATAAGATCAGTCGCAAGACAGAGAATGTTTCCATTACCCGCGACGTTTCCGGTGAAGGCGTGCAGCAGGCATTGTTGAAAATTCTTGAGGGAACCGTGTGCAATGTACCACCTCAAGGCGGGCGCAAACACCCGAATCAGGAGTATATCCAGATCAATACTGGCAATATCCTGTTTATCTGTGGTGGCGCGTTTGTCGGGATGGAGGGAATCATCCGCCGTCGCCTGGGCAGAACCACCATTGGTTGGGAACAAGGTGAACGCACTGAGCACGATGACTACAACGTACTGACGCAAGTTGCGCCTGAAGATTTGGTGCGCTATGGCCTCATTCCTGAGTTTATCGGACGTTTGCCAGTTGTGAGCGTTCTGCGTGAACTGGATTTGAGCAGCCTTACCCATATTCTCACCGATACCCGCAACTCTTTGACCAAGCAGTACGAAAAACTGTTTGCGATGGAGAAGGTAAAGTTGATTTTTGCACCGGAGGCACTGGAGGCTATCGCTATGAAGGGTCTCGAACTGAAGACAGGCGCCCGTGCATTGAGATCGATCATGGAAAACCTGATGTTGGACATCATGTATGAATTGCCGTCCATGGATAATGTCGAGTCGGTGACTATCACCAAGGAATGTGTGACTGCGCAGGCCAAGCCCTCTATCCGTTTGCGCAAGACGGCTGCGGCTTAAAGCCGACAGCCGTTTAATTCAGTTGACCGGGTTACCTGTCCACTCTCAGGCGGATAAACCTGGGTGTATTCCCTGTTACTGGAGTTCTGTCTTGAACAACCCTGTGAGTGGCGGATTGTTCGATGGTTTCGATGTCAACGCCTTCAGTACTGTGCCAATCGATCAGATTTCCCGAGACTTCGACCACATAGATAATGTCTGAGGCTTCCGGATTGATGCTGACCTCCAGTTGCAGATACAATTCGCCATCCAGTTGGGCGAAGGACAGATTGGGTAGCTGGGCAGTATTGGCGAGCCATGGGTTACCACCCAAAGCATACTCCATGAGGTTAGATATGCCATCGCCATCCGGATCTGCGAGCCAGTCAGCCGATGGATGTTGAATACCGCCGCTCAAGTGAGCAAATTGTTGTGAGCGCCATTGTTCAGCGGCTGAGAGGGAACCTGGCGCAATTTGCAGAATCAAGTCCCTGCTGCTGGATTGTTGACCATCGTGAACTGTTAGCCGAAGCCGGTATTCACCAGCTTGAGACATGACCACCTGAGTATTGTCGGCCGTGGCATCGTCAAACGTGACCGTTCCCGGACCGTAAATGACAGACCACTCGACGAGTAGCTGATCTGAAGGTAGCGCGGAATCAATCAAGGCATCCAAGGCAAAAGATTCTCCTGCCACTGGATCCATCTGAGATGAAAGCTGAATGGCTGGTGCCGGTAGAATGGACTCGCCGATTTCCGCAGTCAAAGCGAAGCGCCGGACCTGTAACTGGAAGCGCCTTTGGGTATAACCATCGGCATCCACCAGCAGACCGATACCCTGGATGGGGCCAAGCTCTGAGGTTGGGGTGTTGAACGGAGTGTTCAGTTGATCAAAGTTAAGTTGGATGGGAGCCTGGGGTGAGTACTCGGCCCACATTTCCTGTGCTATTTGCAGACCATTGAGAGTACGTCCTGCTGTGTCGTTCATAATTCTGGTTGATGAAACATAAAAAGTGTCATTTGCCAGAACAATCCAGCGGAGCTGACCCACATCGGAAAAATCGCCAAAGGTAATGTTGAGCTGTGAGTTTTGTCCCAACAGCACGGGATCGTTTTCCCCTGCGTTTTTGAAATCCTCGCGCAGCCAGAATAACACCGCGTGCATGGAAGCCTCGTAGGCTGAGGTAAAGCGCAGCGAGATGCGGTTGTTGGCAGTGAGCCCGACCGGATTGCTGAAGTTGAGGGTATTGCTGCCGCCAACATTCAGGCGCTCAGCGATCCAACCGCCGAAGAAACGACCTCCATGTGTTGCAGCTGACGCACCCGGGTTGAGCGGTTGCAGCCAGTTGCCCTCGCTATCTTGTGTGCTGAATGCGTGAAATCTCCTTCTTTCGGCCAAGCCATCTCCATTTACATCAATCAACTGTTCCGAGAAGTTGGCGTTGCGGAAGTTGGTATTGGCTTCCACGTAGCTAACAGTGTCGCTGAATTCCAGAACCTCAGCTGACTCGAAAGCAGGCATTCTTTCCACCAGAACGTCTGCCTCGATAAAGCTGGTGGCACCCTCGGCATCGGTGGCAGTCAAGCGCACCACATAAATGCCAGGGCGCTCAAAGTAGATGGCAGTTGTGGCAGAAGATTCTGCCTCGATTTGCGTGCCTCTCGGGCCTTGGACGACGGCCCATTGGACTGTAACCGGGCTGTCATCGGTGGTTTCAACCTCAAAGTGCAGCCAGTGGTCGGCATCAAGGTATGCAGGTATGACCTTTGGCCAAATCAGAGTGATTTCCGGAGCTGGATTGATGGCCAACTCAAAGGATTGAAGTACAGGAGGATTAAAACCATCCGAAACTGAAAGCGTGACAGCCACCTGCAATTGTTCGGCGGTCGGTATGCCAGTGAGAATGGCCCCGCCACCACCGGTGTTGTAGAGCTGTAACCAGTCCGGACCTTCCACCAAAGACAGTGACAAGGAATCATCTTCGGGATCTTCTGATTGTACAAAATAGCTGAATAGTTGACCCTCATTGGCACTGGAAGGAGGAGTGCTGGTAAAGACAGGCGGCTGGTTCAGCGCTGGTGTGGAAAGCGTGAAAGTATTGCTCCAGGCCGAGGGGGCCTCGGTGCCATCTGCTCGAACACGGAAGGAATATAGTGTTTGCGGCAGTCTGTGGCCAAGAGATGCTGAGGTACTGTCGGGATCGAGCAAAGCAGCCACCGTCCAGTTTTGTCCATCCACACTTTCTTCGAGGGTGAATCCAGTTTCGCCAATGCTATTATCATTCCATTGCAGCAAAATAGTGCCGCCACTGTTTGCAATGCCGCGCAGGAAGGACGGTGCGGTTGGGGTGGTTTCAACCGGCGCATAAATAGCAGTGATGACCATATCCCGGGTGATCGCATCAAATCTACGGTCCCATCCCAGAAATACTTGTCCGGCAGGAGGTTCAATCTCTGGTGCAACCGGACTGTCGCCCACAGCAACGCTCTGATTCAGATTGCCGTTGATAAGTGAACCCTGTCCGACATCAAAGCTGATGAGAGCGGGGGCTGGTTGATAGGTTTGCCCGTCATAGAGCACATCGTCGGCCAACAAAGTGTAGGTTCGGTTGCCGATTTGAATGGATGCATTGGCAACGGTCCCGCTGGTACGGGTGACCGGAGGGTGAGGGTCACCTGCTGGTTGAATGGTAAATGCTATCAGGAATTGTCCGCCACTGCCTTGAACGGCGACAAAATTGTTGGTGGCTATCTCTGGATTCAATGTATTGATATCTGCCAGTGAACCTCCCTGCAAAGGCGCGAAGCCGCTGCCCCGGCTGCGCGAACCGTGGCTGATGGTAGCGTCAGCCGGATGCAGTACGGTGCCTTGCAAGGTCGCTCCATTGGGCGCGGTTATGGTGAATGTATTGCCGGTTGAGCTAATGGTGTTAAACGGAGAAGTCGGCAGTTGCCACCATGTGCCATTGCTGGTGGTATCAGCGACAATGAATGCGGCTTCGGCTCCCGTTGCCTGCTGATCAAAGTCAGTGACAAACCAACGCTTATGTGCGCTGACATTCATGTTGTTTATTGCCATTTGAGCGATGACGTGGCCGCCGCCATCCACCCTGACCAGAGGGGTGCCCACCAAAGTTCCGGTATTGAGATTGGTGTTGCCTGCCAATTGGCTGCCGGGTTCAACCGGATAAACGGTTGCCTGACCGATGCGCTTGCCTGGTTCATCCCGACCTCCGCCCACTACCCAGGCGGTGTCATTACCGATGATGCGAAAACCCAGTCCGTCGGGACCGTCGTGGCCGCCAACAGCAAATAACCGGGCTTTGAATTGAGCCAGAATATCATCCGCGCCATCATATTGATTGCGGAAAGTAGTGATGCCAATCCCGTGTTGATCCGATTTAGTGCGCTGCCAGGCATAAAATTCCATGGGATCTTGCTCAGCTATGTGGGCCGGGTAGTGGAGGAAGCTCCAGATGGTGCCGCCTCTGGTATCATCCCAGCGCGCGCGATCCCGAGCCAAAGGCCCCTGTAAGCGGTCATAAATCCAGCGAGCCGCAGGTAGCAAATCAGGGTTAACGAAGAAAAAGGCCTGACCGTACACACCTTCACCCCGGATGTGCATGTTGTCATTGGCCCAATCGGGTTTGATACCACCATAGTCGTACACATTCACAGCTGCCGTTGGTGCCTGGAGCATGGCGCGGTAAACTTCAGATATCGCTGTTTCCTGGCGCAAATCCCGACCATCGACGCGTGCCATTGCTTCACTGAAAGGCCCGACAAAAAGGCCAAACGGATAGTAAGTATAGCCAAGGCCCTCAGGTGCCCATCCCCTTGTTTCGGGATGTGTGCCGATGCCTTGATTGATGTAATTACGGACCCTGGTGTAGGCGGCGTCGAGCAAGGCGCTGTCAAAACGGGAATCCGTTGCCAGCAGTGCAAGACCACCGGCGGCACCCCGCGCACCTTGCCAATTGCTGGTGGCACTGGTATTTTGCTCGGTACCGCCATTGTTGATGATCACCTTGGCGATATCCAGCAATGATTTTGAAACTTGGAACAGGAAAGCATCGTCCCAATGCGGAGACGTGGCGCACCAATCATACGCCAGAGCGACATGCGTTGCCATCCAGTAGCTGCGCAAACCCATCAGAGACGGGTCAGCCCATGCGAAACCGTTGCCGGCAATGACCCATTCCACATCCTCCCTTGCCGCCAAGGCGTATTGTTCGTCACCGGTCAGAACATACAAAAACGCATTGATTTTCGCCCGCATGGAACGGGAGTAACTGTGGTTGGGGTCGAATGGTAAATAGTCTCCATTGTGATTCCGCGCATCTCTCAGGCTATCCACCATTTCATTGAAAGGATACTGGGTGGAGCGATAGCGCAGTTCCGGTATATCATTGGCAGTGAAAAACAGACGCGGATGGTTACCCGGCTGGAAGGAGTAGTAGCTGGCAAAGTCGCCCACTACCAATAACGCATCCGAAGGTCCCTGGATCTCCGAAAGGAGGGCACGGCGGCGGAACAGATCACCACCCGTCACGTTGCCGACTTTCGCCACCCGGCCCGAGGGACTGATGGCTACCCCGCGCATGGTACCATCGGTCGCCCAGCGAGTGACCAGTTCGCGCGTTGATAAATCGGGACTCATGACCCAATGCACAGCACCGCCCGTGTAGAGACCAGGAAGAGGATTGAAAGTGAAAGGTGAGCCGGAAGCGGCGCTGCCGGCGATGTGAACCCTGCCAGCCTGATCTACCCGCAATTCGCCAGCGGTGAGGCGCAGGGTGTTGTCACCTCCGTTGTTTAGCCGGGGAACAAAGTACTGACCAGACAAGAACTCGCCATTGGAGCGCTGTAACCGAATGACAGCTACTTTGGGTACTGTGCTGGTGAAAGCATTGTTATGAAATGAGTCGCCCCCCACCAATTGAACCGGAGACGCCAGATCATACGGACTATACCGGATCGGGGTATTGCCGCCATCATATTCCAGCCCAACATAGACGTAGCCGTTGGGTGCCAGAACAATGCGTTGGGTTCGGGTGTCGGCCATGTTATTGTCCAATCGGTTCAACCAGCGGCCGTTGTTGTCATTGCTCTCCCAGTCATAGCCACGTATCTGCATCTGGCCGAAGGTTTCTGTTGCCAAACTGCGGGCGACAAAAATCGGCACATCCACAGGGAAGTTGGTCGAGCCTTCAAATGTGGTGAAATTTTTCCATCCTGCGATCCAGACCCGCTGATAGACTTCATCCACTGCTAAATCGGTGGTGTAGGTCCCTCCGGAGCCTGCCATCAGTTGTGGATGCCGTTGTCCGTTTGGATGGACGATCAATACATCCCCGCTGGCGAGCGTTTGACTACCCCATGAACCGGTGGCAAACAGACCTGCTGCCATTCCGCCGGGAGCGGCATCAATACGGTGCGCTTGTTTGCCGCTTGCGCCGATGTCTTCGGGTGTGAAATGCCAAATCAAACTATTGGCCTGAGGATTCAATTTCATGACACCTCCGGGGCCGGTTGCTGCGTAAATATTGTCCTCAGCATCCAGGGCCAAATCCAATACCACTGTTCCCACCACAGTCACAGAAAGAGGGGTACGGCCATCCTCACTGAAGCGAATAATAACACCCCTGTCACCAGCCTGCGCATTGCCTAAAAACGCGGGTTCCAAGCCAGTGAAAAAAGATGGACTCAATTGTCCGGCAACGATCAAGGTGCCATCACTTTGGTATTCGGCCGCGTAGAAGACTTCGGTCACGCCGGCAACGCCAAGGTTTGTGGCTATGGACACGCGGTTTTCAAGCGAGTGTATGACTAATTCTGCCGGATCACTGATGCCACCATCATTGTCGTAGGCAATAGCGGTAACGGTCAGGTTGCCCGCGGGCAAAGATTGCCAAACAAGAGAGTAGGGAGGTTGGGTAATGCTGCCGATGAGGATGGAGCCATTCCAGAATTCCACCCGGGTGACTTCTCCGTCGGGGTCGCTGGCGTTTACACTGAGAGTCAGTGGTGATCCTGCGAGGGTGGTCGTACCTGGATTTGGTGCAGTAAAGGCTACCGTTGGGGCAGAGTTAAACGCGCCGACAATGCGCACATTGTCTATCTGAATCCTGTTCCAGTTTTGTTGACCATCGTTATAGAGGGTGAAGTGGAAGGCACCGTTGCGATCTACCGTAACAGGGATCTGAAAGGTTTGCCACGCAGCCTGATTGACATTGAAAGTGCCCAGGGCCAGCGGCTGAGTCGGCCATCCCGGTTCATCCATCAACGCCAGGAATAGAGTGTGGTTGTTGTTATCCACCCTGTGGGCGTCGAACTGAAACACATAGGTCTCTCCTGCCTGCAGGAAGAGACGTGGCGTTGACAGCCAAACCTGGCCGTTGCCAGGGTTAAAATTCACCGAGCCCGCTTGCAATTGGCCGTTGGTGGTTACGCCGCCCAGGCCGTCGCCAAAGGAATATTGCACAAAAGGACTCAATGTACCATCGGCAAACAGTACAGTGATGTCTCGTTCAATCGTCGTTACCAGGCCGCGCGCGTCGCGTGCTTCGACACGAATGGTATGATGTCCTGGTTCATAGTCGGTGAGCGAAAGATTGAAATCGGTGTCGTTAAAAGTCTGTAGCAAGCGATCGTTCAGGTAAACGCGCACGGAACTCAGCGCTGCGCTAAAACCGAATGCGCTGCCATCGATGACCAAGGGAGTTCCTTCAATCAATGTCTGGTCATCCAGAGGTGATTGCACAATCAGGGCCGGGCGTACCGAACGTGTCACCGTAACGTTGTCAATGCGCAGCCAGGGGAATGCATGCCAGCCGGGATTGCCGTAAAAAACAAAGTGGTGGGGGCCGGGTTTGCTGCGGCGGTTACGGTGAGATTTGGGCGACCAATGGCATCATTGGTAATGGGGAGAATCGCCAGGGAAGGTTGGTCCTCATCGCGTATGGCAGCGGTGCGTAAGTCCACTCTCAGCTCGGCATTGCTTGTCTGGTAGTCAAAACTCAGGGTGTATTCTTCACCCGCTTCCAAATGGAGGGCCGGCGTGGCCCCAAAGTCCGTTGGATAGGTGCGATTGGTGCCAAACCAGGAAAAATCCTCACCAGGTCCGGAGTGTGTGCCCTGATCATTGGCTGCGGCACCGGCATTCCAGCTCCAGCGCCTCACTTCTGCACCTAAAAGGCCTTGTGTGAATGCGCTCAGAAAACCTTGGGCACCGTTTTTAAAGTCATTCAAGGGCATCACCACAAAACTGCCGCTGTATGCGGGCAATCTGAGTCTGAGATTGCCTTGGCCGTCACTGATCGAAGTAACCGCACCAGCCCCGATTTCCAGCATCAGGCGTTCTCTGCCTGCCAAACCATGCGGCACAACAATCAGGTTGTTGCCAATTGTTGACAGAGCGCTCAGCGATACCGATTGCTGGGTTTCCAAATTGATCAAAGTGACCGCGCTGCCGTCTGCCAGATCGATGGGACGATCAAAGGCAATGATCAGATCTTCGCCTGGATTGAACATGCGAGCCTCGCTGCTTGTTCCGGGGGTCGCGGGGAGGGTGCTGAATCTCCATTCAGTGGCAGGAATTTGCAGGGTATTATCTGATGCCAGCGACACGCTTCCTGCCTCTAGTTTTACCAGGTATTCGCTATTGTAAGACAAAGTGGGAGTGAGCGTCAAATTCCGGCCATGGGTACTGATAGTGCCCGTCGGAATAGCTTGTCCAGTGGCATGGTTGATGATGCGAATGCCCTGGGCGTTGAGCAGTTGAATGTCCTCGTTGAACTCTACGACAACGGGTTGTGTCAAATCGTGAATGGATTCTCCGCGGCTGGGGTGATTTGGCGGTAATCTGCAAGTCGTGCGCAACGCCCATCACCTCCAGCTCAAACAACCGGATCTGATTTTGGGCAGCTACTGTCCAGGCTGTGAATACCATCCGCAGTCTATCTCCTGCCAGAACCGGGTCAAAGGATACATCCACAATGCCGTTGTTGCTGGAACCTGTCACAGCATGAATAGTCTGCCATTGCTCGCCATCCCATTGCTGTAGTGCAAAATCGGTCACTGCCGATCCATAGTTATTGCTGCCGCCGGTCCAAAAGCGGAATTGGTGCACCGAGTAAAATCCATCCGGCCTGAATTCGAGCCAGTGGGGGCCAGGTCCGGAAACGGATAACCAGCGTCTGGCAGTCGCGGAGCTGACTCCATCAACCGCTGCCCACGCCGGAGTATTGGCGCTGAACTGCGAACTCGGAGTCACCGGGCTGTTCAGTGCAATGTTTACTGATGATGCCTGTGCGGAAACAATCAATAGCCATGCACACAGCACAGAGAAAACAAGGGGCGTCTTTGTCATAGGAAGTGGGGGTGAAAATTCTCCCCCAATCCTATCAAATAAAGACAATTTGCACAACCGTCCAAAGGCGGAAAACTATTCGCTTATTGTCTATATGCGCTTGCTTTTCAGTACGACATGGAAACGCGGAAGAACCGCGCATTCTCGAAAAATGGCACCAAAAATATGGCAGCTCCGGTTTCGGACTGGAACTCCAGCTGTTGTACGGAGATGGCGGGATTTATCAGTTCCACTGTGGGCGCGGTCGTTGCACCCCTGCTCAGCAAAGTGGCAATGGGTGTCCATTCGCTCAGGTCCGAAGAAGCCTCCAATGCGTATGGTGACTCAAACGCCTGGTTTTCCCATTCAAGCCTCAAGGTCACTGCGTTGGGAACAACAACCGGAAGGATGGACAAAGCAGGATTTGCCGAAGGTATGGGTGGGGGAGTTGCAGCTGGAATAGTTACTTTCCAGGCCTCTTCAGTGCCGGAACTGGTGTTGTTGCGATAGCCAAATCCCACGATTATGGAACCGTCAAAGGAGGCACCTGTGGCCACAGTGTAGTGCCAACCGGCCAGCTCTGGAATCAGGGTATCCAGGAAAAGCAGTTCGCCGGATTCGGTGTCCCAGCGGAAGGCTCTACCGCCTGTGGAGCTGACCACAAAGCGTCCGTTGCCGCTGATTCCCATTTGGATGGTTTGTCCGCTGGAAAAACTGTTGCCCAAGGTCACCATGCCTGTGGCTTCACGCCAAAAGAAGATGTCATTGGCGGTGCCGGTGGCAGGAGATCTGGCGAATCCCGCCACAACCGAACCGTCGGCACTGATGGCATGTGCTTCACTGCGCATACTGGTTGCTCCTGCAGGAAAACCCAAGCCCAGAGCTTGTCCAGTGGTGCGATCAAAACGGAAAGCTTCCACCTGACTGGTGCTGGCATTGGATGAATCGGACCAGCCGACCAAAAATCTGCCATCGGCTGACATGGCATTGGTGCGGTTGAAATGCTGGCCATTGTTTCGTCTGGTTCCTGGCAGCATCGTCCCCAGATCGGTAAAGGTGCCGCCGGGACCCTCACCATTGAGGATCCAGACAAATGACCTCACGAAGTTGCTGTTGTCCCGGTGAAATCCTGCCAGGATTCGCCCGTCGGCACTCATGCTGGTAACTTCCGCTGTGGGCGAACTGTTTGTTGAAGCGATATCAAAGACTGGTATCATCGGGTTATCGCCAGCCTTGCGAAAACCGATACGGAAATTGAGGTTTGCGGTGTTGCCTTCACCAGCGACCACTGAGCCATCTGCTGAAACAGCATAGGCATTGCTACTGCTGCCGCTCAGTACAGTACCCAGCGGAACAAGGCCCTCAGTATTATTCCAGCGGAATGCCCTGGTGGGACCCCGTGCACCTGATTCCAGCGGAATTTCAAACCTGCCCACGACTGTTGCGCCGTCTGGTGTGACAGCAAAGGGTACAACGCCAGAGGCACCAGCCGTGTGAATAAACTGCACGGAAGGAGAAGCGCTGCTAAAAGAAACGGCTGCAAAAGTTGCAGCCGTCAAAGTAACTATGGTTTTCAGCCGCATGGTTTTAGTTGCGTCTGCGTCTCCAGGCAACAAAGCCCAGAACTGCCAGAGCGGCTATCAACCCGTAGGTGCTGGGCTCAGGAATAGCGTAAATTCCGGGAGGATTATTGCCGCCGGGGGCCCAGGCAATATTGCCGTCATACCAGCCCAACGCATTGATGGTGGAGGCGCTGCCGGCAGGGCCTGCTTCAATGGTATCGCGGTCGATAACCAATGTCAGAGTAGAAACTGCATTGGCAGGATCAAAGGACCAGATTTCGCGGTTGGTGGTATTGAAGTAAACCAGTCCGTCCGGTGCGGCAAAGAAACTCTGGAAGGTCACGGAGCCCAATTCTGTGGTCGTTAAGAGAATTGAACTGTTCAGGGTCACCGGATCAAATGCGGCGATCACGTTGTTCTGACCGTTTGCCAAAATCAGACTACCATTGCTCAGCGCTGTCATGGATTGTATGATGGTACCGCCGGTGCCAAAGATACCCACGATCTCAGATTCATTGAGGAGAATGGACGGAGTACTGCCGGAAAGGCGGACCAGCGAGCGATTTTGTGCGTTGCTGTTGTAGATGAAAAAGTCACCGTTGGGTACCTGAGTTGCGGTTGCCGACATGGTGAAGTTACCAGGGATGGTATTCTGAATAGATTCAGCGGTGGCGCGATTGGTGACTACTCCAGTGGTGAGATTCAGGTCGTAAAACCCGGCGAGTGAAGCAATGCCGGTGACGCCAAAACTGAGCACGCCCGCATTGACATTGAACGAACTGCGCAGAGGTGAAAAGCTGTTGGCACCCCAGGTGGAAGGTCCCATGATATTTGTGGTTACCAGATTGCCGCTGCCTATGCCGGTGACCCGATTGACAGCCACGCCTGCCCAACCGTCTCCACTGGCACCGTTCAGACCGACGATCAGTTCAGTTGGGCTGGTAAAGACAAAATTCTGGATGGACAGACTACCAGTGACGTTGATGTCGCTCCAGGATGCAACCTGAATATAGCTGGCGGAGGTCATCGAGCAAGCGAGGAGCAAGCTGGTCGCCAGTGCCCATCTGGATTTGCGATTGAGTAATGTGTTTGGTGTTTGCATGGTAGACTTGTGTTTGGGTTGCCAGTTCCGGTTAAAATATTTTCGGTAGATGTTTAATTGCTTGGCATACCGTAGCTAATATTATTCCTATTTTCAAAATTGAGTATACTTTTTGCTCTATGCGAGACAAAAATGACCTCGTTTAACCTGTTTGCGCGTATCAGTCCAGATTCGCGTCAGGTTTGTACAACAGCAACATCGGAAAGGTGAGAATCAATTATGGTCAGTGAATGGTTTGCAAAAGGTGGCTTCATGATGTGGCCCATCCTGATATGTTCGATAATTGGCGTCGCGGTGATTGCGGATCGACTGTATGCTCACGGTCGGGCGATTTTGCGTTATCCGGTGTTTTTGGACCGATTGCGCGAGGCATTTAAAGCTGAAGGGGGTGCCAAGGCTCCGGAGTGGCTGGCGAAGCAGAAGTCACCCGAGGCCAGCATTGCGGTTATTTATTGGCAGTATGCCCGCGTGGAGGCGCAAGTGCGCAATGAGGCTTTGCGCCGGGAGGGCGAGCGTATATTGGCGGAATGGAACAAGCATTTGAAAATCATCTACACGATTGCACAGGTGACCCCATTGATGGGATTGTTGGGCACTGTGTTTGGATTGGTCGTTGCGTTTTACAACATTGAAGCTTTGGGAGGGCGGGTTCGCCCGGATGATTTGGCCGGTGGTATCTGGGAGGCGTTGCTGACCACGGTTGCCGGGCTGATGGTTGCTATTCCAGCGCTTTTGGCCTTTCAATACTTTCAATCCTCTGGAGAGCGCAAGGCCAGACGTATGAAGGAAGTCGTGAGTATATTGGACGAGATTGCGCAACTGGAGTCCTGACGATGGCCGTTGAATTTGAACTGCCGCGCAACAATGAGGGTGGGGTGGAGCTGACGCCCCTGATTGATGTTATTTTTTCAGTTGCTGGTATTTTTCATGCTCAGTTCGAGTTTCCTGTATCCGTCGCTGGATCTGGTGTTGCCCCGCCTGGACAATGTCGAACATGAGACGACACCACCGATGTTGGTGCTCAATTTGGATGCCGCGGACAATACTTACCTTAATAGTGAGCCGATTGCACTGGAGGCATTGGAGGCGGCCTTGCGCGAGCGACTGGTGGACGTGGAGGATCGGGCTGTGTTTTTGCGCGCTGATGAAAAAGCCAGTTACGGAGTCATCCTGCAATTGATGCGTACGGCCACTGCTGCCGGGGCATTGCAGTTCCATTTTCTTTACGAAGAGGCAGCTGATTGACCATGTTGAGAGCCAGGCGCAGTACATTGCATTGGTGGTTGCTGATTTCTGTAGCCCTGCATTTAGCCATTGGCTTGTGGTCGCGCAGTCGGGAAATTGTAGAAATCCGGGTCGCTTTTGAGGAAGTTCCAATGGTCATGGAAAGCCGGATCATGCCGGTGCCACCTCCCACGCAGGAAGTTCAGCGTCAACAACCGCTGCCTGAGCCTGACTTGCGCCCGACTGACAGGTTGCTCGCCACTGAGGCAACCAGTACATTTGTACGGGAGATGCCGGAAATCCCGGATGAACCTGAACCGCCCCCGCCCGAGGAGGAGCCACCACCGTTACCAGAGCCCCCGCCGCCTGAACCTGTTCCCGAGCCGCTGCCGGAGCCCGAGCCGTTACCCGAGCCCGAACCGTTGCCCGAGCCAGTGCGTGAACCTGC
>JAJOKB010000064.1 GCA_021208135.1 Verrucomicrobiota bacterium | reverse complement strand
GTCACGAAGGGTGATATGTTGGCAGCGGCTGCAACCAAGGCGTCTGCTGGCCCGAAGCCGTCGGCTGCATCAGCGGTTGCTACTCCTGCCTCTGGGGTAAAGTCGGATGTAGTGGAGCAACGCCAATCGCGTAAGAAGATGTCGCCTCTGCGTCGCCGGGTTGCAGAGCGATTGGTGCAAGCGCAACAAACCGCTGCCATTCTGACGACCTTTAACGAGGTTGACATGTCTCCGGTCATGAATTTGCGCAAAAAGTATCAGGATGCCTTTGTTGCCAAACATGGTGTTAAGCTCGGCTTTATGAGTTTCTTCACTAAGGCTGTGGTTTATGGACTGCAGGCGGTGCCTCAATTGAATGCCCAAATTGAGGGAGATGAGATTGTCGAAAATCATTTTTACGATATCGGCATGGCGGTCAGCACGCCGCGTGGATTGATGGTTCCGGTCATTCGTGATTGCGATAAGCTGACTATGGCCGGAATAGAAAAAGCGATTGTTGAATACGGCAAGAAAGCCAAAGACGGGAAAATCACTGTCGACGATCTTCAGGGCGGCGTTTTTACGATCACTAATGGAGGTATTTTTGGGTCCATGCTGTCCACTCCGATTTTGAATCAACCCCAGTCGGGTATTCTCGGGATGCATGCGATCAAGGAACGGCCGATGGCTGAAAATGGCCAGGTAGTCATCAAGCCGATGATGTACTTGGCATTGAGCTATGATCACCGTTTGGTGGATGGCCGGGAGGCAGTCACATTTTTAGTGAAAGTGAAGGAAGTTTTGGAAGATCCTACCCGCTTGTTGCTTGATGTCTAATTTCAATTGAATTTGAGGAAATGCAAAAATTTGATATTATCGTAATTGGTGGTGGTCCTGGTGGTTATGTTTGCGCGATCCGCGCGGCCCAGCTTGGCCTCAAGGTGGCTCTGGCGGAGAAAGTGCCCCATCTGGGCGGCACCTGCCTGAACGTAGGCTGTATTCCAAGCAAGGCACTTTTGCATTCCACGGAACTTTATCAACAAGCTTTGCATGGCAAGAGTCATGGTTTGGTGGTTTCTGAAGTGCGGATGGAAGTCAGTGGATTGATGGAGCGCAAAAACAAAGTGGTTGAGCAATTGCGCACTGGCGTGAAAACCTTGGTAGCCAAGCGTGGAATAGAGGTTTTTTATGGCGAGGCTTCATTTGTCGATGCCAAGACGGTGCAAGTTGCCAGCGGCAAAGAGCCGGTGCAATTGCAGGCGGATAACATAGTGATTGCGACAGGATCAGTTCCGGTGGAATTGCCGTTTTTGCCTTTTGATGAGAAGGATATCCTCTCCAGTACTGGAGCACTGAAGTTAGACCGTGTGCCATCCAGTATGGTAGTTGTCGGGGCAGGTGCTATTGGGTTGGAAATGGGTTCCGTCTGGGCTCGTCTTGGGACAGAGGTGACTGTGGTTGAGTTTCTGCCTAACATTGCTGCTGGCTCAGACGATGACGTAAGCAAATTGGCCGAGCGTATCTTCAAAAAGCAGGGGTTGAAGTTTAATACCGAGACCAAGGTTACCGGTGTTACTCGTACAGAAAAGGGCCTGCTCGAACTTCAGGCTGAAAGGAAGGGCAAGGCGGTGACTTTCATTGCAGAAAAGATTTTGGTCTCCGTGGGTCGCAAACCATACACTGAGGGATTGAATCTCTCCGCTGCAGGATTAACTACCGACAGCAAAGGCCGGATTCCGGTTAAGGAGCTGCGTACATCGGTGCCTGGAATTTGGGCTATTGGTGACGTTGTTGAGGGGCCGATGTTGGCGCATAAGGCTGAAGAGGACGGTGTTGCCGCAGCTGAGTGGATTGCAGGTAAACATGCCCACTTGGATTATTCTCTGGTGCCAAATGTCATCTACACGCACCCTGAAATTGCAGCGGTGGGCTTGACTGAGAAACAGGCCAAGGACAAAGGTCTTGATTTTAAGGTAGGTAAGTTTCAGTTGGTGGCCAATGGCCGTGCGATAGCGCAGGATGCGACTGACGGCATGGCGAAAGTCATCGCCTGCTCAAAAACAGATCGCATCCTTGGCGTAGCGATCATTGGTGCCGGAGCATCAGAAATGATTGCATCTGCAGTTGCGCACATGACTTATGGTGGCAGTGCAGAGGACCTCGGAAAGACCGTACATGCGCATCCAACAATCTCTGAGTCTTTGAAAGAGGCGGCGCTGGCCGTTGACAAAGCCGCGATACACGGGCTATAGTGCCCGGATGAGTATCTATAATCGGCCATATATGCGCTACAATCCGGGGCCACCCTACGAGCCGGCCGGATTCAGTGCGCTAAAGTGGTTGTTGATTACTCTTGTTGGAGTGTTTCTGGTGCAGAATATTTTGCACCACTGGTTTCAGTCGCCGTTTCTTTTGCAGTGGTTTAGTTTGAGTTTAGAAAACTTAACTGCTGGCAAAATGTGGACTATGCTCAGTTACGGTATACTTCATTCCACCCGTGAGCCTTTTCCATGGCATCTGCTATTGAACACGATATTTCTTTATTGGTTTGGAAGGGAAGTGCAGGACCGGATAGGTTCCGAGCGTTTTCTTGAAGCATTCGTTGTGGCGGTGTTTGTGGGCGCAGTGAGTTGGTTAGGCGTTCAGTGGGCCATGGGTGCGAATCACATTCTAGTGGGAGCCTCTGCCGGTGTATTTGGCATTATGGCGTTGTTTTGCTTATTTCGTTGGGACATGCCCATGGGCTTTTTATTCTTTCCCGGAACCATTACCGGAAAGCATCTCCTTTACATTATAGCAGGTTTTCAACTGTTCTTTTTCATGTTTGACGAGTTGGTTCCAGGGCGATCTGGAACCACAGCCCATTCAGCTCATCTCGGTGGCTTAATAGGCGGGTTGATTTATGGACGCTGGTTTTTTAGCCGTCCAACTGCGACCTCCTGGTTGCGCAAGTTCCAGCCAGTACGGACAGAGGAACCAGTTTGGGCGCGCAGAGCAGCTGCTCGTCAAGAGCAGCCGAAATTCAGGGTGAATGTAGGAGGTCAAGTATCGAATTCGACTCAGACCCATTCCCCTGAGCCTGATCAAATGACGCGCGGGCATTTACGCACAGAAGTGGATCGCATTCTCGATAAAATCAATGAATCCGGCTTTGGATCATTGACTGAAGAGGAGAAGCGAATTTTGGATCGTGCCAAGGAGCTGCTGTAGCATTGCTATTGTGCCAGCTCTATAAATCGGTTCTGGCTTCTATCTTTGGTGACCTTGTTAGGATCGTAAACTCTACCATTCATTGCGAGATAGACGCCTGGGGCCAGTAATTGAACAGCTGCAACTGCGAAGCCAATGTTGAAAATGGCATCGCTCTCTTTGAAGCGTACTGGATTCAGAGAACCGGTCAGCACAATGGTTTTGTCTCTCAAATCCTGCAAAAACTTGCCGGTTTGTGCCATAGTATCAGTACCATGAGTGATTAGAATTCTCGATCCAGGGCAATTTTTAATAGTATTGAGAATCAGTGAGCGATCTTCATCTGTAAGCTCCAGACTATCCTTTCTCATCAGCGTATGGATATGGAATTCGAATGCGGTGTGTGCCTGGCGCAGAACTTCGCCGATTTGAGGATCTCCTACTTGAAATGAGCTGAGGGCATCGAAATAGACCTTATCAATGGTCCCTCCTGTTGTAATGATATCGATGCGCATACCAATGAAGTTGTTCAGTCTGGCCTGCTGGTCAAGAGGCACCTTCATTCCCGTGCTGTCCAAGACAATGGAGTCATTTCAGATAGACACTGTGTAATGACTACGGCTTTGTTCATATCCTGATTGACGCAAATCAACGGTCGCCTTGAATGGTTTGAATGAAATTTGATTTGCTTATTCTGGGTGCTACGCCTGCCGGAATCGCCTGCGCATACGCTGCTGCGCGCGAAGGATTGAATGTGCTGCTTCTTGAGCGTTATGCGCATATCGGTGGCCTTCCCGCCAACGGTTTGGGTGCCACTGATATTAGTCGCCGCGATGCAACCACAGGGTTTTTTCGTCAGTTTGTGGAGCGCATTGCAGATCACTACCGGAAAACCTATGGTCAGGATTCCCAGCAATTTAAGGACTGCAGCAACGGTTATCATTTTGAGGCCTCAGTTGCTGAAGCCGTGCTATGGAGCTTTTTAAATGAGTATCCCGAACGCATTACGGTCAAAACCAACATGCAGTTCGATGTGCGGGCTGATCGTTTAGCGAAACAGGGTAATGCGGTGAAATCGTTGACTGTGTTGAATCGGCTAACCGGTGAGTTGGTTACCTACTCTGCAGATGCTTATGCTGACTGCACATATGAGGGTGATTTGGCGGCGGCGGCTGGCATACCCTATCGCCTTGGCAGGGAAGATGTACGCGAATTCCATGAGCCGTTTGCCGGAGTATTGTATAAAGCGTGGGCATTGCCGCCTTCCGAAGGATCGACAGGGGAGGGGGACCACAGGGTTCAGGCATATAACTATCGGCTTTGCTTGACTCGTGAACCAAGCAATCGGGTTCCATTTCGTAAGCCACAGAACTATAATCCGGATGAGTATCAATTGTTGACGGATTGCTGGCGAGAACAGCGATTTGCTGGTATCCCGGGTCGGGAGTTGTTTTTGGATGGCATAGGATTTCTAACCAATATCGTGGTTTTACCCAATGGTAAATCCGATGCCAATAATCAGCATCTGGCATTCTTGTCCACGGATCTTCCCGAGGAAAACTACCCATGGCCTGAGGCAGATTGGCAGTGGCGAGATAAGTTCGCTCAGCGATTGCGCGAATATATTGAAGGTTGTTTTGGTTCGCAGCCAATGATCCCTCTCTGCCTGCGGATTTTCGAGCCCGGGTTGCAGAGTGGGGTTTTGCTGCCGATGAGTATCAGGACAACGACAATTTTCCCCGCTACGTTTATGTGCGTGAAGGCCGTCGTATCAAAGGGCTATTTACGCTCACTGGTCATGATATCTCGCCGATTTATCCTGGTATGCGTCCGCCGGTTTATCCCACCAGTGTTACAGCCAGTAGCTATGCTTTGGATTCTCATGCCTGCCAAAAAGCTGAACCTGGCAAACCCTCTTTGGAGGGATTCTTCAATTTCAGCAGTAAACCTTACACGGTGCCGTATGAGGCGATGGTTTCTGATGCCGTCGACAATGTCATTGTCCCCGTAGCTGTCTCTGCCACTCACATTGGGTTCAGCAGTGTGCGCATGGAGCCGGCCTGGATGGCTTTGGGCGAAGCGGCAGGGATCGCATCCTCATTTTTGATCAATCGAGCAGCCGCTACATTCGCTGCGGTTGCAGTTAGGCCCGTGCAGGAGAAAATATTGGCAAACGGCGGCACGCTGATTTATCAGCCAGGTGACAATCCAAAGTCACCCGGTTTCGCTGAACGCCAACTGGAAGCCCTGAATCGGGGTCTTTATCAGGCGGATCCTGAATTGCCCGTCAATGGATAAGCGCTAGTCTGGTCTGAATGGTATCGGCTCAAACCTTGGCGCGTTTCTGCACCCAGTCATAAATGCCTTCGACGTCGTGCTCAAAGTGCGCGACAACGGCTAAAAATTCCGCTGGATGAATACCATGGGTCTTAAAGAAGCGGCGATCTCCGCCGCATCCGTACATGAGTTCATCGGGCATTTCACCGCGTAATTTGGCCAATGCTTTGGGTACTATTCGCGGCAACCATTCGATACCTCTGACTGCAGCTGATTTTGCTGGCAGTGAGGCCATGTCTATGGATTTTTCGCTGGGCTGCCCGCCCTGCTTGAGCATAAAGTAATTGCGTCTGGCTTCCGCGCAAAGAGCGAAGGTCGTGAAATCGGGTTCGCCTGAGTTAACGAAATCTTCCGCAAAATCGTATACCTCCCGCGCTGTATGTCCTATGCTTTGCAAAAACTGCATTTGCGCGTCATTAAAGTAAGCAGGGACATCCCGATTACCGTCCTGATAAAGTTCAACGGCATGTGTCCAAATTGAGTGAAGTTGTTTGGCGTAGTTATACATATCCATAACTTAAATTGTCGCCGGGGAGGGGACTATGCAACTCAGACTAGCAAATTTTGGAATGCGGAAAGGCTATGTAAACTTTTCAGGTCCGGGTCTTTGATCATCCATCCAAAGTCTTCATACCCAAGTTCTATGGCTTTTTGCAGCGCATTGACCGCGCCTTCAGGTTCGCCCAGCAATGCTAAGCTACAGGCATAATTGTAGTGATAGACCGCGTTGGATGGTTCCCGTTCAACCAATTTTTTTATCTAGCTCCAGTCCCTTATTCAGTTCACCTGCCTTGGTATAAAATCCAGCCAGCATTTCCATTACCTCCGGATAGTCCGGGCGTCGCTTGAGAATGCTTTCGCAGAACGCAATTTCGAAAGCATGATTATCCTGGCTTTTGCGTTTTTGTCCCATTGCCAATTGATGACGTTAGCGTTGAATGGGGCGGGCTTGCACTTGAAGTCGGTGTGAAATAGCCTCTAGTCCAAGCTTGGCTGCAATCGATTTGGCGTACCACTCCAGAAAGGGCGCGTCGACTTCATAAATTTTATCTGTCTCTACATCAACAACCTGTGCTTGATCTATTTTCCTACCTTTGCTTGCCAAGTAGAATTTGTAGTCGCGCCCGACATCAATTTCTTTGACCAAGCCACTTTCCGTGAGAATTGGCAGGGTGCGATAAACAGTAGCGCGAGACACGGAACGATCAATGGCGCGAGCCTTGTCGAGCAAGTCTTCAGCAGTGAAATGTTCGGGATTTTCGAACGCGGCAGTGAAAATGGCCAAGCGTTGGTTGGTCACCCGTAACCCCTTGCCCGCCAAGAACTCGCGAAACGTCTCTAGCGCTTGATCCGGGGGTACGGCCGTGTCGATTTCCGTTGTTGTCATGATATTTATTGAGACAGGTGTAACAAAAACGGTCAACTGCATTCACGCAAGTAGAAATGAACTACTGAGAAGACCCGTTCGTGGAGCAGCCTAAATTGGCAATCAACGGCTGGAGCAGTATTAACCTGCACGCTCCAGTTGCAGAAATGAAATCCATGTTGGGTCGATATCTGAGCCTGCTGCCACGCAAACGAACGGTCGCCAATTGGGTTTTTTGGGCCGACGCAGCAACGTGAGCCCTGCTTCGTGAGGCAGCCTGTTCGCTTTGCGTGCATTAACTTCCCGGCTACAGGTAACAATATTCTCCCAAGTTGTTTTGCCGCCCCGTTCCCGTGGGATCACATGATCCAATGTCAAATCTTTAGGGCGGCAGACTTTGCCTGAGTACTGACAGGTAAAATTGTCTCGTTCAAACACACTTTGACGGTTGAATTTTACCTCAGCTACAGGCAAGCGGTCAAATTCATTGAGCAGCATGACCTTGGGCAGCAAAATGTTCATACGTATGGTGCGAACGTACTCAGCATTAGCGAAAAATTGACGTGAACGCGAGAATTCGAGCCACTCGCTGGCCGATACCGCAGCCAAGGTATCATCGAATGTGTTGATAACTTTGGCGTGTTCCTGCCAAAGCAAGCTGAAAGCCCGTTTGACACCGATAATGTTAACCGCCTGCCAATTGCGATTCAGGACCAATACTCTTCTGCAGGAATTGCCCGTGTGAGCATCCCATTGCTGTTCCACAGTCTCAAAACGATGGTTACGCATGGCTGGAAGTGAGAATAATTTTGTGTTAGAGAGGGCTGTCAACACTACATTCAACAACTACAGTTTTTTTTTTGCTTTTGTTTGCGGATACAGTGCGATTGATTGGGAGTACATACTATGAACTCCGAAGTACTACAAAAAGCTGCCGACCAAGCCCGTGGTTTGGCAATTGACGCTGTTCACGCCGCAGGAATTGGACACCTGGGATTGCCACTTGGCTGCGCAGAGATTGGCGCGGTTCTCTACGGCAATGCGCTGAGCTACAATCCGAAACAGCCGCGCTGGATCAACCGCGACAGGTTTGTTTTATCTGCTGGGCATGGCAGCATGTTTTTATATGCCTGGTTACATCTGAGCGGCTATGATTTGCCTATGGAGCAGGTCAAGAAGTTCCGCCAGTTGCATTCGATGACGCCGGGGCACCCAGAGTATGCTGAAACACCTGGTGTTGAGTGCACCACAGGTCCATTGGGGCAAGGAGTGGGCAATGCTGTGGGTATCGCGATTTCCCTGAAAAAGTGTGCTGAGCGTTATAACAAGTCCGGGTACACAATATTTGACAGCCACGTCATATGCTTGGCTGGTGACGGATGTTTGCAGGAAGGTGTTGCAGCGGAAGCCAGTTCTTTGGCAGGACACCTGGGATTGGATAACTTGGTTCTAATCTACGATAGCAATGACGTTACGCTGGACGCTCAGGCGGAAGAATCGCAAAGCGAGGACACAGCCAAGCGCTATGAGGCCTACGGTTTTGATGTCATGACCATTGATGGGCATGATCTGTCGGCTGTGCAAAAAGCAGTCGCCTCGGCCAAAGCAAATGACAACGGCAAACCCAAGTTTATCATTGCAAAAACGCTCATTGGTAAAGGTATTCCTGAAGTTGCTGGTACCTGGAAGGCTCACGGTGAAGGTGGTGCCAAGTTTGGCGAAGGTGCACGCAAGGGCTTGGGTTTGCCCGAGGAGCATTTTTACGTCAGTGATGAAGTGTACACTTACTTCAGGAACCATGCGCAGTCCTTGGCGCAAAGTTATTCCGCGTGGGAAAAAACCTACCAGGCGTGGGCCGCTTCAGAACCGCAACTGGCGGCAGAAATTGAGAGCGCGCAGCAAGGAAAGCGTCCTTCTGCTCAGGAGTTGTTGGACCTGATCCCGGTCAGTGCTGCTGACGCTAAGCCCGATGCCACCCGCAACACTGGCGGAGCCGTTCTTCAGCCCATCGCCAAAGCCTTGCCAACCGTGACCACTGGTAGTGCCGATCTGTTTGGCTCCACAAAAAACTATATCAAAGATGTGGGTGATTACAGCAAAGGAAATCCTTCGGGGCGCAACTTCCGCTATGGCATTCGTGAACACGCCATGGGTGCAGTGATGAACGGTATTGCCTACGATGGATTCTGGATCACATCAGGTGCAACATTCCTCACCTTTTCTGACTACATGCGCCCAAGTATTCGCTTGGCAGCGCTGTCAAAGTTGCCGGTGTTCTATATTTTCACGCATGACTCTGTTGGTGTGGGCGAAGATGGCCCTACCCATCAGCCAGTGGAAACAACCTCCGCACTGCGCACGATTCCAAATCTCGATGTGATCCGTCCTGGTGATGTTGAGGAAACAGCTGCTGCGTTCGCTGCTGCGATTGCACGCACCGATGGTCCGACAGCATTGATTTTGACTCGTCAGAATATTCCGGCAATCAGTACAGTTACGGCTGAGAAGCGCCGTGCAGGAACCCTGCGCGGTGCTTATGTAGCCAAAGCTGAATCGAGTCCATTGGAAGCCATTATTCTGGCCTCAGGCAGTGAACTCCATGTTGCCATGGAAGCCGCAGCCAAGGCAGGAAGTGGAGTGAGAGTCGTTTCTGTGCCTAGTTTTGAACTCTTTAATCGTCAGGATGCTGCCTACAAGGAATCCGTCCTGCCAAAATCCTGTCGCAAGCGTGTCGCGATCGAGGCCGGTGTATCCGGACTTTGGTATCAGTACGTCGGTTTGGATGGCAAAGTTGTTGGCATCGACCGATTTGGCCTCAGTGCACCGGGCAGCACAGTTTTGAAGGAGTTGGGGATGACTGCCGATACGGTGGTGGCGGCACTCAACAGCTAGTTTGGGAAGCGCGACCAATTGAATTGCACCCCATTGTGGGTGCGGCACTGGGTCATCACGCTACGCAGACCGATTTTGACCAGGTTTGGATGTACTCCCAACCTGGTCATTCTGTTTATGGCGTTGTTGGCACCCTCGCAATGCAAGGTGCCCAGCACGCGGAGGCCGCTGACTGCAGCAGATGCTACCACCGCTGCAGTCTCTGCGTCCCTGATTTCTCCTGCAACGACGACATCAGGATCGTGCCGAAAAAAGGTGCGCAAAGCTTCACCGAAGCCAAAGTTTTGATGAGGATTAATCTGTACCTGTACAGCGCCTGGCAGGCAGTATTCCACCGGATCCTCCGCAGTCATGATTTTGAGGTGTTGCAAATGGAGAGTGCTTAACAAGCTGAACATTGTGGTGGTTTTGCCTGCTCCGGTAGGTCCGGTGAACAAATGTAAGCCTGGTTGATCGCAGAAAGTTTGGCCCCAATTGTTGACGATATCAGCGGGCATACCCAGGCTGATTGGAGGTGCCACCATGAGTTCGGGTTTAAGGATTCTGACAACCAGGCTTAATCCATTTTGCAATGGTACGATGGATATCCGCAGGTACAGTTGCTGGCCCTCAGGTGATTGCCAATGCAGCCCACCGTCCCTGGGAGAGGTCAATGTGCCTGTTTCCATGCCGGACTGAACCTGAACCCATTGTACGGCGCGGTGGGGTATCGGGAGCCTTTGCTTTGGCAAAGTCCGCCATCCGGTTGGTTCACGCCAACGCAAGCACCACTGATTGTCTTGCACTTGCAAGTGAATATCTGTGACTCCTGAGCTTAGTGCATTGGACAACAATTCCATCCAATGGCGAGCCACAGGGTCGACTGAATCAGTGGTCAGTGAATGCAATGCCTGATGCACGGAATTTTTCCTTCATTTCAGTCATCAACTGGGCTTTTTCGAGAGCTTCATCTGCCTCAATCAAACCGCGGTTAACCAAGCTCATCAAATAAGCATCCAACGAAATCATACCGTAGCGTGAACCCGTCTGAATTTCAGATGGTATGCGGAAAGTTTTGTTTTCTCTGATCAAGGCGGCGACAGAAGTAGTGCTTACCATGATCTCGAATGCGCCAATCCTGCCACCGCCAGTCTTCTTACACAAAACCTGAGAAACGACTGCCAGGATAGACGAAGCCAACTGCGTGCGGATCTGATCCTTTGTGGACGCGGGAAATGCGTCGACAATTCTATCCACGGTTCTGGCCGCGCCAGTTGTATGCAAAGTAGCGAAAACAAGGTGTCCGGTTTCTGCTGCCGTGACCGCAGCCTCAATGGTTTCCAAATCTCTCATTTCACCCACCAAAATCACATCGGGGTCCTGGCGCAGCGCTCCTCTGATAGCTTCGGCAAAACTGGGTGTGTCCGTGCCGAGTTCACGCTGGGTGACTATACTTCGTTTGTGGTCGTGGTAGTATTCGATCGGATCCTCAATGGTGATAATGTGACCGTCGCGGTTTTCGTTGATCCAATTGATCATGCTCGCCAAGGTAGTGCTCTTGCCGGATCCTGTCGGCCCGGTGACCAGGATCAAACCGCGTGGTCGGGTCAGCAATTCCTTGATCCTGTCGGGCAGACCTATTTCGGTTAATTCGAGCATCTTGTTAGGGATGGTGCGCAACACCATGCCGTAATTTCCCTTGGATTTCAGCACACTGACGCGGAACCGGGCTTGGTCTTTGTAGGCGAAACCAAAGTCAGCACCACCAGTGCGCTTCAATTGGCTCATCTTAGTTTCCGAAGTAATGGATTGCATCAACTGTTCGGTATCATCCGCGGTGCAATTGGGGCCATCAACGGGCACCATGGAGCCGTGCAATCGCAGTGTTGGGGGTTGTCCCACTTGGATATGCAGGTCGCTTGCCCCTTGATCCACCATCAGTTCCAGTAAATCGCCCATGGAGTATGGGCAGTCGTTGTGTTGTTTAATTCCGATTTCCATATGCATCCTTTTGTCTGGTTGTCGTCTTCAAGGCAATATCTCCTGTATGGGGCTGGTATCTATGACATCTATTTCAAACTTTACCTTTCGATTTTGCGTCGGGGTATCACCGGAGCACCACGATTGGTGGATATGGAGGACATTCAAGTTCTCTAGCGCATTGACGCCACATCCCAAGGACTGAAGTCGAGGTCCCAACATGTTGGCACTGGTCAAGTGAAGACTCGTCCACACCTTATGTCCTGTGCTCACGGCAGAGAGCGCCAGTTGAACGCCTTCCGTATCCCTCAACTCCCCAATCATCAGCCAGTCAGGACTTTGGCGCAAAGCTGCCCGCAGGAATGCATGTCTGTTTTTGGCAGAAATGGTGCTCATATCCATCTGGGTCCATTCCCGTTCCCAGCATTCCACCGGGTCTTCCAGAGTAACGATTCTTTTGCCGTATCCTAAAAAAACGCATTAGAAAGTACAGCGTGGTAGTTTTGCCTGCTCCCACGCCACCACTCACTATGACCAGACCGTTTAGTTTGCGGCCAACGCTGGACGTGACCAACTCAATTTGGGTATCACTTAATCCAAGTTCATCCGGTGATCTGACGGCTGATTTTTTGCCAGGCCAACGAAGGGTCACACTTTCTCCGGCGATGGATGGGGTAGCTGCCAGGCGGATTTTTTTGCCAAATGCCTTCAATGTCCCATCGATGGGCATGGTCAAAGTCTCCAGATTTAATCCGGCTCTCTGACGCAGCGCCCGACACAAACCAAGTCCGCTGCAGCGATCCAATTTCAGATAAGGTCGCAATAACCCTTGGCTCCGCACACTGACTTGCAGTGCGTTCTGTCCTGCCGTCAAATGGCAATCGCTTACGGCGTTCTGATCGCAGTAAGCCAGAAGGGACTCTAGCTGGCGTGAAGTCTCTCCTCGTCCCGCGGTCAACGCATCCTCAGCCACACTCATAACCCAGCTGCTGGTTTCATTCACCGCTTTTACCGCCTGTTGCCAGTCAGCGGGTAACAACAGCACTATATCGCCATCAATCAATCCCGCTTCCTGCAGCGCTACTGCTTCCGCAAGACCCTCCGCATCATATACCGCTGCGCATTTTTTTGCTCTCACGTTCGAACCGCAACACCGCTCCACTGGATTGACCTGCCAACAAGCAATCCCGATTGGCAACCAATAGCTCGCCTGCCCACAGCTCCCATCCACTCGCACGTTTGATTTCCAGCTGCAAACCTTGCAAATCTGAATGAGATTCTATCCAGTTCACTGCCTGCTGTTCGGTGAATGTTAAATCTGGAAACAAACGCATTAAAAGTGAGTCAAACATGGTGGGATGACGTGATTAAAAACAAGATTTTGCAAGCAAAATTGATCGCATTGAAAAATTTGCACTTAAGGGAATGGCAGCGTAGCATTCAGATAACCCTTATGAATAACCGAGTACAAAAGTATCTTTTATCAATAACTGCCATGATCAGTGGCCTGTGCCTCGCTGTGCCTGGTAATGCCCAGGCTGAGGAGGCTGTTACAACAGTGATGCAGGCATCGGCGCGAGCGGGTATTGGTTACCTTGGATCTGCCTCTGTTCGAGGAGTGGACAGCAAGCTGGATGGGCATTTTCACCGAGCCAATATTGATTTCGTGAAGGCCCGTGGCAGGGATTGGCGTTTTGGATTTGGTTTGCAAACGCTGTTAGTGAATGCGGATTGGTCTGCGCCCATTCCGGTCGCTGGAAATTTGATAACCCCCTATGAAAAAATCGATGAGTTTGGACTGAGTGCTTTTGGTTTTTATGCGCTGAACGAGCGCTGGGGAGTGCAGAGCTTTGGTTCCTTGAGTTTTGCTCGCGGGTATCAGGGCACTGGAATTGAAGCCATGAGTCTGAGTAAAACAGACACTTACAATGTAGGGGTATTGCTGACATACGCGGTCAATCCGCAATTACGCATCAGTGCCGGCGTGATAGCCGGAACCCGTTTGGAGCAAAGTGATTTGTTCATTCCGGTTTTTTCGGTGCGCTACACTGCCAACGAGCACTGGACGATTCGCTTGTTTGAGGCATCGGGTATTGATAATCTGGACATTGCCGGTGTTGATTACGATGTCAGTGGAGATGGCAGGTTGCGTGTTTCTGGTTCAGTACAATGGGCTAACTATTCTGTGGGACTGGGAACCTTGCGTGATGCAACTGGCAGGCGTGTAGCGGTTGAGGACCGTGCCTATCGCCTCCTGTTAGGGTTAACTTATACATTCCCGCGTGGACTGTTTCTTCAGCCTTACGCTGGTTATGATGCCCACCGTACGATGCGGTTCATGAGCGATCGGGTTGAATTGGCGGATTACCGTCTGCGCAATGGGTGGCTGATAGGTGTGAATGGCGGCTTACGCTTTTAGGAGGGTAAAGATGTTACAAACTGATCTTAATGTGACGGCAAAGTGGCCATTGAGTTAAGTGTTGGTTTCAGACAGTATTGATCGTTGACCTGGGTTGTTAAGCGGATGGAAGTCAAAATCTGCTTAACAACACAGATATGAAAAATACAATAATTGTACTGGTCACTGCGCTGCTATGCGCATTGCAATTAAACGTTCAAGGTGCGACAGGCACGATACTTGGAACCGCGGTGGAATCTGGATCGGGGACCCCCTTGCCTGGCACACGTGTTAGTGTCATAGGCACTTCGATTGAAACTGCGACAGATCGGTCAGGATCTTTTTCATTGCGCAATGTTCCTACTGGTGAGCAACGCCTTTTGTTTACCTATCTTGGATTCAATCCCTTAACGATGTCAGTGACAGTTCGAGCGGAAGGTATAACCACCGTTGACGCCAGAATTGCCCCAGAGGTATTGGAGTTAGAAGCCTTTGAAGTGCGTGGTACATTTGAGGGACAAGCCCGTGCACTCAATCAGCAGAGAACAAATCGTAATATTTCCAACATTGTTTCCGCTGACTCGATAGGCAGGTTCCCGGACGCAAACATCGCAGAATCTTTGCAGCGCTTGCCTGGCATTGCCATAGAGCGAGACCAAGGTGAAGGGCGTTACATAAATGTTCGTGGTGCACCCCGCCAGTTCACAAGCATAAGCGTGGATGGCATAAGTCTACCATCTCCCGACAGTGGTTCGCGGGCTATTGATCTGGATACGATTCCTACTGATATCGTAAATCAAATAGAAGTTTTCAAAGCGTTGCGGCCTGATTTGGATGCCGACAGTATAGCAGGTGCGGTCAACATAGTGACCCAATCCGCCTTTGATCAGGCTGGACGAGTTGTTCGGGGAAGTATTTCCGGTAGTTACAATAACATGGGCAGTACCAATGACTTCAGGACTGCAGCGACATACAGTGATGTATTCGCAGACCGCACGGTTGGCCTAACGCTTTCAGCCAGTTATGGGCGCACAAACCGCGAGTTGGATAATATTGAGAATTCATGGGAGTTTGATGACTCGCTAAACATTTGGTTCGTTGAAGACACTGTTTTCAAGGACTATGAAACCCGGCGTACGCGCACTTCAGTCAGTGGAGCCTTGGAATTTATGCCAACGAATACCAGTGCCTACTTTATTCGGGGAACATTTGCTAAATTTGAGGATTGGGAGAGCCGCTATCGGTTGGAGATTGATTACACCGATGGTACCATTCAGCCTGGCGCGACAAGTCAACGCGCTGAGTTTATAAATCCCACTATTGTGAGGCAATATCGCAATCGGGTGGTGATTAATGAACTGCTGACCCTTTCGGCTGGAGGGCGAACCAAACTGGATGTGATGGATATTGATTATGCACTTTCATTCAGTCGTGCAGAACAATACTATCCATCGCGACAGGAGTTGCTCTATCGCCAAACCAGAATTCCGAGGATTTCATATGACTTTTCCGGAAGTGCGCTGTTTCCCGAGATTTCATTGTTCCAAACCAACGAACATCTGAACGATGATGCGTGGGTGTTTCGCGAATACACGAACCGATCAAACGACGCAAAGGAAGAACGAATGGTCGGGTCAAATAAACGCATCTCTTCCCTTTGATGTGGCAAATAATCCCGGCAATCTGCGTTTTGGAACGAAGTTTCGGAGTAAAGACAAGGTACATGACGAGGAAAGGTGGCGTGACCGTACTGCAGCAGCCCGCCCTGCGCAGCCATTTAGCTTTTTTATGCGTGATGAAGTGTCGGACAATTATTCATACAATCTGGGGCGTCGTTTTGATGTGAATCGCGTATTGGAGTATTTTGATGCGGTTCGTCCGATTGCAGCCAGTAGAGGTAATCCGACCAACATATTGAATGATTACCGTGTTGAGGAAGATATTTACGCTGCTTATGCCATGGCGACACTCGATGTTCAGCAATGGGACTTTTTGGCTGGCCTCCGCGTTGAGCAAACTCTTTCAGGGGGGAATCTTTTCGCTGGAATGAGGTAACTGAGACTGCGACTGCAGAACGTGCTGCGAACCGCTACACCATGGTTTCCA
>JAJOKB010000016.1 GCA_021208135.1 Verrucomicrobiota bacterium | reverse complement strand
CTCAATTATCGGGTCAACAGCGAACTCAAAGTGGGCTCTGACATCTTCCATTTGGAACCGAATACCTGGTACACGCTGGCGGTACGCTGGGACATGGACCTGGGTGCCAACGCCATGAGTTGGTATGTGGTCGATATGGATCGCGGCATTGCCGATGCAGGTGTCAGATCACCCAGTGTCGTCGGCGATTCAACGTACCGTTACGGGTTGCAGGCCGCGTTTCATCCAATCCGTTTTTCGGTTTCCTTACAGAACATTGCCGTTTACGACAGAGCTTTGAGCGAAACCGCATTGCTGGACATGATACAGTTTTTCCGCGCAGACAATCCTGCCCTATTGACCACCATTCAAGACAGCCTGCCAGGGGCCTTTTGGGTCGGTCCAGGGAACTTATTCAGCCATCCCTCCATCGGTCGTTTTACCACCTCCGCAGCCAGCTTTCCAATGATTAACCATCCTAATTTTGGAGAACTGATTTTGGTGGATGGCACCCGACAACCTTCGGTCTATCTGTATTCAATGGCGTTGGACTCGATGGATTGCGTGACACCATTTGGCTGGATCGTGATGCACCCACAAGCATTGCCATCCTTCATCTACAGTCCGGCAACAGACAGTTGGAACTATGCACCGGACACCGGATCCGCACCGGGTCAATTCTGGATTTACGACATGGACGATGCGACCTGGTCTTTTCTTTGGTTGCCAATAATTCAGGCAGGAACACATCACCATGAGAGCCCATCTACCAAAATTTATCAAATCCAGCCGCCTGGTTGCATCCATTCTGACCAGTTTAGTGTATTGCAACTCAGTCGCGGCCATGGAGAGTGAAATAGTTCGAATTCCGGCCAGTCAGGCAACTTTCGTGACCGCGGGTTTAACCTGGCAGCAATATGCCGAACAAGGGCGAATGGTCGTAGGGTTTGTGCCCAACCCCAACTTTCAAATAAGTCGAGGATGGCTGGAATTCGACTTTTCAGCACTGCCGTCCGACGCCGTTGTCGAGGCCGCGGTTTTGGGTTTGGCCCGACAAGGCGACGGACCGGTAAATCCACTGGAAGTTCTGGTTTCCGACCAAGGCCAAAAAGCACAAATCGGTACCCGGATCACATGGGAAAGAATAGGTAACGGCGGTGATACTTCCGGTCCTGTGGTTGCCATTCTCTCGCCTGGTGTGGCGGGCGGCATGCGTGAAATAACTGCACTGAATACATTGCCGGAACTCAAATCCGCCATTGAACGAGCACTGCAAAGACAACCTAGAAAAATGTATCTATTGCTGCATTCCCCAGCAGCCGAGGCACAAAGTGCGCGCGGCCACTATTGGCGCTTGGCTACCACCGATGACCTCAGGCCAGTACTCATGCTTCAATACGCCTCTGCTGAACTAACAAAGCAATAGCAAGCATCGGTATGTATTCAATCAGTTCGTCCATGCAGGCAGCCCTCTGTGTGCTGTTGGGTACCGCCATCACAGCAACAGCGGCTACGCACTCGTTCAAGGTGGAGGTTGACTTTACCAAAGCTGTGCAATTTCGCATGGGATCGCTCTCCAAGGAACATCTGGAGCGGGACATTTACTTCCGCTCATACGGAAATCTTGGTGCGCATGCTCCAGCTAGAAATGCCGAGCTTGTTACTATTGGTGCAGCGCCTGGAAGAGGCACCATTTTTCAGAATCTGGTGCAAGCTGGCAATGGACCAGGGTTCACCACCAATTCGCAAAATCTGAGCTTAACGGAAGCCTACACCCGCTTCAGTCGCACTGCCCAATTCAATCCTGGCAACCTGCCACACGCGCTGGCGCTTGGCCGCTTCCCCTCATGGATGATCGTTGGGAACCCCGAGGATCCTTCGGGCTTGCTGGAAGACTGGGAACGGCAAAGTCAAAATACCGTGCTTCGACCTGACCTGTACACCATTCACGCTGAGTTTCTGGGCAAACTCTACTCTGACTTACAAAGTTATGGTCCGGCAGTTTCAATGCCAGCTTATTACAGTCCCATCAATGAGCCCTTCTGGCGCTGGGATCGCGAAGGTTTAGCGGAATATCACGTGGCAGTCAAAGAAGCCTTTGTCGCGCGCGGAGTATCGACTGCAGTGGCAGGGCCCACTGCCGCTTGGCCATTTCCTTTGTCCGATTTCCGAGTCTGGAATAACACCTACCGCAGATTTGTCGCAGGTGCAGGAGGCGCTTTGGACGCGTTCGATTTCCACTTCTACAGCAAAGGCAATTGGTCATTACCACCCGACCCCGCTTCACAAGCCCAACGCGTGCCTGAACCGAGTTTGTTTGAAAGCCAAAAATTAGGTGTGGGCACAGTTTGGGAATACGGTCGATTGGAGGGTTATCTTGAGCTTGTGGCAGCTGCTCAACAAGCCTATTGGCCCGAGCGTTCACCGATGCCAGTCATTGTTTCTGAATTTGGCAGACAGGGCATTCATCCCCAATTCGGCCCTTGGGAAAACGATTTCAAACCCTGGCTGTACATGACATCCGTGATTCGCCAGTGGATGACCTACTGGCAACGCCCTGAGATCAGGCTCACGATTCCATTTATCATGTCCATGTCCAACCGCAACGACGCCCAAAGCCGTGGACAAGCTATTTTCAATCAACCCAATCACCCAGCTTCCGACGAGTACATCGCCACCCGGTTTTATGAATTTTATCAGTTTTTCAGGGATCTGGAAGGCGGGTTTGCCTCTGTACGAGTGACCAACCAAATGGGTGAAATGGATTCAGCCGGTCATATCCGGGCAGCTGCATTCAGGAACGGAAACAGGGGTTATCTGGTTGTACACAATGCGATGGGTTTTCCGCGACATGCAGTACAGATTCAGGTACAAAACCTCTTGCCTGAGGGCATGATCGCCCCAACTACGATAGAGTGGAAACGACTCTACTATGAGGGGGACATTCCGCTGCCGGATTCCACGGCACCTTTGAATGGCAATTTACACATTCAGCTGAACTACCAGCCATTGCCGACAGGAACACTCTCTTTATCGGGCGAAAGCACTGCCATCATTCGCTTTACCTGGCCATCCGAAATTCCACTCACGGAGACCCGGATTGAGGAAAGATTCCTGAGTTCAGCAACCATGATTCCCATCGAAGGCGGAGATTCAGTCATCACATCCATTCAACTGCCCGACAACGTGACCGATTGGCAAACCTCCAGAATTGAGATTGGCCTTGCCAGAGACGGTGGTTTCTCTATCGGCCCGTGCGTTTTGATCAACGGAGTCAATGTGGGCAGTCTCAACGTGCTTGCCGGACGCGGAGTCAAGGATTGGCACGCGCTAATTCCTTTGGCAGTGCCAGCTCATGTTTGGCGCGCAGGTGACAACGTGATTGAGCTGCAATTTGAAGGTTTTTTTCGCCATGGGTTTCCCCATGTGGTGACGACCTCAGTCGTCGGCATTCATTGATTTTTATAAACTACCCAACATCAGGCAGATATGTTTTGCAGATTGTTACTCTCCTGGGCTGCGATTGCAATCGCGGCATCACCGGTCTATGCGCAGCCTCCTGAAGTGCGTATTGCCATTCAACTGGACACCATACGCATCATTGCCGACGGCGAATTCAGCAAAGATCGTCTCGAACGCG
>JAJOKB010000035.1 GCA_021208135.1 Verrucomicrobiota bacterium | reverse complement strand
GGGGAAACTATTGAGTTGTATCGGAAAGGGAGTGAATTGGTTGGAAGCATCTTTCTGAGCCATACTGGGGGGTGTTGGTAGATTCGCGGCTTGCGCAACCACGATGAATGTTTTTTGGTTTCCTTCTACATGTATACTTCACGACGCATGAAATCACGTGCCGGCTTTTTCGCTGGTGGAAATGTTAATTGTTATTGCCCTTATCGTTGTAGTCGCAGGTTTGGTTGTGACTAATGTGGGGCGTATTTTTGGTGGTGGACAAGAAGATGCCGCCAGGTTGTTTGTGAACAATTCACTGAATGCTCCCTTGCTTAAATATCGTATGGATATGGGCTCATACCCGACAACAGAACAAGGGTTGCGTGCCTTAATGACCCCTCCCGCCAATGCCGGTAATCGTTGGCGTGGCCCGTACATTGACCGCATTCCCAACGATCCCTGGGGTAATCCTTATCAATACCGTTATCCAGGCGTGCGCAATGTCGGTGGATTCGACCTTTGGTCATTGGGGCCAGATGGGGTTGAGAGTGGTGATGATATTGGCAACTGGGATCGCGAATGAGCATTGATATTTCCAATTCCGCGAGTGTGGACATCGACCACTTGGCTAAATTATCCCGTTTGCAGTTGGCTGAATCAGAAAAATTCAAGCTGCAAGGCCAGCTCGAGCGGATATTGAATCATTTCCGAGCGCTTGAGGATGTGGACGTTTCTGGTATTGAGCCTACTGCCCATGCTTGTGACGTGGTAAATATATGGGATGAGGATGAAGTTGCAGAGGGACTTACGCCGGATCAGCTTGAAACTATCGCCCCTGCATTCCGCGATCGGCAAATTGTAGTCCCCAAGGTGGTGGATGACGCCTAGGTCGCAAGCCAAACACTCTGTCTGAAATTCGTCATTGATGGAAAAGTCGCTATACCAACTCACTGCTCTTGAAATGTCCGGGGCACTTACCTCGGGCAATATTTCGTCTGAGAGACTAGTTTTGGACTGCCTTGAACGCATTCGTACCTTGGATGAGTCCGTTGGTGCATTTTTGCACGTGGACGAGGCTTCTATACTGGCTCAGGCGCGCGCATCGGATCAACGCCGACTTCAAGGGGCAACCTTGAGTACTCTGGATGGAGTACCTGTTGCCCTAAAGGACGTTATTGCAGTGGCGGGTGAACCACTGACCTGCGCCAGCAGGATTCTTGAGAACTACAAGTCGCCTTATGATGCGCACGTGACGAAGCTGTTGAAAGCAGCTGGAGTGGTTTTGTGCGGTCGCCTGAATATGGATGAATTTGCCATGGGCTCTGCCACAGAGAATTCCGCTTTCAAGCGAACTGCGAATCCCTGGAATCTAAAACACTCGCCAGGCGGATCTTCCGGGGGGAGTGCCGCAGCTGTGGCCGCAGGAATGGTTCCGATGTCATTGGGATCGGACACCGGTGGATCCATCCGCCAACCGGCTGCATTCTGTGGGGTTGTTGGGATCAAGCCCTCTTATGGACGGGTATCCCGATTTGGTTTGGCAGCCTATGCTTCGTCACTGGATCAAATTGGGCCATTGGCGAGGACTGTGCGTGATGCAGCTGCATTGTTACAAATTATTGCGGGTGCAGATCCCAAAGACTCCACCTGCATGCGGCGGGATGTGCCTGATTACTTGGCGGAAACCATGCGCGATCCTGGATGTTTGCGGATTGGATTGCCTGCTGAATTTTTTGCTGAAGGACTTGATGCAGAGGTGCGCAAGAGCGTGCTTGAGGCCGCTGATTTCTTTGCCAAGCAAGGTCATGAGATTGTGGATATCCAGTTGCCTCTGACGAAATTAGCGGTGCCGGTATACTATATTATAGCCACAGCGGAGGCTACCTCAAACCTCGCCCGATACGATGGCATTCGGTACGGTCACCGCAGTGACATTGCAGTTGATGCCATTGATATTTACTACAAATCCCGGGGTGAAGGTTTTGGCGAAGAGGTCAAACGCCGCATAATGTTGGGGAATTTCGTTTTGAGCAGCGGGTATTATGATGCATGGTATGTGCGAGCACAAAAGGTGCGTACGCTGTTGCGGGCGGAGTATATGAATGCTTTTGACAAGGTGGATTTGATATTGACCCCCACCACTCCTGGTGCGGCCTTGCGTCAAGGAGAGCATCGCGAAGATCCCCTTCAATCTTACCTTGAGGATGTATATACCATACCAGCGAATCTTGCTGGACTGCCTGGGATATCCCTGCCGTGTGGATTTGTCGCTAGTGGTTTGCCTGTGGGGCTTCAATTGTTGGCAGCACCATTTGCTGAAGACAGACTCCTTCAAGTGGCGTCCCAATATGAGCGTGCGCACAGATTTGCAGGACTGAGAGCCCGTATCGGAGGTGATGAGCAATGAATTATGAGGCGGTGATAGGACTGGAAGTCCATGTGCAGCTAAAAACGCGCAGTAAAATGTTCACGAGGGTTGCGACCGGTTTTGGTGCCGCGCCGAATACTTTGGTCGATCCGGTTATTTTAGGGTTGCCCGGTGCGTTGCCGGTTTTGAATCGTCATGCTATCGAACAGTCTATCAAAGTGGGACTTATTTTTGAATCCACCATTCCTGAAGTCTGTAAGTGGGATCGTAAGAATTATTGGTATCCCGACAGTCCTAAAAACTATCAGATAACCCAGTATGACCAGCCTATATGCGTAGGTGGATCCGTAGAAATTGAATTGCCTGGTGCGGCACGCAACATCATGGGTGAGCATCGCTACATTCAGCTTACTCGGGCTCACTTGGAAGAGGATGTGGGCAAATTGACCCATGGAGACAATGATTCTCTAGTGGATTACAATCGTGCTGGAACACCTTTGTTGGAGATAGTTACTGAACCCGTCTTGACGTCTGCCGAAGAGGCCGTTGCCTTTCTTAATTCGTTGCGTATGCATTTGACCGCTGCCGGAATTTCTGACTGCGATATGGAAAAGGGGCAGATGCGGTGTGATGCCAATGTTTCATTGCGTCCTATTGGGTCCTCAGTTTTGGGCACTCGTACGGAGATGAAAAACCTTAACAGTATCAGCGGAGTGAAGAACGCCATTGAGTATGAAATCAGGCGTCAAAGCCGGATATTGGAAAGAGGTGGCCAAGTGGTGCAGGAGACGCGTAGATGGGATGCAGACAGTGGTATGAGTACGGCGATGCGTGGCAAAGAAGATGCTCATGATTATCGCTATTTTCCAGATCCGGATTTGTTGCCGGTGAGAATTCCGCCCGCTACATTACAACGGCTACGGGCTGAGTTACCCGAGGCGGTTTTTGAGCAACAACGGCGGTACCAAAGTCAGTACGATCTGCCATACACATTGACCTCGGTGATTTGTTATGATCATCACCTGAGTAAATATTTTGAGGCTGCGGTAGCTGAGTATCCCGAGGGCGCAAAAGGCATTGCCAACTACGTGGCCAATGAACTTCAAAGGGAGCGGTCGGCTGCAGTTGGGGAGGGCATGTTGCCTATGGAGCAAGTTAAGATATTGCCTGCACAATTGGCGCAACTGGTGCGAATAGTGGATGGCGGCAAGATCACCAAGCAAAATGCGAAGGAAGTATTGTCGACGATGTTCGCGACTGGGGCGGATCCAGTAGGGATCATCCGGGAACTCGGTTTTGATCAAACCACGGATAGCTCGGAATTGGAATCCATATGCCGGGAAGCAGTGGATGCAAACCCTGTGGCGGCAGAACAATTCAGAGCCGGTCAAGCGAAGGCTCTTAATTCCTTCATTGGGCCCGTTATGAAGGCTACCAAAGGGAAAGGTAATCCCGCTGTTATTCAGGAGATTTTACGACGGATACTAGCTGGGCAGTAGAATTCAATGAACGTCATTCATCCAACTGCTATTGTCGATTCCCGTGCGCGACTAGGTATGGGCATAGAAATAGGTCCATATGCTATTGTTGAAGCTGGCGTAGAAATAGGTGATGGTTGTCGCTTGGGCCCGCACTCGGTATTGCGTACCGGTGCCAGATTGGGAGCCAACTGTACAGTTGATGCCCATGCTGTTATTGCAGGACTTCCTCAGGATCTAAGATTCGATGTCCAAACACCGAGTTTTGTAGATTTGGCCGATGGCGTTACTGTACGCGAGGGAGTGACTATTCACCGCGCAACCCGTGCAGAACAATCAACCGTCATTGGGGAAAAGGCCTTTTTGATGGCATATTCCCATGTGGGACATGATTGTTTTGTAGGTGTAAATGTCATTATTGCCAACAATGTCATGCTTGCTGGGAATGTGCGTGTGGGAGCGTGGGCATTTCTTGGTGGTGGTGCTGCGTTGCATCAATTTGTACGAGTGGGGGAAAGCGTCATGCTCTCAGGGTTGAGTCGAATCACGCGCGACTTGCCTCCTTTTACAATGGTGGCAGAGCGTGATGAACTAATTGGTTTGAATTTGGTGGGACTCAAACGACGGCAAATGTCGCGAACTTCCATACTTGATTTAAAGTTATGTTACCGAGCTGTTTTTAGCTCGGCATCGTTATCGCCGAAAGAAGCTGCGGCCCATGCGTTGGCACAGGGGCTGGGCCAATCCGCTGAGGGTGCTCGGTTTCTGAGCTTTTTTACCGATGGCATGACGCAACGAGGATTTGTAGTTCCGCGTGAACGCAAAGGTGAAGCCAATGCGTAACATCGTGCCACCTGTGGCAATTACTTGTGGTGATCCTGCGGGGATCGGCCCGGAAATCATTCAACGCTGGGCTGCGCAGATTGGTGACTGCAGTGATTTTCGGTTTATTGGCCCTTTTGATTGGGTCGCCCAATTTGGCGAACTCGGTGTTGGTGTTGGTGATACTTGGTTCAGGTGTACTCCAGGAGCACCCTGTACTTCTGGAGCACGGATTGCCTTAAAGGCCATGGAGGTTGCTGCTGAAGGGTGCCTTCAGGGTACTTATCGGGCAGTGGTCACTGGCCCTGTAAGCAAAGCTGCACTAGCTGGAGTAGGATTTTCTTTTCCCGGACAGACGGAATTTTTTGCCAACGCATGGAGTGGCCAGCCAGTGATGGCATTTGCTGGGCAGCGCATGCGCGTTGTGCTTGCAACTTGGCATCGACCCTTGATGTCAGTTGGGCCTTTTCTGCGTGCGAATCCAGGCAGCATTGAGCGTGCGGTTGCAGCAGCAGCGCAGTTAGTGGGCTCTGCCAATGGATCGGCTGAACACAATCAATCGGCGGCGCGCATCGCGGTCTGCGGTCTTAATCCGCATGCAGGTGAGGAGGGGATACTGGGTTCGGAGGAGCGGGATTGGTTGAATCCGTTGCTCGATAAATTGCGCTTAAAGTATGGAGGACTATCCTCAGCACTTCCCGGAGATACGGTTTTTTTTAGACACTTGCGCGGTGAATTTGATGTGGTTGTTGCTTTGTATCACGATCAGGGCCTAGCGCCACTGAAGACAGTGGAGTTTGATAGTGCGGTGAATATAACGCTTGGATTGCCATGTGTTCGCACCAGTCCTGATCACGGTACGGCATATGATATTGCAGGGCGTGGACTGGCGGATATTGGAAGTTTTTCGGCCGCGATTGAATGGGCACGCCAGCTAAGCGTCCAAAGTAGAAGGACATGAGCAAACACTATCATTCACGTCGATTTCCTCAGTTGAATCAGTCCAGGCGACAGGCATTGATAAAAAAGTTGACGGATGCTGCACCTGGTTTGCGACGCGATTCCCGCATCCAGTTACATGCCAGTATCTCAGTCGGTTTCGCATTGTTGGTGGTGGCAGGTTTGGTAGCAGTGGGCAATGTATTAAATCAGCTTGAGCCTACTGAAGTTCAATCAACAGGTATCATTATTGAACCTGCTGGCGAAGTAGGTGAAAGTCATCTACGACAACTTGTTGAGAGTGTTACCACATCCATTGCAGCCCAAGATGCCGAGGATGAACTAACTGATTTGGAGCTGCGGTCGCTTCGTATTGATACTACCGCAATGGACGAAGTGACATCTGATAGTGCAATTCCATTCCTTCCAGAGGTTAAGCCGATACCTCTGAGTCGGCCTGAACTTCCTTTGCCCGAACCTGAATTTGGGCTTTAATTCCTATGAAATCCAATTTCCTGGGCGCTGCGTGCGCTTTCATTTGTTTGCTGTTGGCAACTGCATCCGCAGTTAGAGCCGAAGTATTTGCCGAAGGGGACAGACTTTTGGCAGAACAGTCCTATGGAATAGCAGTCACGTATTTTGAGCGATTGAGACAAAATACGAACCTGACTGCTGATCAAAAGGACAAGTTGCGGCTAAAACTATTTGAAGCCCGCTGGCGATTGGCCTGGCAACAACAAGATCATCGGCGGGCGAGACAGATAGTGCAGGAAATTAATGATACTGCGACTGAAGTCCGTGGTTCTGCCAGGCGGGCTCCGGATCTGTGGGCTTTTTTGCGGGCGGAGGAAGGCATTGCATGGTTGCATCTGGGCGACAGTCGCAGGGCGCAACTTGCTTTGCGGGACGCTTTCGAGCATTGGGCCGAAGGCACTGATATTGATAGCGCCAAAGTGCAATACTTGTCGCTCTTGAGGCGTTCATTTAATCACCCCCCCCCTGATGATTTCCGTAGCTTACGGAACCTCCCGGCGGATTTTCTCGAGGATGCCCTCAGGATTTCGACTGATGCTACCGATGTTGCCTGGATTCACTATACGTTAATTGCCCTCTGGCGTGAGCGGTGGGCGCATCCTGCACTGCAATTAAGGGTGGGGGATTCTCTCCGCAGCATTGTTGAGCTTGGGCCAGTATCTGAATTTTATTCATCGGCTTTGCTGGAACTTGCCGAATGGTATTCGAATTACGGTAATGCATCCTATGATGCTGCAGGTCAGCTCAGGCTGGAGCCTGATTTTGCCCGCTCGATGGAAATTTATCAGCAGTTTTTAAATGAGTTTGGCTCTGAGGCCACGGAACAAGTTGATTTGGCGACCAGCAAAATTGCCGAAATTACACGTGCTGAGGTAGCTGTGCTTGTAAGCAGTGCATTCAGGCCACAATCCGAGGTGCAATTCGTACTTCGTTTCAGGAACAGTCCGCAAGTGCGTGTGCGCTTGGATCCTATTCAACTTGCTGACGCTAAAAACCATACTGGTGAAGACTTCAATTTCAATCATTGGCCTATACCTTCCTCTGATCCACACTGGCAGCAGACAGTGGAAGTTCAACCGCGGTTACCTCATTATCCAGTTGAGCAAACTATTCGGGTAGCAGATCTCCCTGCAGGTGCATGGTTGGTTACTGCTATTGCCGGGGATGAGCGCCAGTCCGAACTGTTGCTGGTATCAGATTTGGCACTGGTTATTCAATCGCAGGAGGCAGACGCTTTGGTTTTTGCAGCTGATGCTGTCACTGGCACTCCGTCTGCTGGAACAGAAATGGCAGTTTTACTGCGAAAGATGCAGGAAGGAGTTGAAGCCAAAGAGTCTTGGCTGGAGTTGCGCACTGATGATCAGGGTATTGCACGGTTTGAACTGCCGCGAAATGTTGCCGGGGTGCATGTATTCGCTGGCAGGGATACCCGGCAAGCTACGGCTCGCCATTCTGTGTGGCAAATTTCAAATGCCTCGGATTTGCATGAGCGTTTGTACTATGTGTACGCAGCGCGGCCACTGTATAAGGGGGGGGGAAACTGTAAATTGGCGTGTGATTGTCCGCAATCGCTCGCAGCAAGGACTATCTATACCAGAAGAAAATACCGTTTCATTTGAAATTCTGGATCCACAGGGGCAGTTGGTTCAGCGCGGAAATCTGCAGTTGAATGAGTTTGGATCTGGCCATGACGAATATAGAATTCCCTTAAATGCACCATTGGGCATGTACTCCATTCGCTTTGAAGAAAACAGCAAAGCTGGTGCAACGGTGCCTGTAATAATGTTCAGGGTGGAGGAATTTCGATTGCCGGAATTTACGGTTGAAATCCACATTGGTGCTGAAACCTCGAGCGGGTTTGGTACAATTCCTGTCCTGCGATCCGGCGAAGCCATCGAGGGACAAATCGAAGTAGCTTACTATTTTGGCGGACCGGTGGCTGATGCTTCTATTGAGCTTACCTTGATCGAGCAGTCGGCCTTCATTTCCGCCTCACCGCGTACAGGAGTTCAAGTTGGATTTTCCGATGGAGAACGGGTGGTCCAGCGCCAGACATTACAGTCCGATTCACGAGGCCGGGTGGTTTTTTCGGATGGAGCTTCCGGGGGGCATGGAGCGGGATCTGCGCTACACTTTGCGGGCTGCGGTTACCGATGGTGCAAATAGAGAAGTTATTGGCGAACAACAGTTTTTTGTTGCCCGTCAGGGATTTTACGCGTCATTGACAGCAGAGAGAAGTTTGTTCCAACAGGGAGATCAAGTTCGTCTGCAGGTGATTACCAAAGATATCAATGGTACTCCAGTGAGCAGAGAAGGAGTATTGCGCATTACCCGCGAACGCTGGCGCGAAATATATGTGCACAACAGGCGCGGACATGAAATTGACGGCGAGGCATTTCGAGCGTTGCCAGAGCGTTCGCTGATTGGTGCCACTCGAGGTGATTATCGATTACTGAGGCAAGGATTTGAAACAGAAGAAGTGCTGACCACAGACCTCGCCTCTGACGACCGCGGAGTTGCTGCATTTAGCTTTCGCAATGTCACTGTGGGGTATTATTCTGCTACTTGGGTAGGTTCAGATGGTGCCCGGGCCCCCGTAAGAGCGGAAACAGCATTTTGGGTTGCTGATGAGTTGACCCCTGACTTCGGTTACAGGCCAGGCGGTGTGGAAATCATTGTGGATTCCCGCTCTTACAGTCCCGGTGAACGGATTCCCATCCTTTTGAGTACCGATATTGCGGGTCGCCACGTCTTGTTGACTCGTTCCGGAGCAGGTATTCATGACGCTAAAGTGGTTCGGGTGGACGGTACAGCGCGTTTGATATACTGGACCTTGGAAGAGGCTGACATTCCAAATGTTTTTCTAACTGCAACACTCATTAGCAATGAAGATTTGTATCAACATCAGGTGCAATTGGAAGTGCCACCGGACAATCGGACGCTAACTCTCGATCTGGATGCTGATAGCAATGGATACCAACCTGGAGATGAGGCAACTGTTGTGCTGAGAGTCACTGACACCGCTGGCAATCCAGTGCAGGGTGAGTTCTCAGTGGCTGTTGTTGATGAGGCATTGTACAGTATCCAGCCTGAAATCCGCACGCCTATTATTGATTTTCTGCATGGTCGCTTGCGGGACAATGTCCTCAATACTTCATTTTCTTTGCATGGCCTGCCATATTTTCGTCCTGTCGACCATGAGGATAGTCTCAAGAGTAATCACGGATTGCGGGCGGATATGGCTGAAGTTGCGAGGGCTGAGTTAAGTTCAGGTGCGCCGCGATTGAATGCCGTCAGCCATTTCAGTGAATCAGAGTTCGATGAGCTGTTTCCGGCTGGTCAACGGGTCCGGGTCGACTTTGCTCCATCTGCATTGTGGTTGCCAACCCTAAGGACCGATGAAACCGGGATGGCTACATTTTCCTTTTTGCTGCCTGACACGTTGACTTCTTGGCGAATTACAGCGTTAGGCATTGATGCTGAGAGCAGGGCAGGAGAGAGTACATTGTACGCGGCATCCAGGCAGCCATTGATTGCCCGTATAGGTTTACCTCGTTTTCTGCGGGTTGCGGATGAGGTCGATATTGTAGGAACAATTCTCAATAATACGGATACAGCGATTCAACTGAATGTGAGATTATCTGTGAGTGAATCGTTAGCTTTAACGTCTGAACCTGTTAGATCTATAAACATTGCTGCTAACGGATCTCAAACCTTGGCCTGGAGAGCCAAGGCTTCGGGGGAGGGACTGGCAACGATACGTCTGGCAGTAGCTAATGATAGTCTGGCAGATGTTGTCGAACAGACCATCGAGATTGTTCCATTTGCGCGTGATGAGACTTTTGGCGTGCATCAAAGAAGTCATGGCAGCGGATTACAACTGGAGAAAGCGTTTTCGCCGGGAATGATTCCGGGTAGTCTTCGGGCAGAGGTTGTGGTAACTCCAACCCTTGGGGTGGCTCTTTCGCGGCTTTGCCATATCTAATCAACTTTCCTTTCAATTGCACGGAGCAGACGGTTAGTCGCTTCGCTCCATTGATCTATCTCGTCAGACATTGGTGAAATTAGGCTATGCTGAAACTGCGGTCAACGATTTGCTCATTCCTGAAGAGGTAAACTTCACAGCATTGTTGAGTGAGAACCTAGCCGCACTTTTGGATGCGCAGCTTCAGGATGGCTCCTGGCCCTGGATGCCGGGAGGGCAAACTGACAGCAGGATGACCGCTTATATTGTCTGGCAACTAACCCTTGTGTCCGAAGCTCTGGCCGACAGGCCTGAATTTCGGACAGCACTGGAATCTGGCAGGCGATTCCTTGAGCTTCGTCTCATGGAGTGGGGCGATGATCCGCACATGAGGGTTTGGGCTCTCCATGCCTTATCCTCAAGATTTCGAGGTGATGATTCAGGTCGGCCAACGCGCCTTGAGGCCAGGGCCTTTTTTAGAATTAATGGAACAGCGCGATCGATTGGGTCCGAGAGGACTCGCACTACTCTTGTTGGTAGCCAATGATTTTGGATTTGCCGAGGACGCCCGGCTTCTTTTGCGCAATCTAGGGAACTTTCGATTCAGTTCAGGTTCAGGACCCGATTCAGCTTTAGTACACTGGCGTCAATCTCGAGACAGCGTCTCCGAAGCTGTGGAAACAACTGCATGGGTTTTGGCAGCTCATCTGCAATTACACTCTGGGCATCCAGACATTGAGCCCGCTGTCAATTGGTTGCTTACCCAACGTCAAGGCATGCACTGGCAACATACCAAGGCCACCGCAATAGTGTTGTCTGCACTTACGGATTACGTACTTGCACGGGATGATTTTACCGCTTCAGCTCAATTCAGTGTTTTCATCAACGGGCAGAAACTGACCGATATTGATATAGACATCTTAAACACCCTTTCCGCCCAACACACGATTTCGGTGCCGTCTCAATGGTTGGATGGAACTCCACTCAGGGTGAGAATTCAGCGTACTGGTGGCGAAAGTCACCGCTTGTATGCATCATTGACAGGAAGTTTTGGCAGGCCGGGAGCTACGTCTTCACCTTCGACAGGTGAACTTGCGGTGTACAGGGATGTTTACATTCTTACTCCTGTGCCAACGCTATTGAGAGGTTACAGGGAGCAGCTTGTCCCTCTCTCTCCAGCGCAAAATCTTAATCAAGGTGATCGTATCGAGCATGTTTTGGTCATTTCAGCTGCCAGCAATTTAAGTCACGTGTTGGTCAGTGATCCCAAATCTGCTGGATTTGAGTCCACTTTACTGCTGAGTGGAGAACCTATTGTCGCGAGGGAGATACATCAGGATCGTTCCAATGTTGCCGATCCCGCACAGCGTTACACTGGTAGAACGCTGCCGGTGTTTGCCGGAAACTTTACTCAATCAACCGCTTTCTATTTGGATCAGTTACAACAGGGAACCTGGGAGATCCGATATCGCTTGCGGGCGGAAGCCAGTGGGGTGTTTCAGGTGTTGCCACCAAGCATTGAAGCCATGTACGCGCCGCACCTGAATGGTCATGGCACTTCACTGCGTTTGACTGTTGGCGCAGAGCAGGATTAAGGTATATTGTCAGGTTCTTCAGATCCAGGCGCACAGTTTGTCAACGTGTTCGGCGGAACCATCCCGCAACCATGCATCCAGTTGCGCTTGTTCTTTAAGTTGCTGACCTCTCTGCCTAGGGACTAGGAGGAACCCGCATGGAAATTCTTCTATGGCACTCATATCCCCCCATAGGCGTTCAAATTGCAGTACTGGATAAATATCTTCCTGGCCTCTGCCCCAGCGTTTTTTGACTTCTTTTATCGTAAGATAGACAGGCAAGCGGCTGGCGAATGAACGCACTGCCGAGCGAACCTTCTTTGGATCTGAGAGGTCTTCCCGCGTCAGAGAGAGGGCTTTTAGAAAATCATCAATGCGCAGCCAACTGCTGAGTGTGTTGTAGTAGCTCAGCTTGAATTCATCCGCTTCATTCGGCATTGCCAGTCCTTCTACAAGTCGAGGACGGCCATTGACCATTGCCAAGCCACCACCATGATCATCAATTCTGCGGGTTATGACCTCAAAAGCCAGGGATTTTCCAGATTCAATAAAACAGCCTAATTCCGATGCGGATGGATCGGCTCCTACAGTATCAATGTTGTGTATAAAGAGGTATTTCAACTGAGGATGTTTTTGTAACATCCCGTTAAGCAATCCATTCAGTAGAAGGTTGGGGATTTCGTAAAAGTGTCCGACTGGGTGTAGGCATTGTAGAGGTAAATTGTCGCGATAATCGCTCGCTTCACCTTGATTGGCTGCCCATGTCATCAGTGCCCGGCGCACACTTTCACGTACTTTCTGTGCTTGCTCATCAAGTCGTTCCTGAGGCATCTCTTGCCACGCGAACATCAAATCGCGCACTGTTGGCACAAATCTCAAGCCTACAGATTGACCTCTGCTTAAGTAGATATCGAGTTCACCATCCTTGTTTGCGGAGCAATGTTGTTCGATCCAGGTGCTCAAAGCTTCGTGCGTTAAGTAGCTGGAAGTAATTGTGTGCGGGATTGGGGATTGGGCCATTCGCGCTGCCCGACGGGATTTCGCCAAATGTACTTCGAGGAAATTCCTGTGTTTGCCGGCAAATGTACAGAAGGGATGCAGTGCTTTGACTATGCCAGCACCTTGAGACCATCTGGAGCCTGCACCTGCCGCTAGCGTTACCACGCCAACCTCACCCCTGTTTAATGCTGCTTTTCCGGTTTCTGTCCAATGCGGATTTTCGTTTGGTCTTAAAAGAACAGCCGGCGGAACGTCCTTAATGTGGGTGTTGGGTGGCAGGCGATTCTGTGCCAGCCCAATTTGTCCTGCTAAAATTTTCAGGCGTAAACTTTCGTGTTCCACCGCATCAAAACCATTGTCCTGGAGTAGTTGATCCAGATCATGGATTCGTTTGCCTGATTGCTTGTCGTTGGATTTGTGTTCAACTGATGGCAACAAGTTGTACAGGATGGACATGTCCTCCTGATGGCAATTGGTATGATCCTTGACCCGGATGGAAATGGCTTCCAGGTCGCTTCGCTGTGACCTATTCATCTCCGCAGGCTTCACGCGCAACAGAATCGGCAACCGCAGTCTGTAATAGGCTGAAGGGAGTCCGCTTGGGAGAAATTTGGCCGTGCTGCCGGTTTCATTTATTCTGAAGTCATAAACAACAGGATCCATTGCGAACGGCAGCCCGTTGGCGTAGACCTGCTTATTTTTGACCAGAATTGTTTTTAGGGATTGTTTGGCTTCATCGAGTCTATGGGGTGCTACAATAAAGCCCATGCCTCCGCCAGACATGCCGCCCAACATCCAAAAGCCCCAGAAATCGTCTCCAAATTCGGCCCGTGCCTGAGCAATCAACGTTTCAGTAAAGGCATTGCTCGCCCATGGAATAATGGTTTTCAGTGGTCCAAAAAAGTGATCGGTTGTCAGTTGACCCAGTCGTCTGATGTCGCCCTGCTTCAAGGCCTCAAGAATCGCGTCTGTTATTTCTAGCGATTCAGCTCTGGCAGCCCATTCCTTGGCGGAGCGGAGCAAGTATTTTTCGCTCACCATTTCTAGAATCGGACCAACGTTTTGCGCCATGCCACCGTGAACCAGGATGAGTGAATTTTGCAGGGCAATGCGAGCGCTCTCGGGAATCGAGGTTCGGTCAAAAACCGTGTGTTTTGGCAAGAGCTGACCACTGCTGATGCCATACTCAGCATCGCCTTTAGCCGCCTTGCATCCTTCTATAAGTTTGATGCCGGGCCAAACTCCTCCGGAATCCTGCCACCCACCACCCGAACCGCCCAACCATTCGCCCAGGATTGCGCGTGCCGCGCAGAGCCTGCGGTCTGCCTCCGAGAGAGGTCCGGTCATTGTGGAAACTTGTCCCGTAGCCCGCATGCAGACTGCGATCAGGCACGCTAATAGATTTGTTGATACTGCCAAGCGCGATCCTTTGGGGATATTATTGACCGAGCTTACAAGTTCAAAGCCGTATCCGGGGCCAATCAGCTTTTCCAAAAATGCCGTCAGGGATTGAGGGGATCCCTCAACGCCTGGAGGAATCAGTCCGGATGCAATGACTGCTGCTTTCAACAGACCAAGATAGTCTCTGCCAAAGTCGAACAGTTCGGTCAATGTGTTGATTTCGGTGTGCGCTTCCAAGTCTATACTCACCAAGCGAATGATGGGTTCATCAATAATTCGGAAGTAGGCTTCGACTGGTGGCTTGGGTTCCTGTCCGCTGCCAAAAACTGACAAATTGATGGATACATTAATGACCTTGGCAAATTCAGGTCTATCCATACCAAGGAAGAAAATATCACTCCATGCGCTGTGCGAAAGGTCCATTCTCACCGCAGTATGTTCGAGCAATACTGGAAAGGCCCCGTGTGTATCTGCTAGTAGAGAGGGGTGAATGCTGAGCGGATAGTCCGCAGAGTGCCCCACTCGAAACATCCACTGATTTCCCGGAACAGTACGCACACAGGCCCGCACTTGATCGGCCAGATATTGAAGACCCAACTTGTAATAGGCTTTAGCTAAACCACTAACGATGGTGTCATTTTTCCTGGCTTCGGGATCATTGGATAAAAATGATTCAATAGCCTCATGAAATCTTCTGTTAATCAAGTGATCAAAACCACTATGGGGAATGGTGCCCGATAGGCTGGTACAGCCTCTGGCCGGAAGAATGAAGCGATGTATCGCATACAAGAAGGTCAGTGCCCGCACCCTTTCATAAAGATTATTATTTGTCCGCCAGAATTGCTCCAATTGCTCAATCTCCTCGTACAACCTTTGGTCACAGTACAAATTGCACACGGACTCCAAGGGTTGATCGCGCACCGCGGCGTCAGTGGCGCAAATGAGTTCAATCAGGGTGGGCACTTCCTTGCAGTCGCTCATTGTTTTGGTGCCATTAATTGTTTGTGGATCGGCTGTTGGCTATCAACTTTATTAAATCCTCCAATACCTCGGTCCGATGTCTTGAACCAAGGGCCATGGCAAGTTGAGCCATTAGCAGACCATAACGCCCTTCAAGATTGTATCTTTGTCCTCTGATTTCCAACGCATACATCGTTTCCAGTTCCGCCAAGGTCTTAAGTGCAGTTGACAATTGAATACCATTCCCTTGGGGAGATTGCATCTGGTTGGCGAGCAGATCAAAAATCCGTGGAGTCAATACGTGAAAACCAAAGAAACAAAGATAATATCCACTGCGTAAGCCGGGTACTAGCAATTCTCGCTCAGCCAGAGTGGGAGTGGGCTTCTCCACTATGTTTTTAATTCTGAACATGCCAAGTTGAGCGTCTTCAACCACTCCTGCTATGGTGCCGTACTGACCAATTTCGCTCTCATGTGTCGGTTGTACAGCAGCCACTGAACAATCGGTGCGTTCCGCGATATCAAGTATTTGGCGCACGCAGTTTCTTGTGGGATCATCGCTTACGAAAACGTGATCACTCACCATCAGCAAGAAAGACTCTCCAGCTGTAAATTCGCGGGCTAAGCTGACTGCATAGCCGAAACCGCGTGGTTGATCTTGCCGAATAAACTCAACTCTGTCGCGCAATTCCCCAAGAGCGTTGCCGTAGAGTTCTGCAAATCCATCGGCAACCACAATCCCGATTTTCTCAATGCCTGCATCCAGCAGTTCCGCTACCTGCAGGGTGAGGGTACTTTGGGCAAAGCCCTCCTTGTTGATCATCGTCTGCATTGGTAGGTGTCCATGACCCGATTTTGCCGCTGTGATAACTGCCTTACGAACTTTCATTACAAAACACTCTCAAGCAGGAACTAACCTGACAAGGCACAATTTCGACCATACATTTCTCGTTTGGAGTTGTGTCTTTGAGTCTTTGAGCGGAAACTTAATGTCCATTATGGTTCTACAGTCTTTGCGTGTACTTTTTGCTCTGCTGCTCTCATGCGGTACTGCTCTCGCCACAGCCCGCGAACACGGTGCCTTTTACTTTATCGGTATAGGTTGCCTCCCGTATTCAAGAGTTGCGCAGATCGAGCAACAGCTTGCGCGCCTGACTGAGGCGGTTAATGCTGCTAATCCTTCATTCATAGTACATATGGGCGACATCAATGGCGGCGATGAGCCGGCTTCCGATGCGCGCTTCACTTATATCAAGAATTGGTTTAATTCATTTGAGGCCCCACTCATCTACACACCTGGCGACAATGAGTGGACCGATGCGCATCGGCCTGCGATTGGAGGTTATGACCCTTTGGAGCGCCTTGCCAGAATTAGATCTTATTTCTTTCCGAGGAAAAAGCTTTGGTCGCAATTCTATTCCACTGGAGACTCAACGCACGCAATCGGGCTTCGATCTTTTTGTTGAGAATGCCATGTGGGAGAAGAATGGCGTGCTGTTTGCCACCATTCACGTTGTTGGTAGTTTTAACAATAATCAACCTTCTATCCCAGGAGCAGTTGAAGAATTTAAGGAAAGGAATGCAGCAAACCTTGCCTGGTTACAGCAGGTTTTTTCCAGAGCTTCTGCATTGGATGCTCCGGGTGTGGCTCTTTTTATTCAGGCGCAACCCTTTGCGCACACCTGGAATATGCCGGGATTTATGCCAGGATTCAGGGAGTTTCTTGAGAGCCTTGCCGCCCATGCGCGGGAATATGGTAGACCGGTGTTGCTGGCACACGCCGATGAACATCGCTATCGACTGGATTATGGCATTGCCATTAGCTCTGGCGCGCAAAAATGTCCCAAACCTCATCCGATTAGGTACTTTTGGTGATCACGATATTCACGGTGTGATTGTTCTGGTCGACCCGTCGTCCCCGGAAGTATTCGCTCCAGGACCCTTTATTGTGCCTGGAAATAATATTCCGCGTATTAGAAGATAGTAGCCATCAATGGTTTAGGTGAGAGGAATGTTGATGGGTGTAAGAGTTGGACAAAAAAAGGGAAAAAAGTCACTTGACTGGGGGAGTGAAAGGGTGTGTGTTGTGCGGCTTTCGTCGATAAAAGTTCTTTGCAGTTTAGAGAGGTTTGGAAGATTTTTTTGGTGTTGAGGTCTGAGTGATTGGGTCTTGAGGATGC
>JAJOKB010000077.1 GCA_021208135.1 Verrucomicrobiota bacterium | reverse complement strand
TAGGCAGAGTTCAGAGGCGCTAAAACTAAAAAGAAGGCAGGCAAAGGAAGGCGTGGAGCCATGCAAGATAATGGACTGTCCAGAAAAGGGGCGCTTGGGGCGGGCGCGCGTATATGGACTGTCCGGAAAAGGGGTGTTTGGGGGCGGGAGTGCGTATATGGACTGTCCAGAATAGGGGGATTTCCGCTATTGGGAATCAGGGGGCTCAAGCTCATTGAGGACTAAAAAAGGAATGTTACCGGTGGCTACGGTGCGGTCATTGGGTCCGTAGACGTAAAGGTATAGTCTATACGGGCCTGGTTGGATCGGAGCGACAAAATCAATAGAAGTGGCTCCTGAGTTGGAAAACATGGTAGGAACAGTATCAGGGCGAGATTCATAATCACCTCCGAGAAGGCGTTCGGGGCTTTCAACCATGACTTCCCAATGGACGCGGGCGACAGGCCCTGAAATGTCGAACATTTTAAAGGCGGCAGTAGCGTGCTCACCCGCCTGAAGCACAATATTACTTTGTGGGGACATCGAATTCAGGGTGAGCGAGTGAATACGCGGAGCACGTTGATCCGGGTATCTCCCCTGCCATGCATAAGCAAGGATTTCAACAGATTCAGTTGCAGCGCCTGATCTGGTAAAAACGCCATACCAAGTAGGAGTAACTTCTTGTTTATATCCCCATTTAAAAGCGTAACCACCCAAAGACCGGCTTCGGTCACCAGAAATGACGTTGTGCCGTAAAGCGCGGAGAAAGGCATTGTGAGTAGAAGTGGGTTCAAGTTCGGCCCCCCAGGTTGTTTTATCGACCTCCCATTGACCATTGGGTCCCCACTCCGCGATGACATAAGGACCCTTCCAATATTTTGCCGCCAGTTCCGCAATGGCACCAAGGCCACCGTATGCATTCACGCCAAGAATTTGAATGGCAGGCGCGCGTTTTTTGATTTGTGCGACAACTTCGGGATCAAGATGTGCAGTGACCGTCATAACCGGGTGATTTGGATCAACAGCGCGGGCATATGCCGCCACCTCTTGAATGAAGTCCCATACCCTATGATTGGTGTAATTAATCTCAACTTCGTTACCTATACCCCACATCAAAAGCGCAGGATGATCTTTGTAAGCATCAATCATGGCCTTATGGCGGGACAATTGAATTTGCCAAGCCTCGTTATCGTCGTAGTCAAATCCGTGCCTTTCGTGCTCAATCCAAAGGCCGACACAGACGGTTAAACCAAGCGCATGGGCTTTATCTAAAATGATACCGGGATCTTCACCCCATGTTCTGATGGAATTGCCGCCTATTGAGGCCAGGGTTGCCAAATGATCGCTGCCACCCGCACCTTTGATCCAAAAGGGTTCACCGCCTCGGAGCAAATAATACGTGCCATCGTGGGAACGCAGCTCCACAGGGATTGAACCTACTGGAGGAGATGAGTATAGAGCACTACCCAAGAGCATTGTGCCGACGCACAGGCAAAGTCTCAAAAATAAAAAACTGCATGACGATTAAAAATTAGCGAATGAAACCTCAATACGACTAACAAGTCCCCGTCGCTGAAAGACTTCTTCACTTATATTGAAAGGAAGTTCGGTATCGTCAATTGTGACCTTATTACCATTAAAGTAATGGACAGTGATGTTCGATTTGGAAAACCCTGCGCTACGGTAAATAATGGGAATCTGGCAACAGGAAAAGAGGCATGAACCGGAATCAAGCATAATGGATTCGGCACTGCCATTGACATGCACAAACTGGCATTCGGCGGGTTCCATGAGCAGCTCCCTTTCCTTGTCGAAAAATCCGTCTACAAACGACAAACGCCCCGCGCGAACGAAAACACCCCACTCAAGTAACCTACATAAGATGTCTTCCTTCACTTGGCCAGTCATTCCCGGTTGCTGCGCTCCGGCATGTCCTGGAGTGTGGGAATAAGCATCCGTTGGTATTGCGCCGTGAGTGGTGACAGACTTATCAACACCAAGCCCCGATTTGATGTCTCTGTAGGCCGTCAATAGTTTTTGGAAATGGAATGTATCACCATTTTCATGATTGGCCACAGCTTCTTCCAACACTGCCAAGGCTAATTTAGAGACCATGTGCCAATAAATGGACCCCAATCCTTCGTAGGCATAAAAAGTGCCGGATCTACCAGTAAAAGCGTGATGATTGAAGCTATCCTCAAACAGATCGATCAACATCTGATGTTCTTTGGATGTTCGGTTAGCATGATCGCTGGTCAAGCGACTGCGAAGATCGTTGGCATTGCGCAAATCCGCAGCAAACGCATAAAATACGCCGTCTGGAGAGGGGCGCAGAATCCGTGTTGTGCCATTGTCAGCCAATTGTTTCCAATCGCCGCACGTCGCTACCATTTCTGCGGGGATTTTGTTTTTCTGCAAAAAACCTGGTAATTGGCGATTGGGATAGAGCAGGTAGCTGTGCTGATCTGAGCGATACAAGTCGCTTTTTCGTAGAGCCGAATAAATTTGCAAGGATTCATCCGGGGAAAGCAATCCAGAGCTGAGAATTGACACCTGCCCCTCGAGCATTAGTTGCAAATGCTTTATTGCGACCGAATCTGGGTCGAATTTGAGCAGATTGTAGGAGTGATACAAGCCATCGCTGCGGCGGTTTTCGCGCAAGGTGCCAGCCAGAAGATTTTCAATCTGCTCCAACCAAGTGAGGACAGAATCACCAGAGAGCGCCATCTTTTCTTCGGTGAGTTGACCTGAGTAGAGTTTGCCGTGGAATGCATCGGTAATTGCGGCAAGAGAACGCATGACCTGTAGCCGCTCACTATCGTCAATGGACTTAGGCATGACAGAAAACAGATTCGATTGCTGTTGTAACCATTGCGCAACAGGAGCACTGAGTTCAAAGGTGTTACCGCTGATTGAGGCTGCAAATGTTTTGCGTATGAATCGAGCATAACGGAATAGATAACCAGCAGTAACGAGGGAAACTCCATAACCGACCAAAGCATTATTCGCATCGTTCCACTCGGGACGTTGGGTGTTCATCCAAATACCAGCACCTGGCACAAAGTTGCCCATCTTTGCCAGAACTGGCACGCATAATTTCTCGATCAGATTAACTCGCACCAGATCGGAGCCGCTATGCAACAATTTACCATCTGTACCTTTGGCAGCGACCCGTTGCCTGATTCGCTCTGCATGTTCGAAATCAAACCCTATGGTTTCGCGAGGGTTGGCGATCCTCTTGTCAAATGCACCAATGCGGTAGGGTATATCAGAGTAAACATACACCGCAGACTCCAAGTGATCACTCCACCAATTTCCCAAGTACCTCGAAGCGGGTTCGAGCAGGCGCAGCAAGTAGACAATTTGATGATCTCCCCAATAACCAATGTTTGCCCAAGGATCTTCAGGATTCGGCTCTTCCCACTCAAAACCGTCTTTGCTGATGCGGTACGGGTTGTATCCATCGGCAGAGCTGGTATTTAAAAACCTGTGTATCGCGCTGGGATAATAACAAGGATAACCTTGAAGCAATGCCTCCCAGTTCTGAAAAATATCGCGCCAGTTTCCCTGATAGGCGAAAATCTCATTCCCATCGGCATCCTGTAAATCAATGGAAAACCTGTTCCAAGGTCTACTTGGATCCCCATGGCGACGACTGAACGTCAAGGGTAGGTATTCCCGCAAAAGCCGGTTAAGTCGGGGGATAAACCTGCGGATTGCTGGACTGTGAATAAATCCAAACCACTGCGTGAACCAACCCATGCCTCAAATTCAGTCGAGGCCTCCTTATTCCATGCCCTGATAGTACGCTTCAAATCGTTGACAGGAAATGTATAGCCGGTCGGCAAAGCGCCACCACGCATAATATTAAACAGAGAATTTGAGAGGTGCCGCAAGTCGCCGCGCTGGTGATTTGTCACTTGTATGCCATCGGCTTGTAACAACCGCGCACGCAAGCGCTCAGCATTTTGAGCACACGCTTGAAGCACTGCATTTTCAGGCCACTTGCCAGCGACAATCTCCCGGCACCTCTGCTCAACCTTGAGCACATCATAATCGAGGTCTGCACAGAGGTGCCAAGTCTTGTTCTCACCTGGTGCCAATTCAAGGTGGTGGTGTAGCAAATAGGCCAGGCGCTGACCGCGTATATTGTGCTGCCGTTGAAAAATCCTCCCTTGGATAAAATGTTCACCTGCCTCAGAGGCCAATGTGACCTCCGCAGCTTCGGCCCCTACAGCCCATACTACGTTGGCACGCAAAGCTTCCATCGGACTTGCGAGATCAGTAGGCAAAGAACTCAAAGAATACAAACCCATGCGTACTTTATGATCAAAACTCGCTTGTTTATAGGCATCTCCAAGGCAGCTGAACTCATTCTGGAAGCGAGCTTCGATTCCTGGACACAGGATATTGCGCAAACCGTCAACAACCTCCAAAACTTTCACTTTGGGGCTGATATTTTCGCATGTCACCGACCTCACAATGCCTAATCGACCACTACTGCGATAGCAAATTGACCAACGCAGACCCCATTCCAAATGAGTCTCCTGCAATTCAACAGTGTCGCCCATATCGCTCTTGCGCAGCACTCTTTCTACCGTTCCGGCAACTGGTGGCATCACACCAAAAGGCATCCATAAATCCTGACTACCGCTTATTTTTAGAGCGCTGAAAGAGCCGCTGCTCCCTCTCATATCCTGCAACTTATCCTGAGTGTAATAAGGCAACAAGGCATGGTCAGGATTGCGTCTGCCACAGGTGAAACTACCATCGCTGTTGATAAACATCCAATGGTCGCGATCACTGGTCAAAATCATCATGAATGGTGGCAAATGCTGTACACCATCGACCTCAATCATTTTACGGCCCGCGCGCGTAACCACCCGCCCATTCGACTCTTGATATGCAGCATTTTGCTGTTTTTCTTTCGACCTCGTTTCTTGTACTGTTGCGATCATTTTTGCACCTGCTTTCCACCGCCAGGATTCGGCTGATTGTTAATTAAACTGGATTTGAATGCCCAAATCTGATCACATCCATTTCATATTATGCATTTTTATGCAAGGATAATTCCGAATAAATGAAGCATAAAAACCGGCACATCTTGTGGATGAGCCGGGGAGAGAACGAAGAGGGAGGTTGTTAATGACGTCAGCGTGGGAAGAACGCCCAGAAACCCTCTTGATATTGACTGTGGTCGGTGGGGACGAAGAACCACCCTACGGAAGGGCTAAATAGCCAAGGCCAGGCGGCGAAGAAAACGGGGCCCATGAAGCGGGAATCGACGAAAGCGTTGCTGAACGGGCTGCCATCGGGGAAGAGATCAGGCCAAGGGATGGTATTGTCGTTGGGTGCTGCGGACAGCTTGTGAATCCAGCCGTTCCGTTTATTGAGAAAGTAAACCTCTCCGGTCAAATCAGTCCCAATTCTCAGATCAGTGCGTCTGCTTCCTGAGGGGCCCACGACTACCATGGAGAGGTCGCTGAGCGCGCCGGAATCGTTAAAAATGTCGAGTTGAAACAGAGGAGCGGTTGCACCGTAAGGCAAGTGCTGTATATCTCCGATGTAACCGCGAAAAGCGCCGCGATTGCCGGTAAAATCAGCCGTAATTACCTGTCCATATAGCGAAGGAATAGCACTGCCTCTGTAGATTACACCACCGGCGATAGCACCTGAACTGCCGCTGTGGCCGTATTGAAATACTGGATACTGAAAAGTGCCAATGACTTCATCGACCGGAATCTGACTTAGGTTATTTTCATTAAAGCGATCGATGACAAAAGTGCCTTCACGAATACCCCAGCCGTAATTGCCTCCTGGAACGATACGGTTGATTTCCTCGATATTAGCCTGACCCATTTCAAACGCGTACATGGCCTGATCTCCTTTAGTATCCCAGGTAATGCGGTGGTGATTGCGATGACCGAAGGAATAAACCTCTGGAAGCGCGGCGCTGCCGGCACCCAGGAAAGGATTATCGGAAGGAATCCCGTATTTGCCATTGCTGGAATTATTGCCCAGTGGGTCGATACGAAGAATGGTACCGAAAATAGTACTGGGATCCTGTCCATGATTCTGGGGATCGACGACATCGATGGGAAACTTATTACCACCATCTGCAACAGGAATGAATAAAAGACCGTAATCGGGGTGACCAGGGGAGGCGTTGGGATTGAACGCTATCTCACCGATATTATGATCATCATAGGGTTGTTCCACACGAAAGACTTCCCTGAAGGAACCGGAGAATACATTCGCAGCAGGATTAGCAGCCTGAAACTCGAGTAGAACTTCATGAAAAGGAGGCTGTCTAGGGTCGTTGCCATTGCGACTGGGATCTATAGGTCGGCGGGCGAAGAAATCGGGAGTTCCGGTGGATGTTGGCGAGGAAATGACAACATACAATTTTCCGTTTTGGGCAAACTCAGGATGAAAAGCGAAGCTGGTCGAACCTGACTGAAAAGTGAAATATGCAAACCTATTGCCTACAACTGCTGGCAGGCTCATATACAAGGAGACCGAACGATCTGGGTGAATAACATGGATGAAACCTAATTGATCGATCACGAACAACCTACCCGAACCGTCAGGCACTTCGCGCAACACATTCAATCTTGGCGCGGCGCCCGTGGACGGACTGTTGGGGATTTGCACAAAGGGGGTGAGAGTGACACCCACCCCGCCGGAAGGCAATGGAATCGAATTCTGACCTAGCGAGCCTGCCTGTTGCCCAAGGCTGGGGAAAGGGGCGATGAAAAACAGACCGATCAAACAAAACAAGGGATAAAAACGTATCAGGATAAACATACATCAACAAGTACCTAACAGTGCGCGCTGGCAAGCAGGATAACCTGATAAATGCCAGACAGTCCGAAAAAAATCGCAGGATAGACGGGGGGCGACAACGTTGATTGCTACACTTTTGCAAGGACTGTCCCCATTTGGTTGATTTCCCAATCAACGATTGAAAACAACCCTCGTTGACCGAATGGAGTTTTGAACAGAAGAGTGCTTAGATAAAAAATACGCAATTGATTGGGTTACATCACATTGCAGAAGTATTCAATTAACGACAAAATCACCTCATGGCAAAGCCCCTTAAACATGCATGGCGGGAATGTATCTGTGTTGGCCGCGCAGCAGAAATCCTCAATAGTTCTGTGCAAGCGCAACTGCGTTTGGTTCAGAAAGAAATTGGCTACCGTTACATCCGGTTTCATGCCTCCTTTCACGATGAGCTTGGAGTAGTGGCGGCCAATGCGGACGGCAGCTTTCGCTATCGGTGGGCTCTGGTTGACCAGATATATGATTTTCTAATGGAGACAGGCTTTATTCCCATTGTGGAACTGAATCCAATGCCCACAGCCATGGCATCGGGAAAGGATACCTTTTTTGACTACAAGATGAATATCACCCCACCCAGATCCTGGCAGGCATGGGAGGAATTGTGTCATGCGACAGCGGTTCACTTCGTAGAGCGTTATGGTCTGAAAGCCGTTCAATCCTGGTTATTCGAAGTGTGGAATGAACCTAATCTGAGGGATAGTTTCTGGAAGGCGACACTTGAAGATTATTACCAGCTGTACGCTGCCTCGGTGAGAGGAATCAAGCGCGTGCATCCAGAGCTTAAAACAGGGGGTCCTGCTTCAGCGGGGACAGCGATGGCGCTACCATTTCTGGATTGGTGTCGTGAGCAAAACGTGCCTGTGGATTTTCTATCTACCCATTATTATCCGATGGGCGAATATGGAGTTTGGCCCAAGCGGGAAGGTTCGCCATTTGCCCCTGGTCAGGCATTTGTGGAGGAATTCCGCAAATGTCGTATAGAGTTGGATGCAGCGGGCTATGCTAACATTCCAAATCTGGTAACTGAATGGAACACCCAACATTGCGATCAGAGAGGTAAGGCAAAGTGGGTCGGGACCAACGATTGCAGCAGACTGTTTAGTGCAGCGGCAGCGTTGCATTATGCAGTGGGGACAGATCCATATGTTGAGGCGCTAGGTTACTGGACAGTCAATGATTCGATGCAAGAAGCGGGCGTTACCAGTGAACCTTTTGGCCCGCGCAATCAATACTACGGCATGTTTACCATAGATGGGCTGCCCAAGGCTTCTTTCCACGCTTTCAAATATCTGAATCGCATGAATGGCCCGCGCCTGCCACTGAAGGCAGGACAACCACCCAATATAGCCGGAGGCTTGGTAACAGACGAGACAGTGACAACCCGTGCCTTACTTTGGAATTTTGCAATGCCACTGACTAAAGCCGAGGACTGGACTGGGACATTAGAGTTGCCGGTGCCGGAGGAACTGGCCACTGAACCGACCGTGTATGCGGTAACCGCCTTCATCAGCGCTGGAGCGGGAAGTCTTTATGAGACATGGGAAGCGCTGGGTGGGCCGGTTACATTAAGTCGCATTGAGGCGGAAGCACTGGCTACCGCATCCCAACCCAGACATTTTATTCACCGACTCAACATTGTTTCCGGAAAGGTTCAATTGCCGTTCAAGTTGAGGAGGGATGAGGTCATGTTTGTGGAATTATGTCCACCGCGCACCGGTTCGGCATTGGAGAGTGAAGTAACCGACAGCGCATTGGCGGCCCTGGACGAAAGCCTGCAATACCCTGGGGCTGTTTGAGTTCTTCGGTCAATTCACCCGAATAGCTAGATAGCCGAAGGAACCCCTTTGGAAGACGTACAATTTATTGGCTCCGCGGCGCAAAAGTTGGCGAGCCTCCCGTACGTCGGTGGCCGGACGGTCGTTGATTTCGATGATAACCATACCGGGTCGTAGCACCCGCGCATGAGGTGAGTTGGAAGCGACCTGAGTAACGATCACACCATTGACATTGGCAGGGATATTGTGTGCCTCGCGGGTATCCGCATCGAGGTTGGCAATATCAACTCCAGTGACCCACTCACCAGCGCTATTCGCAACAGCTGCATCATCAGAATCACTTAGATTGACGGTCAGCGTCATGCGCTCGCCTCTGCGAATGATTTCCACTGAAGTTTCGGAGCCCGGTGGCGTTTGCCCAACGGCCAGACGGAGATCATTGGCATTGCGCACCCGCATGTTGTTAAACCTGACAATTATATCACCACGGCGCAATCCAGCTACATCCGCCGGCATATTTTCGACGACTTCCTGAATCAATGCACCTTGGGTTTCAGTAGTGCCGAAGGCCTCGGCCATATCGGCATTCAAATCGGAAATATTTACGCCGAGAAAGCCGCGCTGAACCCGGCCAGTAGTTACCAGACTTACTAAAACGGAATGGGCCATGGTACTGGGAACTGCAAAGCCAATGCCCATGTTGCCACCAGTTCTGGAAATAATGGCGGTATTGATGCCTACTAACCTACCCTCCGCATCAATCAGTGCTCCACCGGAATTACCGGGATTGATGGAGGCATCCGTTTGAATAAAATTCTCAAAACCATCCCGCCCAAGGATATTGAGGCCAGATCGTCCTGTGGCCGAAACGATTCCCATGGTGACAGTGGTGCCCCAGGCTCATCGGATTGCCGATGGCAAAGACAATATCGCCAACGCGCAAATGGTTGCTATCGGCCACCGGCAGAGTGGGCAGGTCCTGAGCATCCACTTGAAGGACCGCCAAATCAGTGCGTGGATCGCGTCCGACCACACGGGCAGGAAGTTCGCGCCCATCGTTTAAGCGCACCAAAATTTCATCAGCCACGCTTTCCTGCTGCCCGGTAATAACATGATTGTTGGTGATGATGAGGCCATCGCTTGAAACAATGACACCGGAACCCACACCGGAAGGCTGGCGGCGCTCCTCGACGACCGGAGGTTCACCGGGTTGCTGGGGTGCAGGAATTCCAAAAAACCTACGCAGCATTTCTTCGTGAGGATTGCGGGATCCTCGGGCAATTTGCACAACTCTGGCAGTGTGGACAGAGACAACGGCGGGAGTAGCTGCCTCAATAATATCAGCATAACTGGTTACGCGGGCATGAGCCTGACGCTCAATAGGCTGATTCAGCAAAGGAATGCTGGCTAAAACCTCATCCACCGGACGCTGCTGAACCTGTTGTTCAGCGGCACAGGCTACCAGCGGCAGAGCGCAGAGAGCGATTAAACAAGTTTTGAAGTTTTTTCTGGTTAGTCGCATGGGCATAATATCCTCGAAATAAGGGGACAGTCAACCCGCATAAAATGTTCAATTGGCACAACTGATACGCAAATTTTCCAGCTCCTCCCATCGGGTAAATTTGTTCAAAACAATATCCTCAATGGCGTGGAGACGATCTTGCAGCGCAGCAATTTCCGCAGCATTGGAACGCAAGAATTCGGGATCTGCCAATTTCGTGGTGATCGCTGCCTGTTCCTGTTCGAGCTGTTCAATTTCCAGAGGTAAAGCTTCCAACTCGCGGACTTCGCGGTTGAGCATTTTACGCGCTTTCGCCTGCCGGACCGGAGTTTTTTCAACTGCTTGCTCCTGCTGCTGAACCAAGGTGTCCTGTTTGCGTTGCAGATAGAGTAGATAATCATCGTAGCCACCGCTGACAGGAGTGATCATCCCCTGCCCTTCAAAGACCAGGAGCGCGGTGGTGACGTTATTGAGAAAAGCGCGGTCATGGCTTACAAGCAATAAAGTGCCCTGAAAGTCTGCCAACAACTCCTCGAGCAAATCGACTGTCTCCAGGTCTAAATCATTGGTGGGTTCATCCATCACCAAAACGTTGAAAGGCCGGGTGAATAATCTGGCCAGAAGCAGGCGGTTGCGTTCGCCCCCGGAAAGGTTGCGTACGGGACCACGAATGCGATCCGGGGTAAACAAAAAGTCCTGAAGATAGCCAACAACATGTTTTCGTGCACCGTTGATCTCCACCACTTCATTACCATCGGCGACTGCATCGCGCACAGTGGCGTTATCGTCAAGAGCTTCGCGCATCTGATCGAAATAAGCTATTCTTAAGGCTGTGCCTTGAGTAATAGATCCTGAGTTGGGCTGTAATTGGCCGAGGAGCAGTCGGAGAAAAGTGGTTTTGCCGACGCCGTTGGGGCCGACGAGTCCAATTTTGTCGCCGCGTTCGAGCACCCAATTGAAATCTTTGACCAAGAGGTGATGATCGTAGGCGAAGCGAAGGTTATCAGCAGACAGAACCTTGGCGCCGGATTGTTCAGCCTGTTCCAATTGAAGGCGAACGGAACCGGTGCGTTGTCGCCGTTGGCGGTATTGTTCGCGCATGGCGAGGAGTGCTCTCTTGCGTCCCTCGTTGCGCGTTCGACGGGCTTTGATCCCCTGTCGCAGCCATGCTTCTTCCTCGGACAGTTTTTTATCAAACACTGCCTGCTGGCGCGATTCGGCCTCAAGCCACTCATCTTTACGGTTCAAGTAGGTATCGTAATCGCAATCCCAGCTGATCAATTTACCCCGATCCAAATCGACGATGCGAGTGGATAACTTGCGCAAGAAGGCGCGATCGTGGGTAATAAACAACAAAGCGCCGCGAAACCCGGACAAGAACGTTTCCAAAGCGGCTATGGCCTCGATATCGAGATGATTCGTTGGTTCATCCAGCAAAAGGATATCGGGATCGGAAATGCAACAAGCTGCCAGCAAGGCGCGCCTTTTTTTACCGGCGGAGAGATCATTGAAGCAATCTCCTGCGGGCAATTGCATCTGTTCCAGCAACCGAGTGACCTGAATGTCGGCCTGCCAATCAGCAGTGTGTGGAGCTGCTTGCATTAAGGCATCGTGGACAAGGGCTTCGACAGTACCGGGTCGGTCGGAGGGCACATCCTGAGGCAAAACAGCCAGTCGACAATCCGGGGACCGATAAACTTCGCCACTATCGGGCAACAGTTCACCACTTAACAAGCGCAGCAAAGTGGATTTGCCAGCGCCATTGCGACCGATCAAGCTGATCCTCTCACCTGGAGCAATTTCCAAACTTGCTTCTTCAAGTAACGGAGGTCCACCCAAGGCGAAGGTGACTTTTCGCAATGAAATCATCGTTGCCTCCACATGAGAATAGCACCCGTAACCAGGCAAAACCAGTTAGGCAGCCAAATTAACAAGTCGGGTCGCAACTGAGGCGAGCGTTGGGTCCAGTCAATAAATACCATCAGAGTGTAATAGCCTAAAGCCAACAGCAGTGCGAGCCCCGCATTGGCGTATGTTTCGGAACGATTAGCATGAATACCCAAAGGAATGCCAATCATGGTCAGTGCAAAAATACTGGCCGCCATGGCGATGCTGCGACTCATAAAATATTGCGCTCGGATTTGCTGGGCGTAGAGCTGCTCGCTCAAATCCGGATCAGCGGTGGCCTGTGCTGTCAGTAATTCTGTCCGGCGGTCGAGTAATTCAGTAAAATTGAGTGCATTCAAATCTCTGCTTCGGCGCCCGGCTGCCAAAACGTTCTCCAAAGGCAAGCGCACAGTTGCATTGCTGAAGCTGAGGGTTGGCTGCATGGCCCGCAAATTGTCAGGATCCCGTTGGTCGCGCAATTCGGTGAACCCTGAAATCAAAGTCAGCACCAAAGCATCACCAGTGGCATCGTATGAAAAATCGCCTGAACGGGCGCGCAGAAGGCGTACAGCGCGATTGCGATCGTCTAACTCCCATAACCAAAGATTACTCAACTGTGTGCCCTCGCGGCCACCGACGTAAATGACGTAACCGGGAAAATCGTGAATAAAAGTGAGCGGGACAATAAAGCTGAGTGGATCGTTACGCACGATGTCACTCACAATCGACTTATACTGTGCACGAGCGGTGGGAGCATAGAAGGCATTGATCCAGGCACACAAAAGGGCACCACACAAAGCGACAAAAAACACCGGGCTGGAAATTTGCATCAAGGACAGTCCGCTGGCGCGCATGGCCGTCAATTCCTGACTTGAGGATAATCTCCCCATGATCAACAAAATACCGACCAGCATGCCCAAAGGCATGGCGAAAGAAACGGCATAGGGCACCAACATGAGCAGCAACTGCAAAAACAGCTCAAAACTGATCTGTCCATCTGCCAGGAGCCCGATGATGTCGCGCATTGCATTGCCGGTTATCAGTACAAACACGAACAAAGCAACGCCGCCAAAGGCAGCCATTGCGGTCGAAGTCAGCAGGTAGCGATGCAGAATTCTCACGATAACTATATCGATTTTGCGGCCCGGTAGCCGGCCAGCAAACGCTCCAAGCCTAGCCTCAACTGATGGGAAGGACAACCAAAGTTGAGACGCAGCCAACCTGGAAATCCAAACGGAGTACCATCGCTCAAACCGATGCCAAACTCTTCAAAATGAGCAACCGGATTGCTTAATCCCAGCGGATTGGCATTCAACCAGGCCAAATACGTTGCCTCCATAGGCAACATACCCAGATCAGGCATTTCGCGGCAAAAGGTATCGTAAACCAAGCGGTAATTCTCGCGCAAGGTTTGCAACAGGGCCTGCCGCCATTCTTCACCTTCATTCAATGCGGCGCGGCACCCTGCATAACCAAAAATGTTGATTTCGGTAATCATGCCTCTGCTGGCGCGTTGGAATTGTTGCCTGAGTTGAGCATCGCTGATTATGACAAAACTGCAAGATAGCCCGGGAATATTGTACGTTTTACTGGGCGCCATAAGGGTGATGGTACGGGCAGCGATTTCCGGTGACCATGCAGCCGTGACCTGATGTTGACAATTTTCGTCCAATATCAGGTCACAATGAATTTCATCGCTTATGATCAATAAATTGTTCTGCAGGCAAAACCCGTATAGGGCTGAAAGTTCCTGACGATCAAAAACGCGGCCCACCGGATTGTGTGGATTGCAAAGGTAAAGCATCCGGGTCGACTTGGTGACAGCAGCGGCGGCAGCTTCGAGATCGATGGTCCAGCGATTCCCGTCTATGACCAGTGGAACTTTTTGTACACGCTTGCCTTGAAATCCGGGTGCGGTCAGGAAAGGCGGATACACAGGAGTGAAGGTTAGCACCGCTTCATCATCGGCACCGTAGGCGCGGGCAGCAGTGTTGAGCGCGGGAACCAGACCGGGCATCCAAACAATCCATTCAGGCTGGATCTGCCACTGATAGCGTCGTGACATGTAGGCCACAACAGCCTCGGTATCCAAAGAAGTAGGAACCGTGTAGCCAAACAATCCCCGACTGGAAACCTCTTTTAGGGCTTCGATCACGGGTGGCGGAGAGGTGAAGTCCATGTCTGCCACCCACATGGGCAAGATATCTTTATCGCGGTACTTTTCCCACTTGAGGCTGCCGGTGCCGCGCCGATCCGGCAAACGCGAAAAATCAGTTTGCATGTAACTGTTTGTGCGCTTTCTTAGCGGGATTGCAACCGGATCCTGTCCAAACCTTCCTTACGGCAAATATCCATCACCCTGGTAATAAACCGCAGCGCACTTTCTTCATCCGCGATCAACAACACGGGGGTATCGCGACGGGACGCAGCGACGGACTGAACTTCAGCAATCAACTGCTGCTCATCCAAAATCCGGTTCCCCACAAAGAAAGTGCCTCAGCGGTGATGACGATCTCCAATTGCTCCTCTGAGCGGGTTTGGCCGGCTGTTTCCACTCTGGGCAAAGTGAGCTCAAGCACTGTAAGGTTACGAAACTGCATGCTGATCAGAAAAAAGAAGATCAGCACCACCAGCACATCCACCAAAGGAATAATATTGACCTCTGGTTTGCGCCGGACGCGCTGTGGCAGGACGCTCATTTGCGGTTACTTTTAACTTTGAGGGCTACCATACGCTCTACACCTACCGAAATCTGGGCGTTGTAATTGTCGATGCGCCGATTTAAATAGTTTGAAAACGCCAGAGCGGGGATCGCAATGGCCAAGCCAATCATGGTGGTGGAAAGTGCCATAGCAACCCCGCTGACAAAACCGACACCATCGGGCAAACCGGTCATGGGATTGATTTGGGCAAAGACTTTAACCAAGCCTGTAACCGTACCGAGCAGCCCGAGCAACGGGGCTGCGCTGACGATGGTATCGAGGATAAACAAGCCACGTTCCATACGATTGGATTGCAGCCTGGCGAAAGCTTTCAATTGTTCAGTGTCCCACTCGCTGTGGCGATAAAACCAGATAATCCGGCCAGCCACAGAATCAGAGTCGCATCTTCGGGCAAATTGCCGCGCATGAAGGGTTCTTCAATAGCAGCGGGAATGACCTTGGACTTGCGAAGCGCGATGAGTCGTTCGACAACGATAAACACGGCGAGCACGGAGCACAACAACAGGGGCCAGGCGAAGATGCCGGCGTTGTTAAAAAAGTTCCCACATGTGATCAGGCCTGTGTCGCGTACCCGAGTGCAGTCAGTCGGCTATCGACAGCATCATTGTTGGCCAGCAATTGAGCGAGTGGATCCCATTCACCAGCGAGTAAAGCTTGGCGTGAGCCTGGGCGAATGCCACACGAGATGGATTGATTGCCGAAGCGCACTTCGCTGCGCTCCACGTCCACAGTGATTTCCAGTGTTGGATCTGCCTCAATAGCATCGACAAGGCTGCGGATGTCAGCCTTGGAGGCCGTGACACAAGGTATGCCCAACTGGATGGAATTGCCAAAAAAGATTTCGGCGAACCCTCGGCGATAACAGCGCGAAACCCAGCCTTCTGCAAAGCTTGAGGCGCGTGTTCGCGTGAGCTGCCACAGCCGAAATTGTTACCTGAGAGCAGCACCGAGGCCCCTTTGAATCGAGGATCATTCAAGTTGTGCTTGCGGTCGTTACCGTCCGCATCCTTGCGCACATCGTAAAAGAAGTACTCACCCAAACCATCAAAGGTAACGCACTTCATAAAGCGTGCAGGAATGATGCGGTCTGTATCGATGTCGTCACCGGCAACATGAACGCCACGACCGGTAACTGATGAAATGGAAGCCAATGCCATAATTGTATCAAAATGTTGAGAGTTTAGACTGCACTGCCTTGCAAAATATCAAAAACTTCCCGTGCATCGGAAATTTCGCCGGTAATTGCGGCAGCGGCAACCATCAGAGGACTCATGAGAATCGTGCGCCCGGTAGGACTTCCTTGACGGCCCTTGAAGTTGCGGTTGCTGGAACTGGCGCATAATTGATCGCCGATGAGTTTGTCGGGATTCATGGCTAGACACATGGAGCAACCGGCGCCGCGCCATTCGAAACCGGCTTCGGTAAAGATCTTATCCAGACCTAATTCCATGGCAATGGCGGCTACAGCTTGTGATCCCGGCACCACAATGGCTTTGACCCTGGGATGAACCTTGCGGCCATCGAGGAAGCGTGCGACTTCCTTTAGATCCGATAAACGACCGTTGGTGCATGAGCCGAGAAAAGCCACATCCACAGGCACACCACGGATAGCCTGTCCAGGAGCAAACTTCATGTGTTCCAAGGCTTCCTCAATGCCTGCCCTCAGGGATTCCGGAGAGGTAGCTGGGTCGGGGATATTTTCATCGATAAACACCGCTTGCCCCGGATTGATGCCCCAGGTCACAGTCGGCCCTATATCCTCGGCCCTGATATTGACAACGTCATCATAGACGCAATCAGCATCACTGGCGAAAGAACGCCACCGCTGAACCGCTGACTCCCATTCGGTGCCTTTTGGAGCGTAGGGACGACCTTTCAGGTATTCAAAAGTGGTGTCATCGGGATTGACGTAACCGACGCGCGCGCCACCCTCAATGGACATATTGCACACGGTCATCCGTTCTTCCATGGTAAACCTATCGAAGACTTCACCGCCATACTCGTAAGCGAAACCTGTACCGCCATTGACGCCAAGGACGCGGATGATGTGCAGGATCACATCTTTGGCGTACACACCGGGAGCGAGCTGCCCATCGACATTGATGCGACGCACCTTGAGTTTGCCGATTGCCATGGTTTGAGTGGCAAGAACATCGCGCACCTGACTGGTACCAATACCGAAGGCTATAGCACCAAAAGCACCGTGCGTGGAGGTGTGTGAATCACCACAGGCAATCGTTGTGCCTGGTTGGGTAATACCCTGCTCTGGGCCAACGATGTGAACAATCCCCTGCTTACCTGTTGTGGTGTCGAAGAATGTCACTCCATATTCGGCACAATTTTTGCGCAGCTCCACAATCATCGCCTGGGCGAGCGGATCGCTGTAAGGTTCGACCAACTCATTGGTGGGAACGATATGGTCAACCGTCGCGAAGGTGCGCTCAGGATGCCTGACCGGCAGCCCCATCTCGCGCAACATCCCGAAAGCCTGCGGGCTCGTCACCTCTGAATGAGATGCGTGCCAATCAACAGTTGCGTCTGACCATTGGGAAGTTGCGCCACTGCGTGCGCTTCCCATACTTTCTGAAATAAGCTTTTGCCCATGAAATTCCGTTTTTGAGATAAACAGTCTCAATAAAGGCCCTGACATTCCTCCGTGCAAGTATAATATTCAAAGGCTCGCCATTTCATTCCCTGGCTGAGGGCAAGCAATCCAATAGGCGACGCGAGGATTGGCAGTCAGAGGGAACGTGAGTCTGCTCATGTGCCATCTATTCCGGCATCTGGTCAGGCAAAATATTGAATTCCACCCAAAAGACCGCCCCTGCTCCGTGCGTTGAATCGCATCCGATGTTACCCTGCATCAAGTGAACCAACTGACGACTGATGTTGAGCCCTAAACCGTTAGAGGGTTCGTCAGCGGTAGGACGGGCAGACAAGCGCGCAAATTCGAAAGACCTGG
>JAJOKB010000097.1 GCA_021208135.1 Verrucomicrobiota bacterium | reverse complement strand
AATTTTAATTATGGTTGGGCGCATGTGAAATTTGTTTCTGGCAGCAGTATGACTTTGCGTAGTTTTGCCATCAACAGCATTGAAAATGATCATATCACCGCTGGTGCAACCATACCTGAACCTGCGGCCCTGCCATTATTGATCGGAGGATTGGCAGGCGCTGTTGCCATGGCGGCAAATAGACGGCGCAAAGAAACAATTAAGTCTGCTGAGGCATAAGGCACCGCTTTTCCGTGAGGATGGAGCCTGCCGTTAACTTCGTGCCATTACGGGGGCCGTTTGAGCTGGAGCGGGCGCAACTGCAGTTCCCATGGCTCGCAAATCTCGCTCGTGACAAGACAGTAACTGTATATCTGGCTTGGAATTTAACCCCTGTGCCAAGAATTGTCGGGGTTGCTGCTTGGCGCAGGACTGATAGTGAGTTTGCCAAGGTGTGGTGGGACATCCTTCCGGCGTACTATGAAACAGTAACAGCCAGTCAATTACTTGAGCATATTTGTACTCATGCCCAGGCATCTGGTGTAAAAGAGCTGATTTCCGCGCAGATGTTTGCCGAAAATAGTCCTCAAGCAAAAGATCTAATCGCTGCTGGTTTTGTTCCCTCGCGGTGTAACGAACAGTTTGTGGTGCCATTCACTATTGGCATGGAACGTACCAGTCGAATTGCTGAAAAGTGGAAGCAAAGATCCCGCATAAAGAGTCATAATTCATTTTTTGTCCGCCCTTTTGTCGCTGCCGACGCGCAGTCTGTATGGCAATTCCCAGGAATCGCACCTTTATTTTTCTCTGTTGATGTTTCAACAAGCCATGCGTTCCAACTCATTTGGAGAAATTTCGCAAGTTGCTGTGAGGCAAGATAAACTCGTTGGTTTGATTTTGGCACGACGAAATGGTTCGAATAGGGTAGATATACCTGCAATGGCCGTGGACCCCGGTTGTTCACAAAAGGAAGTGATCGCCTCTCTACTTACCTATCATGTCTGCAAACGTGTCTCCGAACTTTATCCGGCAATGAAACACAAGGTTGAATTTTACTTCCGGGCCGATCCACAAGCTAACCCTGCCACAGCCAGAATTTGCCGTGGATTCAACGGCAGGATTCTGCCGCCTATCTGGAGTTTTCAAAAGGCACTTACATTTCAGAGTGAGGCGTATGCAGGAGAACTATTAACCATCGATTGACTCAATTCCTGGTATGCCACGTTTATTGCTCATTGGTTGGGACGCTGCGGATTGGCGTTTGTTGCGTCCTCTGATGCAGGCTGGTGATATGCCTGTATTGAAGAGACTGGTCGAAACTGGATTTTCCGGGAACTTGCGTACCTTGGAGCCTATGCTTTCGCCTATGCTGTGGACCAGTATCGCTACTGGGAAACGGGCTGCTGAGCACGGTGTCTTGGGTTTTACCGAAGTGGATTCCCTCACTAGAGAAGTCAGGCCTGTCAGTGCTGCCACACGAAAATGTGCGGCTGTTTGGAATATCCTGGCAGCACATGGATATTCTTGCAACGTGATCGGCTGGTTTGCGACTCAAGGAGAAGAGATTCCCCGTGGTTCAGTGGTTTCAAATGCTTTTCCTGTGCCTACTGCCGGACCTGGAAAAGAATGGCCGCCCGCGCCACCGGGAACTATTTCACCTGAATCTGATGTCGAGGTCCTCAACTCACTCCGCGTTAGTCCAGAGCAAATTGATGGCGATGTAATTTCTCTATTTTGTCCTAAGTATAGGGAAATTGATACCGAACAGGATCATTTAATCAATCATCTGCGGGTGCATTTAGCTGAGGCATTCAGCATTCAGGCTGCGGCTTGTTGGACACTGCGTAATCGACCCGGTGATTTCGTGGGTGTGTACTTTCGTGCAATGGATGAAATAGCCCATCACTTTATGCATTTTCATCCACCGCGGATGGCTGGTATCCCTGAGCGGGAGTTCTCTTTATACTCTGAGGTTATGCGGGCAACCTGTCGGTTGCACGATCGTTTATTAGCCCAACTCATAGCGCTTGCTCCCGAAGACACTCATGTGATGCTGGTGAGTGATCATGGTTTTCATTGCGACCACCTGCGTCCAAAGGTTACTCCCCGGGTGACTGCTGGGATCACCGTCTGGCACAGGAAACAAGGGATTATTGCTGGATACGGAGACCGGTTTAAGAGTGGGCACGCTGTCCAGGGGGCGGGACTTCTGGATGTTGTTCCTACCATACTCCAACTCTTCGGAATTCCAGCAGGGAAAGACATGCCCGGCCGGTTTTAGAACCCGTTTTTCGTGCTATTACGGAGTCACTACCCAGAATTTCGACCCATGAAGGGGCACTAACTGCTCCACGCTTGAACAAGGCAGAATTGTCGCCCTCTGATAAGCACCGCTTGATGGAGCAGTTTGTGGCCCTTGGATATCTTGAGAAACCTGGGGAGACTGCTGATCTCAATGCCGCTTCGACTGAAAGGGAGAATAACTGGACTCTGACTAGATCGTATCTTGATGCAGGTCAATTTCTCAAGGCACTACCGATTTTAGAGGATCTATATTTTGAAGTGCCGGAAAGAACAGACTTTGCACAAACTCTTGCTTTGTGCCAAGCCAAGCTGGGGCTTCATGAGGAGGCAGCAGAAGTTCTCAATGGCATTATCGAGACGGCCTCAAACAGAGGCAGAGCTGCGCTAATCCTCGCGCAGTCAGCAGTTTTGCGCAATGATTATCGCTCAGCATTGGAACACTTAGAGGTGGCTTCGGGATTAGGATTATCTGGTGATGGTGGATTCCTTTCGCAAAAGGCGACTGTATTGTTTCGCCTTGGACAGTATGCTGACGCACTTTCCCTATGTTATCGTTTGCTGGAAATCGACCCCGAGAACTCTTTGGCCCACTATGGTTTAGCCTATGGATACTGGAAGCTCCACAAGTACAAAGAAGCTCTTGGATGTGTTGAAAAGGCGCTGGCTCTCAAAGCAGATTTTCCAATCGCCCTTCTGCTTCGGTCGCGCATTTTTATGGAAACTAGGTGATGCAAAGGAATCGGAAGCATCACTGCTGGAAACACTCAGAATAGCCCCTCAATTTCCGGAAGCAATTCGACGATTGGGCGCACTTTGTAGAATGCGTGGATGGTCAGATGAATTGGCAGAGTCCAGAAACTTTCTCAGGCAGGTTCGCAGAGCCTTTAAGCACATGGAAGAGGACAGGCTGAATTGAAGCGAGCTGTCCACAAGCGTGCGCGCGTGAGATGGCAAAAATGGCATGAGAATTCTGTGCCTAATATCCCAGTCCCACTCGCCGGTTCAGAAAATGCGATATCCTATTAATAACGGGTCTTCCCCGCAGTGGCACCAGTTTAATGATGCAATTGCTGGATGCAGGTGGCTATCCAGTTTTGACGGACCATAAAAGACAGGCTGATGACAGTAATCCACAAGGTTATTGGGAATGGGAGGAGATACGAAGCTTGCACCGCAATGCGGCCGTTTTGGAAGCAGCTGACGGGATGGCTGTGAAAGTGGTTACGCCCTTGTTGAGTCATCTTCCCCGACATCACCGTTACCACATTATTTTCATGAGACGTCCTGTGCGCGATATCGCATTAAGTCAGCACCGAATGCGGTACGGTTGCACGCCAAGCGAGGGAATTCTCAGCGAAAGTGCAGACCTGCTATCCAAGCATTTAAATCAGTGTTGGCAGTATCTGGACCGCTTGCCGCACAAAGAGGTTTTGGAAATCAACTTTGTGGATGTTTTGAGTGACCCTTCATCGTGCTGCCAAACGTTGCAAACCTTTCTTAAATCCAGATGTAAGCTCGAGACACAGCGAATGATTAGCATAGTCCGACCTGAGTTAAATCATGGGGCTGAGGGTGTCTAAGACGGTGAAGCTAGCATCCTGACTGTTTTTAATCTTATGGTGAATGGCTATTCAAACCCGACTGCCAGGCGGGCAAAGCGCACACCTGAGTCTTTGAGGGGAACAGTATCGATGATAGTGAATAGCGTGCCGGTGGGGGTGACATCTGCGAATGGCGCACCGTTGCTCGCGCTGGCTACTGTTACCCAGGTTCCGTCCAGGGCACTGGCAAACTGAACTTTGTACACCAAATCCTGTCTGAACACGGGAATTTGCAAGGCAATTGCCAATCGGCCATCAATGGTTTGCAGTTGGCTTGTCATCCAGTCGGGAGCTGTTCATGGGGGTTCAGGTCCAGCGCATATTTCATCAGGTTGGTGACGCCATCATGCAGCGGTATGTCATACGGATCGCCAACGCTCTGGTCTGCGCTGTTTGTACCAAAATGAGACAGTCGCCAATCCGCGTAGCTGCCGTTGTTCACCGGAGTGTATGCCACAATGCGCATAGCGTTCAGGAAAATGGTTTGATTGTCTCTGGGGACCAATTGAATGACAATGTCACCATTGGAATCAGGAGCGATGGCCTGCCAACGCAGGATGTATCCTTGTTGCCAGCCGTGGATATTCGCGTCGTATCCAAAGCTACTGACATCGAACTGGGTGTACTCATTCTGGATGCGAATATCGCCAGCTCTATTCGTTCCCCCATTGCGGGCTGAGACCAGTTCCAGTTGATAGGTTTGGCCTGAAGGTAAGCCTTTTAGAGTCAGTGTGGCAGCTGATCCGCTCCAGAAATAATCGGCTGTCGCCCTGCTATCCACCCAGGCTATGGTACCATGGGGCCAATTGCCCTGGTTGGTGGTTGTGGACGAGAAGCCGTTGTAAACCAATGAGATACCCTCGGCAACGGCACCATTCACCTGCCATATGTTTGACACGGTTCCGGATGCTGCCTGGGCTGCAATTGAGTTCCAGGTGCCGCCGTGGTCGGGAGCTGGACCATGGGCACCAAAGTCAAGCAGTACCTCCAGTGTCTTTGGTGAATGTGGAGGTGGGGGAGGGGGTGGGGGTGGTTCTCCCGAGTCGGGCAACAGTTGGTTTAAGGCTCTGCCTATGGCTTCTCCCCACTCCAGATAGCCCTGCTTTTCCATAAACTTGCCATTGCTGTCGCGGTGGTGGGCACTTTCCATGGTCGCTGAAATGAAGTCCTCTGCTGCACCAAAGTGTCTTGCCGCGTAGCGCCGCAGTACCGCAGTGTCGTTTGGATTCATATTTTGATCCATGGTCTGCACCGTATTGTTATGCCAGTTTGTACCGCCAGCCGCCTGGATGCCTTGCTGAAACCGGGTGGCAAAATTTTGCCAGGCTGCATTGCGGGCAGATACATGCCAGTGCGGTGATTGCGTGTAATAGGGGTTATGCGAATCGATCACTGCCAGAAAGCGGTTGTTCAGCGCCGACGCATGCATAGCGGCACGCGCTGCCTGGATCGCATTCCATGGTGCTGGATCTCGGTGCCAGACGCGGTTGAAGTCATCAGGTTGATCTTTTCCCGTCATGCCGTTGAAGACGTTATCCACGTCCATGATGGGTACCACGTAAGCAATGACCTTGCGCCTGAATTGCTCCGCTGCCGGATCATCCGACACCATCCAGCGGGCAAATCCCTCAGGTAGGAAGCTTGATGGACTTTCAAATGCGTGTTGTCGGCCTATAAACCATACCACGCGTTTATCATGATCGGGCACCGAGTGATCGCTCAGGCGAAACATCTTGATAGGTCGCCCCTCTTCGCTCATGGCCAATTCTGAGACTTCGGCATAGGCGGAATTCGCTAGTTCAGTCGCCAATGCCAGACTTCGGGAGTAGGGATAAGCAATATTAGGTGCGATGTACACGCTTGTCTGCGTAAAGGCAAACGTAAGGTTACTGATCCCGGCAGTCGGAAACCGATGCCACTCCTCGCCATCATAGCTGTACACGTAATGCATGTTTTGCGAGGGATTGTGTTGGATAGTGACCGGTTGACCGGGTGTCAGACCATCCAGGCGATAGTGCCAATAGCGCATGCGCGCGTCCTGGGAGTGATTGTCCGCCGGAATGCCCGTTCGGACAATTCTATTCACAGGATCCAGCGAATCCACGCGTACGCGGCCACTGTCAAAATCTGCACTCACGGAGAGTGCATGGGCATGGGTAGCGGTCATGAACAAAAAGAGGAGGGGATAGTTTGCAGATTTGAGTCGGGGTAACATATAAAAAACAGACTATCCTTGTGGGGATAGTCTGCCTCATTTGGGGTTGGGGGGAATTGAATGAGGGATAATCAGAGACCGGGCTCGTTGTTACGAGCGCAGTTTCCGGCGTCGTATAACCAGCACACAGCCAAGGCTGAGCAGACCAAAGAGGGCTGCATAGGTACTTGGCTCTGGAATAGCTGTTACCTGCATGGCATTGATGAACAGTGAGTTGCTACCGGCTGCAGTGAATGAAATGCCAATCGCACCATTTACGTCCGGGCTCACCCCACTCCAGCGCAAGATACTACCATTGTTCCAACCGTCATTCAGGGAATTGAATCCGGAACTGCTGACATCCTCGCTTGTTGTCAGTCCACCCACTGTGATCGTCGCCACCCGGTTGCCAGTGGCACCACGCGCCGATACCAATTCGATATCATAAGTCCAGGAGGGGTTCAGACCGGTTAAGGTCATAGTGGCCGTGCCGGCACCGCGCCAAAAATAGTCGGCAGTCGCGTTGGCATCCACCCAATCCTTGTTGCCGTGCGCCCAGTTGCCTTGATTGGTTGTGGTGGCTTGGAAGTTGTCATAGGCAAGGGAAATGCCTGTGGCGGCTCCGCCAGTTGCATACGTAAATCCGGTCGCTGTTCCGGAGGCCTGATCACTGGCAATACTGTTCCAGGTTCCGCCAACGGACGGCGCAGCGGCAGATGTGCCAAAGTCAAACAGCAACACGGTGGCGCTAGCTTGTGTCAGCCCTGCTAAAGCCACTCCAAGGGCCAAGGCAGTTACAAATTTTGTTTTTGATGATTTCATGACGTAGTCGATAGGGTTGTTATTTTGAGGTGAAAACAGCGCTCATTATATCAGGTAGTTTTTTCAGATGCGGTAATTCTGGCGCAAAAATTTTTCCTTTTGCGCAAATTGACTTTGCACCTGTGCGCCAGCGCTGCGATGGTTCTGGCATGGCAACGATCAAACCGGTTCTCCCCAGGCGCGTATCGGCTTGTTAATAGGCAAGGAACGTGGCTATGGCAGATCCATTTTAAAACGGCATTATCAATTATTTGCAGCACAATCCGACCTGGGAACTGGTCGATGGCTCGATTCCGAGTGCGAAAAATATAATTCGTTTGGTCGATCAGGAGGCGGTGGACGGTATCATTGGTGAAATTCGCAGTGAAGCACTGACCGAGCTGTGCCGGAGCAAAGTGGACGCGCTGGTATTGGTCGCCAGTGGTCAGCGCGATCTTCCACGTCCGTGTTGGGGCAGGATAACCACCGACAATGTGGCGGTTGGGAAACTCGGCTTCGATTTCCTGTGGAACCGTGGCTTTCGCAAACTCGCCTTTATCGGATCTGCCGGCAGGGTGTTTTCAGATACCCGACTGTCCGGTTTCAGCTCTGCAGCTGTTGCGCACGGTCTGTCTGTGCTCACGTTCAATGATTTCGCCCCGGAGCGCGACCAACCGCTGACTCGTTGGCTGGCTGCTTTGCCGCCGCGCACGGCTATACTGACCGCCAATGATGAGGTTGGCGTTGCCGTTTTACGCGTTATTCGCAGCATTGGAAGGCCGGTGCCGGAGGATCTGGTTGTGTTAGGCGTCGATAATGATGAATTGACCTGTCTGCTCATTCACCCAGCGCTTTCCAGCATCGATATCGATACCCGGCAAATTGGTTTTAAGGCGGCTGAACTTATGAATGCCATACTCGATAATCAGGCCCCGCTCTCCATTGATGTACGTTCCTTCGAGGTCAGCCCCAAGCGTGTGGTTGAGCGCCGATCAACCGACTCCCTGGCAATCGAGGATCCGCGTATCCGGCGCGTTATTCAGATCATTCAATCCAGAGCCTGCGATGGCTTGACGGTCGATGAACTCATCGCTGAGTCATTCATGTCGCGTCGATCCCTCGAGAACAGTTTCAAAACCAGCATGGGGCGCACCTTGCAAGAACACATCAACCTCATTCGACTGGAAAAAGCCCGCGACATGCTTCGGCACACCCATTATGCCACCCCGGACATAGCTGCCGCCTGTGGTTGGCCTTCAGCCTCCCAAATGAACAAAATGTTTCGTCGCTATTTTAACCTGACCCCAACCGAGTTTCGCCATAACCGCAAGCGCCCGGAGCCCAGCTCTGCCACGACTTCCTGAATGTTGAGCTTTGGTGGGGCACACTTAGCCAATAAAAAACCGCCGAAAAATGCTTCAGGCGGTTTTTGAAAGTGGTGGCGAGACCCGGAATCGAACCGGGGACACGAGGATTTTCAGTCCTCTGCTCTACCAACTGAGCTATCTCGCCAAAACAAAGTGGGAGATTCAGGCGGTAAAGGGTCGTTCGGTCAATAGCAAAAATCTGGAAAAATTCTGCGGCGGAAAGGAGTTCAGCTTTGTTGGCCAAGACCAGGGGCAATAGGCAATACCGCTGCCACGGAAGGAGAATTCATCGGGTTGTCCATGAATGTGGGTTGCCAAAAGCATATTGGTGGCAAAAATAGTATGGATGACCTTAAAAGACAGATTGGACACCTACTTGACTCAGGAACCGGAAATTGCTGACAGTGCCTACGTTGCGCCGAGTGCGGTGATGATGGGTGCGGTTAAGATCGGTCCGCGGGCCAGTGTGTGGCCACTGTGTGTCTTGCGCGGTGATATCCATGAAATCCACATTGGCGAGGGCAGCAATGTGCAGGACGGTACCGTGATCCATCTTGCCGACGATTTGGGCGCTTATGTGGGCAAATATGTGACCATCGGTCACCAAGCGATGATTCATGCCTGTACCATAGAAGACGAATGCCTGATTGGCATGAAGGCAACCATTCTTGATGGGGCGGTCATCGGCAAACATTCCATTGTCGGTGCAGGGGCTCTGGTCACCAAAAACACGCGTATCCCTCCCGGTTCCATGGTCATGGGCATGCCGGCAAAAGTAATCCGCCCGCTCACCGAAGAAGAGATCGCCGGACTCAAACCATGGGCGGAAAAGTATTGTCAAGTTGCACAAGCTCATAAAAAGCGTGAGCAGGAATTGAGGAAATCATGATCAAAAGACCGAGAAATTTCGCCAGTGACAACAACGCTGGAATTTGCCCCGAGGCTTGGGAATCCATGATGCGGGCCAACCGCGACCACGCGGCAGCCTACGGCAATGATACCTATACAGCAGAGGCCTGCGACTTGTTCCGCGAGCTGTTTGAGACCGATTGCGAGGTGTTTTTTACTTTTAACGGAACCGCCGCCAACTCATTGGCCATGGCTTCATTGTGCCAAAGCTATCACAGCATTATCTGTCATGAATTGTCGCATGTTGAGACCGACGAGTGCGGTGCCCCCGAGTTTTATAGCGGTGGATCCAAACTCTTGCTCGTCGGCGGCGACAATGGCAAGATTCAGCCCGAGGCCGTTGAGTACACCGTCCATCGGCGCAAGGACATTCATTTCCCCCAAACCACGTGCGGTCAGCATCACCCAGGCCACGGAAGTGGGCACTGTTTATACACGCGACGAAATCCGCGAACTCGGAGCCATCACCCATGGATTGGGCCTCAAAATTCACATGGACGGTGCCCGCTTTGCCAACGCCGTCGCTTCCCTCGGTTGCAATCCTAAAGACATCACTTGGCGCGCTGGCGTCGATGTGCTCTGTTTTGGCGGTACCAAAAATGGCTTGGCTGTCGGCGAAGCCATTATTTTCTTTAACAAGGAGTTGGCGGAGGATTTCGCCTACCGCTGTAAGCAGTCAGGTCAACTGTGTTCCAAAATGCGCTATCTTTCTGCGCCCTGGATTGGCATATTAAAAGACCAGGTCTGGTTGCGCCATGCACGCCACGCCAACAAATGCGCCGAGCGCATGGAAGCAGGTCTGCGCGCCATCGAAGGGATGCAAATTCTGTTTCCCCGGCAGGCCAACAGCGTCTTTGTCTCCATGCCAGAAAGAGTCATTGCCGGTTTGGTCGCGCGCGGGTGGAGCTTTTATAATTTCATCGGCGCCGGGGGATGCCGCCTGATGTGCAGTTGGGATACCCAATTTGAAGACGTGGATGCTTTCCTCAATGATGCCCAGTCTATCATCGCTTCAGATGAAGATCTGCGCGGTCAGGTAAGCATCGATCGCCACTGATAGCCACCGCCATTCCAAGCGCTTCCGCCATCCCCAAGCTTTTCCGGTATGGGCATTTTTAACGTCCTTCTAGCCTACACGCTGTGGGCTCTGGTACCCATTTACTGGAAGTTGTTACAGGGCATTCCGGCGTTGGAATTATTGATGCACCGCGTACTGTGGTCATTCCTTTTGTTGCTGCCATTCATTGCCTACGGTCGTCGCAGACATGACTTCCTGAACGCACTCAGATCCTGGTCCTCAATTGCTGTCCAGAACGCTGCCGCCTGGTTGTTGGCTGTTAATTGGCTGACTTACGTTTGGGGCTGTCACCCACGATCGCATCGTCGAAGCCAGTCTCGGCTATTTTCTCTCCCCTTTGGTAAGCACCGCCATCGCTTTCGTTTTCCTGCGCGAACGCCTCAGCCCCATTCAGTGGCTGGCTGTCGGTCTGGCCGCCAGCGGGGTCGCCATTAAAATCATCATGCAAGGCAATGTGCCGACTGTGAGTCTGCTCATTGCCTTCAGCTGGAGCGGCTATAGTCTAATGAAAAAAACGCGCTACCACTGGCGCAGTCAGCGGCCTCGCCCTGGAAACCTTGATGCTGCTGCCGGTAGCCTGCGCCTACCTTCTTTGGCCTACAAGTGTCTGGCTCAGCCCATTTCCGAACCTCAAGTGCCACCACCGATCTCCTGCTCATCGCCGCCGGCATTGTAACAACCATTCCCCTGCTGCTATTCGCCAGTGGCGCACGCAAAGTCAGCCTGGCAACTGTTGGGCTGCTCCAATATACCGTCCCCACAGGTACCCTGAGTACTGGCCGTTTTTCTTTACCAGGAACCCTTTGCAGCCAAGGAGTTTTACGCCTTCGGCTGCATCTGGCTACGGTCTGATTCTTTACCTCTACAATTCCTGGTATCACCGCAATTCAGCACCAGCCTGACATCCACCTCCTCGCCCACTGCCTCCTCGGTAATTCCAGTCGAATTTTTACAAAATATATTATCGACTATTTCGGCTTCGTGCCTATTTTTCCCTCAAAGGCGCTGTGCAAGCAACCTCCCAGTTCACTCAATTGTTTAATCAATTTCTCGCAGGTTGACCAAGGGCGGCAGCGTATTCCTATCCATAAACACTATCCAAGCAGTATCGGTATGGGTAGCGTTGTCACAAAACAGGTATGCTAATCGAAATTGCCACGAACAGCCGTAAGAAATCAAGCTTTGACGTTCTGAACTAAAAAAAATTTAACTATGAAAAAATCGATAACTAATCTCCTACTGAGTGTGCTATGCGTGATATTTCTGTCTGGTTGCGTCATGGGGCGCAGGACAGTTGATTTGGAAATTCCATCACTGAAGCCACGTGATTTAAACGGACTCTCTGTTGCAATTTCCGAGGTCCAGGATGGACGGGTGTTTCAGAACCGACCTCCGAATCCATCTACCCCCTCAATTGACGGAGATGTCACAAAGATGTCGGCGATGGAAAGATCCCGCATGATTGGTCGGCAACGCAATGCCTACGGAAAGGCCATGGGCGATGTAGCACTCCCCGGAGATGTGACGGTCGAGCAGAAGGTGCAGCAGCTGGTTGAGGAAGGTCTAAGAGCCAGGGGGTATCAGATCAGGGATAGTGAAAGTGATTATTCGGTTAGTGTAAAGGTGGAGGAATTTTGGGGTTGGTTTACTCCCGGGATGTTTTACGTGACGTTTGAGGCGCGAATCAAATGCGCAGTAAAGATCGATGGAGAGGAGAAATCTGAGGTCATAACAGTAGTAGGCTATGGAGAGAATAAGGCTCAAGTAGCCAGTGATGCGAACTGGCAACTGGCTTACAGACGAGCCTTCGAGGACTTTCTCGATAATTTCTCAAAGGAGCTAGAAAAGAAAGGCTTTTAAGCCGAAATGAAGTTGCTGCTACCCTGACGTATAGGGCCTTTCAGTGGTCTTAAGCCCATTTTCAGTGTGGATGTACCGTAGCTCACCAGAACAGAAACAACCCACCGCAACCGCTGAGTAAGAAAACAGCATTGGCGCAACCAAACAAGACAGGTAACGCCTAACGGCGTCGCTGCTCTTCACGTTAGTGAAGTTTTTGCCGTTTGACGCATCTGTCAAAAATGACAGACATGTATGCATGAGAACGACCTTAAATATTGACGATGCGATCCTAGAAAAAGCTTCCAAGCTCACTGGAATCAAGGAGAAAACTTCGCTCCTGACTGAGGGACTAAAGGCACTCATCGCCGCTGAGAGTGCTCGTAGGCTAGCAAAGCTTGGCGGATCATCACCGAAACTGAAAGATATCCCCCGGAGATGATACTGGTAGACACTTCGGTCTGGATTGACCACTTCCGACAAGGAAATGCTTTGTTTTCAGATTTACTGAATCAGGGCGTGTGGTTACCCACCCTTTAGTTCTCGGTGAGCTATCACTCGGAAATATCGCAGATAGAGATTACACTCTCGAACTAATCCGGAACCTTCCAGTGGCGAAAGAAGCAACTCACCATGAGGTCCTTAATTTTATCGAGGAAAACCGAATGTGGAGCAGAGGACTCGGGTATCTTTCGATCGCATATTTTTTGTTCATCCCTTATTGAGGGCATTCCTCTTTGGACATTGGATAAAAGACTCGCAAAGGCAGCAGCGGCATTCAGCCAGGCAAGCATTAACAAGTTGGATTGAGGTAACGGCTGAATGCCGCACCTCATCTTTGACCTTGGGATAAAACATCATGAAAACCAAAGCAATCTATCTTCTAATCTATCTATTGATATTTCCGGCAATAAGTTTCTCGGAACAGCAAAAGCCAGGCTTCGGAATCGGTGCTTATCCGCTTTCTTCGTCTACTGTTTCAATGTGGCTCCTAAAGCAGAATGATGATGGAAATCCGGAAACAGTAGTAGTTGTATATTTTTCCGGAGAAGACGGGTGGCATAATAGGCCGTGGAAATCAGAATTTCAGGGTAACATTAAAAGAGCTGAAAAGACTTTATTTGAACTCAAATCAGATGATGTTACACTAACGCTCGCAGTATCAGATGATGGATTGATCGTATCAGTTCAAGGAAACGATTTTAACCTTGAAGAAGGTAATGTGTTCGTAGTTCGAAACGTTGATCGCGGGTCTGATCATCAGGAGATTGTGAAGATTGGTAGATTTGATCTCCCATATTCAGACAGAGTTCCTGTTTCGGTGGCTCTCCTGCAGACGAAACCTGAGATCCAAGCTGAGATTCACTAAACACTATCCCAACACCAACTACGCCACTTCGTGGTCCCCGGTTCATGCTGACGTTGGCCAAAAAAATTATGTGGCCATCGATGATTGACCTCGATTTTGACTGTGCCACCATATCCACATGAAGCAGTTAACCGCAGTCGAACTTTGCGCTGGAGCCGGAGGGCAAGCCCTTGGTCTTGAACAGGCTGGATTTATTCATGCGGCGTTGGTTGAGATCGATCCGCATTGCTGTAACACCCTCAGAAACAATAGGAAAGACTGGAATGTCCTCGAACAGGATTTGAGGGAATTCGATGGACGACCCTACAAGGGCGTTGACTTACTTGCTGCCGGGCTACCCTGTCCGCCTTTTTCCAAGGCTGGCAAACAACTCGGTGACGCTGACGAACGGAATTTGTTCCCGGAAGGCATTCGACTAGTCAAAGAGATTCGGCCTCGCGCCGTGATGATCGAGAATGTCCGAGGGATTTTGGATGCGGTATTTGAGGATTATCGGAGATATATTTCAGGGGAGATTGCATCGCTTGGCTATCGCACTGAATGGCGTTTGCTTAACGCGTCTGACTACGGTGTCCCCCAGCTTCGGCCTCGTGTCGTTTTTCTCGCTTTGCGTAAGGATTTGCAGGGTGGTTTTCCATGGCCTGCTCCGTCGCTTTTGCCACCGCCCACGGTAGGCGATACCCTTTACGATTTAATCTCCGCCAATGGCTGGAGAATGGCCAAAGATTGGCGCATTCGCGCCAATCAAGTAGCCCCCACCATCGTTGGAGGTTCCAAAAAGCATGGTGGCCCCGACCTTGGCCCTACCCGTGCCAAACGTGCGTGGGCATCCCTTGGAGTCGATGGCATGGGGATTGCCAATGAGGCACCGGATGAAGCGTTTGTTGGGATGCCTCGACTGACAGTCCGCATGGTGGCAAGGATTCAGGGATTCCCTGATGATTGGAAGTTCTCTGGCAGCAAAACGGCCTCTTACCGACAGGTTGGTAACGCTTTTCCGCCGCCCGTGGCGGCGGCAGTTGCGTCCGGCATCTACGACAGCCTGCAGACAGCGGCTCATCCACAGTTGGCCATTGCTTAATCTGAATGGGGGCACGCGACAATCTCAGAGCGCATTTTCTCAAGCACATTGGGAAGGTCATGGACTCGAACGAACTCCGGCAGATTGCCGGAGGAATTACCGAGTGGGCGCGGCGGGTTCGCGAACTACGGACAGAGGAGGGCTATCAGATTCTCACCCATAACGACCGGGATGATTTGAAGCCTGGCCAGTATCTACTTCTCGACCCGGCTCCAAGACCTGCATTTGAGCGCACGATTTCCAAGGAGACACGAGCCTTTGTGTTGGATCGAAATGGTTTCACTTGCCAGATGTGCGGAGCAGTGGCAGGCGAACCACATCCAGAAGACCCCAGCCGTAGAACGCGGCTGCATATTGGCCATATTATTGACAAGTCTGTTGGAGGAACCGACGACCCAAGTAATCTCCGGGCGATTTGCTCTGTTTGCAACGAAGGTGCATCGAAAATTACTTTGCAGCGTCCCAAAGCGGACAGGCTGTTAATCCAGATTCGTCGCGCTCCAAGTGCAGATCAGCTCGAAGTTCTCAGGTGGTTGATTTCTAAGTTTCCGAAACAGGCTTCAAATGAAGTCGCTCACAAAAACAAATAAGCCCGACGTGGCGGTGCCCCCAACGCTCACCGCGCCACGCCTCGTACTTTTTTCGCTTCGCTCCCAGGACGATCAGCGCCGACATTCTGCCGAAAGACAAAGTTTTACCAGCATGAAAGCTACAATCATACAACAGCCCAAGCTGAGGCTAATTACAGCGAAATCCAGCAAGTTCCCTGAGGGGAATCAGGCAGCGTTTGCTGACATAGAATCTCACCTGAATTCACTGAAGGGTCGGAGATTTTATGGCTTGGTTTATGAATCCGACGATTGCATCGAATACCACGCTGGACTTGTCCCTGACAACGAGAGTGAGGAGCAGAGATTTGTGGAACTGGGATATCCAATTATGGAGATCGATGGCGGACCGTGTGCCCGCATTAAGTTGAACAATTGGACCTCGAAGATCGATCAAATTGGATCATTATGGGCTGCATGATTCAACAGTTCGGGATGGATCCATCCAGGCCACAGATGGAGTACTACAAAAGTTCGAGTGAGTTACACCTTCTTGTGCCGGTTCCGATGGAGGCGCGACTCGCATGAACATTACCGAAGAAAGCATCGGGGCGAATCAGACAGTGGTATCAACTCCGTTGCGCTCTCCTCTTTGTGATGCACCTCGACCCAGGCGGAAAGTTGGAGAAGTCTTGTCGATTGCCTGATCGTCTCCTAGCGCTGGAATATGGTTTGTGGTGCAGGAGAATGACTGGGACCACACGCGTGTCTTCAATCGTTTTGCCATTAAAAATCCAAGTCTATCACTAATACCGCCAGCAAGTCGATGCTGCGAATTCCGCTTCCAGCCTCCAAGTTGATGTGCGCAGTTGATACAGATATTGTTTCGGAAGCAGTTATATTGCTGCACGGACTTGCGCGCACATCCCGAAGTTTTGCCAGGATGGAGCGGTCCTTGAGCACATCTGGCTATTGGGTTCAAAATTTAGATTACCCGTCCCGGCGTTTTGAGATTCTGGAATTGGCATCTATGTTGCACTCGCGGATTGTAAGTGACGAAAAACTCATGAGCTGCGAGCGAATTCACTTCGTGACCCATTCACTGGGGGGCATCGTCCTGCGCGCGCTAGTGCGGGAACATGGTTTATCGAAATTGGGACGGGTGGTGATGCTAGGTCCTCCTAATTGCGGTAGTGAGGTGGTTGATTGTATCGGCAAGTGGGGCATTTTTGGATGTATCAATGGTCCGGCGGGGAGGCAGCTCGGAACAGGTGAAGATTCAGTTCCGAATTGCCTGGGAGGGGTTGCATTTGAGTTGGGCGTGATTGCCGGCGATCGATCCATTAATTGGATAAACAGCCTGATGATACCCGGCCCGGACGATGGTAAGGTGGCGGTAGAGCGCACAAAGGTTGAAGGCATGAAAGAGCACATTGTCCTGCCCACGACGCATCCAACGATGCTCTACAATCGCAAAGTGATCGAATTGACGATTCATTTCTTGCGGCATGGCACCTTCCAGCAGTTTGGGTCGCTTCAGGCAACGACAACGGGAGTGCCAGTATTTGAATGAGGTAGCATCGATATCGGGAGAGTGGGGGTGCTCAAGATCATGTTACAGGTTCTTTGCGCTCGCATGTGTGTTGGTCACGGATCGCAGGGCCAGTCTAATGGCATTGTGAATGGTTTTTGCGTTGCTATTGCCGTGAGCGATCACGCAGGTTCCATTAACACCGAGTAGCAGGGCACCACCACAGACATCGGCATCGGTTTGTTGACTTACCCTGCGCATGATAGTCGTGCGAGAGGAACTAACCACCGGGCCACAGGAGAGCGCTGCGCTTCCTTTTGGATTTGGTGTATTGCCATGGCCCCGACCCCTTGAGTAACCTTGATGGTGACGTTGCCCACGAATCCGTCGCAAACGACCACATCGCAATTACCGAGGTAGAGTTCTTTGCCCTCAACATTGCCGATAAAGTTGAGCACTGCGCGTTGTTCATGGAGCAGTTTAAAGGCCTCGCGATAGAGGGCGCTGCCTTTGCCTGCTTCCGCTCCAATGTTGAGGAGTCCGATGCGCGGAAGTTCTACTCCTAGAACCGCAGAGGAAAAAGCCCTGCCCATGCTGGCGAATTGCAGCAACATTTCCGGTTTGCAATCGCTGTTAGCGCCCGCATCGAGAAACACAATGGGTCTCTTTTGAGTGGGCAGGTTCACCGCAATCGCTGGGCGGTCGATCCCGGGCTCGCGGCCTAGTCCGAAAAGGGCAGCAGCCACCGTGGCACCGGTATTACCAGCGGCGACGAGCGCGTGCGCGTCGCCATTGGCCAATTTTTTTACCGCGGCAATAATGGAGGCATCTTTGTTCTTTTTGAGAGCCTCTGCGGGAGACTCTCCCATTGCGATGACGTCATTGGCAGGGCTACAGCAATATCGAGACCTTGTATGTCGAGCTTGCTGAGTTCGGCATGAATCTCCCGCACACGCCCCGCTAGAATGATTGAGGTGGCATCTTCCCGCGCCGCCATCACAGCTCCGCGAACAATTTCACGGGGGAGCGAAATCCCCGCCCATGGCATCAATGACAATGCGTAGCGGCTTCATTTGCATTGTCATTTGAATAGCTGATCGCGGCCAATTCGCTCCAAAAGAATCTCCCGGTAGGCTTCGGCTTTTCCAAGATTAAGCGTTTCCATCGGGTTGAAATCATCGGTAATCATCTGTCCGCTTGCGCCCGACAAGAGAATTTCCCGATGTAATAGCCAGTCGACCGGTTCGCGAAAAGGGGGTGATGGATCTAATTCCAAAGGCTGATCGGAGACAAAAAACAGGAAATCGTTCAGGCCTGACTCAGGGATGGAAACAAAGGTGCGGCGGTGCGCAAATACGGTATCCAAGGTTTTGGCGACAGATTCCATGGGTTGCATGTGTCCGGGCATGTTGAGTCCAACCATGTTGAGCACTAAAACACCGTCAGGGTTGAGACGTGCTTTCAACTCGCGAAACATTTCGCGAGTCATTAGATGGATGGGTTCGGAGCCTCCGGTAAACGAATCGTGTATGATAAAATCGTAGCTTCGATTGATTTTTTGGATGTGATGGCGGGCATCTCCAACCATGACTTCTCCTGATCCTTCAAAACTGAAATACCTTGTAGCAAGCATGGCGATAACCGGATCGATCTCGATGGAATCAGTGACAATGCCGTAGCGATTGTAGATGTTGACCAAATGTCCGGCTCCCAGACCGACCAATAGTGCGGAAGTGCCCTCGGTATTAAACAGCGGCAGCAGGCTCAGGACTTGCAAATATTCAAAAAAGACCTCTGCCGGTATTGAGATCTTCGGCACCGATGGTGGATCCGCTGGACATGAGCCAGCGAATGCCAGAATTGTGATCGTCCAGCACCCGAACCCAGCCGTAGGAAGTTTCCTGCTCAAATATTATTTTCATGCCGGCGCTATCTCGTTGTTTGGGGCGTTGCTCAGCCGCTAAAACTAATCCGGCGATCAGTATAGCAATGACCAGTGTCCAACGAAGCGGGGATAGATTGGCCGCAGTCGAAGACGTTCATAAAAAGCGGAGTAACAAGGCCATTAGTAGCAAAAGAACGCTTAGGCTGACTACAATGGTTACAGTTCCAAGAATAGGAAGCAGATAGAAACCGATGAGGATCGTGCCAAAAACACTGCCGATGGTGCTGATGGCATAAACTAATCCGACAGTACGTCCGATCCGATCCATGCCGAGCGTGGTAGTTTTAATGACATAAGGACCGACCATACCGAGACCCATCAGACAGGGGCCGAACAAGATCAGCGCACTGGTCAAGGCACCCCAGCGCAAGCCGAGAAATTCAGCGCCTATTGCACCGGTTTGCTGATGAATGGAATTATGCCAATCAGGATTCCTGTGAGCACCAGGATGTGGGACAGGCGCAGCCATGGAGCTGTGTCTGCGAGACGGCCCCCGAGCAGATAACCGGCAGCCAAAGATACCAGAGCGGTGGACAGCAGAGACGTCCAAACGATGATGCTGACACCGTAGAAAGGCCCGATGATACGTGTCCCCAGGATTTCAATCATCATAACGGTGGCTCCGCAGATGAATGCGGTGCCGTAAAAGAGCCAGCGGTCGAAACAGTTCAAGGGAGGGTGCATGTAAATGTCAGTTTGCGTGCGCGAAGAATGAAAACAAGAATGGTGAGAATGAAACCGAAGGTAACCATAGTATTGAAGTGGTATCCCCCGCGTTGATAATGGTGATCAAGTCCGTAGTATATGTGTCTTGAACAGACCAGCCTTCGATGCCTGCGCTTGCCCTCAGAAGGGCGATGTTGTCGATCAACATGCCATGCTCGGCTTGTAGGTCGAGGTTGTCGTTGATGGCCTCGCGGCTATGTTGTCGTCGGAAGGCCAGTAGTGCCTCAATTGCCGACTCTTCCGGTGTGCCCTGGCGGGTGAAGTAGCTTCCGGAGGCATTGGTTACCATGCCGTAATACCTGCCAACAGGATCGACAAAGCCTGAGATGCCGCCGTTAGTGGATCGGGCGACGGATGTGCGCGCTTCTATGGCGCGGAATGCCATAGCCATTTTGCAAGTCAGTATAGACTGATTGCGTTGCAACAGACCCTCGTTCGCCATGGTAATGATGATCGGCTTACGGGATTCTGGCGATGGGGTGGCCAGCATGACTCCGGAACTATCCGAGAAGAGTATTTCCGAGCAAACTGCGACTACAAAAGTATGCTCGTGTATGGGCATAATCACGCGTTCACTGCCGCTGGTCAAGTTGCTTACGGATTCGATCCAGCGCCGCGCTGGTGCCAACCAGCCAAGGGTCTTCAGCCATACATCACTGCCACCGGGCATCGTCTCGGCACCGGGAAACAGACGCATTTTGAATTGGCTGTATGTTGGCTTGAGGCTTCCCGGTACATACATAGATGCGGCATTGCGCTCCTCAAAGTAGTTGGGCCATGGATCGCCGCGGATGGTTTGGTGTGACATTCCGACAAGTACTGGAACCCCGAGGTTGCTGACCCAATTGCGAAAGCGATCGTGCTGGTGGATATGTTTTGTGCGGAATCGATCCCATTCGGCGGCCAGTCGAGTGTGGTCCACCGTCTCGCGGGATGTGTCGGAAAACATGAGTGGATCGAATGGCGCACGCAGGTATGCGTAGTTAAACAAGGGAAGCCCTGGCACTTTTTCCGGCCAGACTATCAGGTCGGGAGGTGCGCGGGACGCAGCGGCCGCTTCACTCAGGCGCAGCAAATCTGCAAACAGCACAGTGCCGTCATAATCTTTTTCAGAATTCTGAAACTGAATCCCATCAGATTGCAGTACAGCTATTCTGGGGCCAGCCTCCAAGGCTTGCAAGGTCTGTCCGATGCGCAGCTGTCCGTAACCGTAAATCGCGAGCCATGCAAAACTGATGACCACGCCACCCGGCAGCATCGCGCAGCGCACACGTGTCTGGGTGGAGCCCTTGGCGAGCAGGAAATCGAGCAGCACTCCGTTCATGGCTGCAATGGCAAACGAGACCAGCAAGGGTCCGCCCAGATCGGCAATCTGAATCATCCACGTCTGCTGATGGCAGGCGAACCCCAGGACGGCAAACGGCAAACCAGTGGGCCCGACCAGGCGCAGCGCTTCGGCTCCGACCCAAGCGACGGGCAGCACCCACACCATACGGAACCCTTGGCGTTTCCCCTCGAAAACGGCAAGGGCCACAGCGCTCAAAGTCAGTGCATTCAATACAATCAGCGTGTAAGTCGCGCTGTGATCGAACACAGTCAGCGCGTGCAAGTGAATGCGCAGGGCCACACTTCCGCCGAAAAATCCCAACAGCAGGCATCCTACCCGGCTTCGGCAAAGCGTGCAGGCAAAAGCGAATGGCAGAGGGGCGAAAAGAATGGCCGGCCACCAGCGAAAGTAGCCAACCTCAAGCAAGAAGCCGCTCAGTGCTATTAGCGCGCCGAGCAGCATACATCGCATGGCTGCTTGCATGTGCGCCCGCTTTAGTGCGGTTTCTTCAAGCGTAGAAGACGCTATTTCCAGGAACGCCGGTGATACTTTCCTCATGTCCAGCGTCGAGCGAGTCGGTGATGGTAAATTTTCCGTCCAGTGCGATCACCGACCGGCAAAGAACCAGCTGTTTAAATCGAAAGACCCCTCCACTTCATAAAGTTGGCCGGGTTCCCCTTTGCCGGTGAAAATGACATTCCCCCATGTCGTTTGAATGTCGGTGACTTCCGGGAGGGAATTACTGAAGGGCGTGGCAATGAGGTTCAAAGTGACAGGATCTCCGTCACCTGAAGGAACCATCAGATGTTGCTCCGGAATCTGTGCAAAGCCCGCAGCGCGCAGGACTGTAGTACCCAAATGAAAGTGCCAGTGCCCCGGACGTGCTGGAATGGTTGCGATCCCCATTTGCGTCGGTGATGCCAAATGCATCGTACGTGTCCATACCACCCCATCATGTGCGCGTGCATGGGAATGCCAACAACAGGGTTGCCCTCGGCATCATGGATGGATACTTCGATCATTCGTTCGGGGTCGACTGCCACAATATCCCCACTCGATTTCATCAATCAAGAAGTCGTCATGCAGTACGACTACCCGCGGTATGTTTTTGAGAAGCAATTGCCGTCTCGCCGCTTCAAGCGCAACGGAATCACCAGCCAATCGCCTTCGGACAGGTAAAGGTTATAGTAGCCATTAAAGTTATAAGTCCTTTGAAACACCGAAACCAGCTCGCCATCAACGATGTTCTGAGCCCAGAGCGACAGCCCGCCAACAGGCTGACCGTCCTTTTCCGGATCATTGCTTTCGTAAGTTATCGTGCCGTCCAGAATGGCATTGATCTCAAATGCGATTTTGCTAAGAACCAGCGACTGGTTTGGTTCGGTGATGCGGGCAAAAGAGGTCGTTGCACCCGGATACCATGCAACCTCAAGATCAAACGAATACGGCGATACTTCCCAAAATCCAGGTGTAGCTGGCAGTGTAAAGGCCCCGTTGGGCAATGTGAAACCCGATGTAGTCTCCAAAGTGTCGCGGTTGACCGCTACTACCTGCACTTGGTTCAGAGGTATGCCATCGTCGCCGGTTAAAATTCCAGCAATTAAGCTAATGCCTGGCTTTAAATAGACCACTGCGTCGGTTACATCGATCGAATCCCTCAGGTCAAACCTTAGTTGTGCCTCATCGCCTGGCGCGATTAGGTTGCGCGAGGATGCTTCGTAGGTTTTCACGACAACGATCCAACGGTCGGGGGTCACTTGTACGGAGAATTCCCCGTTTGCATCCGTCCAGGTGTGTGTCATGAGGCGGCCGTCAACATTACCCTGCTCATCGGTCGTCAGAAATGTGACTGGCAATCCGGCGATGGGTTCGTTACTTCCGTAGCGCAGTGTTTGGCCTGCAAGGTTTACTGTTCCCGGTGTCAGCGTAATATTATACTCCAGCTCATCCCCGTCAGATATGACTTGGCTGTTACCCATTTGGAAAGGCCCGACAAATCCCGGTGCGACGGCTACGACATCCACCTCGTCAGGAGTCGGAGCGTAGAGTCGATAATTGCCTGTCTCATCCGCTCGTGCGGCAAACAGAATCTCGGAGTATCCACCAAGGGGCTGCAGCAGTGCGACAAACGCGCCGGGAATGGTAGTACCTTGATTATCCACGACCTGACCATAGAAAAATTGATCGGTTGGCACCTCCTCGATAGTCAGGCGTGCGGTGGCTGGCGGGAATGAGCCCAGTGGACTGGAAACTCTGATCACATACTCTCCAGGCATATTGGCAATCCCGCCGAACATGCCCAGTTGAGTCCAGATTTGCCGTCGCGCTCTCCATCCCAATCCTCCACTGAACTCAGATTTGGAATATCACCGGTCAAGGGTAGAAAACCATCTTGGATGAGGTGACTTTCCATCAGCACTGCATCCTCATCGACGATGCCATGATCATTCATGACTTTAAATCGTTCCATGAGCACTGTCTGCCCAAGAGACAGGCCAGTGACGAACACATCCAGCCAATCGAAGAAATTATCGCCAATGGTCTGACTCGTCTGTGTCAGCAAGACGTCAAAGAAAATGTTTATAGGACCCTCCGACTCTGGATCCGCCGGTGGAGGCAGCACTTCCTCTCCGGTAAACGGCGCGTTCCATGCCGGTCGCAAATTATCCCCGATGCGATCGGCAAAGCAGGTGCCGGTATTGCTCATACCCGCCAGCATAAGGTGCGCTTGTGCAGTTGAAGTACAGAGCACGGATGCTAAGACGATTGCGAACATGCGGCTGATCCAGCGGCACGGTTTGCAGAAAACTGTATTAGGAAAAACAATAGCAGACATAACTAGAATTTGTGGTTGCAGGACTATGAAGACAATGCGCCAGAATGCACTCTGGGTGCAAATGAAGTGCAATGTGTGCATGAATTAGCTATATTTCTGTTTAAGATGTTGCCACCGGATTGGGGTCTGAACAAACTGCGTAATAATACTTAGTTTGATGTCTTTGCTTCCTCATTCACGCTTTTGCACTGATGATCTACCGGAATTGGACCGGGAGGCAGCGTGGCACGAGGATATTTCCATAATTTTTGATCATGGACGTCCTCCGGTTGAGGATAGGACTCCATTTCATGCTTGTTTCGATGTGTACCATTTTGGCCACTCAGCGCTGGGCGAGTTGCGTGCATCTTCCGGACATTACGTGCGTACAAAACGCAAGATCGCGATAGATGGAATGGATTCCATCATGCTACAGCTCTTTCTAGAAGGGGGTGTGCAATTTGGCGTGGGGCAGCGTACGACCTATGCCGATGCGGGCGACATTGTGTTGTTTGATCTCGCTCAACCGGTGGATAATATTAACCGCAAATTTCATAACATTTCTTTGCTATGGCCGCGGGAGGCGATAGAGGCCACTGTTCCCAACATCGGACGTTGGCACGGTCGCACTCTTCCCAGGGAGAACCCAACTGTGTCATTGCTGCGAAAACACATGCTTGCCAGTTGCGACCTCGCACCTCGGTTCTCGCAGGCTCAGGGTCAAAGAATCGAGCAGGCTACCTTGGTATTGGCTGGTGCCGCTCTGGCTGAAAGTGCCCTGGTGCCCGAGCACCTTGAAACTCCTACCATGAGAGATTTGTTGACCTGCCACATCAAAAACCATATCCGCAAGCATCTCGGCGATCCTAATCTGTCGCCCGAGCGGATTGCTCTGCATTTTGGCATTTCCCGCCGCCAGCTTTACCAATTGCTTGAGTCGGTAGGTGGCATCGCACGCTACCAAATGCATCTGCGCTTGCAGCGCTGCATGGCTGACTTGCAAAGTCAACACAACGCGCACCTGCAAATTTCTGAAATTGCCTACCGTTGGGGCTTCCGTAATCTCACAACTTTTAATCGCAATTTTCGCCAGGCATTCGGCATGACTGCTTCCGATGTACGGAACTGTCGGAATCAGACATCCACCTTAAAGGGTCTTGCGGCTAACTTTCTGGTCAATGGTCAGAGGGAAGGCCTGGCGGAGCACCAGCAATGGTTTAAATCCCTGGGTGCCTAGTTTTGTCGTTTGCCACTATCATTGCCTCGTCAATTGCTGGAGGTTTAGTTACACAGAGTTCACTGGCAAAACTACGCGAATTGATGCTTGTGATGGTAGTCTGAATTCGTGAGTATAAATATCAAATGCGTGAAATAATTGGAAAAAATGCTACCTATACAGGGGTGCGTACTGATCACAGTTTGACTTGCTTTGAGGGGACTAAGGGGATGTCTCAGGCAGGTGCTTTTTGGGGTGAGGAGAGGTATTGAAATGAAAAAATTCGTTCATTTAATTTTCGTGGCGCTGGTTGTTGTGCCCAGTGTGCTTGGTAATTCGATCACGCTGTTGCCGTGGGAGACTGTTCCCGCCCACATGTTGGAGTTCATTCCCGAGGGTTACACTCACTCCTCGCAACTCGTTGTGCAGCCTGAGTTAGTGGCTGAAGTTTCTGCCTCGATTGGAGCCAGTTATGTAATGAAGACGCCAGGCAAGAGGATTGAAGCCACTGCACTTTTGTTGATAAATGAAAAGGGGTCGGTGGAAGGGGTGCTCCCTCTGGAGAGCAGGGATCCAATGGAAATGAGGGCGATCCTGCAGATTGCCTACACATGGCGGTTCAAGCCTGGTGAAGATGAAACCGGACCTGTGTCCAGTGCGGTATTATGGCAGTCACGGGCGCGTATTTCGGCCAGGAGTGAAATTGTTCCAGCAGTGACAAGGAATCCGTATGGTTTCTCGAGAAATTATAAAGATTTTCTGGATGAGGAGGGCAATTTTTTTAGATCCGGACTCCTACGTTCCTGTCAGATATGCAACGCAGAAGCCGGGATTTAGGTCTGTGTCGATTCCAACTGTTCCGGCTGCACTAACGAGAAGGCGAGGGGAGGAGATCAAAGGTTCCGCGGTGTTGTTTATTGATGAGGAGGGGTATGTTACCAATGTTTTGATCAAGGAAGCTTCATCGCAGGCCGCAGCTGATTATTTTCTTAACGCTTTTTGGTCCATTCGTTTCACTCCTGCGCTGCAAGGAGAGCAGCCGGTAAAATCCGTAAGCATTCAGCCATTCTTTTCACTTTTCAGGTGATCAGTCATTCAGGTGGCATTAGCTTGTTGAAGGCTTGCCATGATATTTGAAAAAGTGCTCAGGGCGGGACTTGAACCCGCACACCTTGCGGCACTGCCGCCTGAAGACAGCGTGTCTGCCAATTTCACCACCTGAGCAAAATGAAGGTGTGAAGATCGCACAAAAGGGTGGTAAGTCAATAAAATTTCACAACCAAGTGCGTGGTTTGAGGTATTCGGTGAGTTTTGCTTCGGGGGACTGTGGATCTGGATTGAAGCCGTATTCCCAGCGTACGAGGGGCGGTAGTGACATTAGAATGGATTCTGTTCTCCCTTTGCTTTGAATACCGAACAAGGTTCCGCGATCGTGGAGCAGATTGAATTCCACGTAACGACCCCGGCGGTACAGTTGAAAGGAGCGTTCCCGTTCGGTGAATGGTGAATGCATGCGTTTGCTGAGAATGGAGCGGTAGGCTTTCCAGTAAGTGTGCCCGACTTCGAGAGTTAAAGCCATTGCCCGCTCAAAACCGCCCTCGCAGAAGTCATCAAAAAACAAGCCCCCCACGCCGCGGGTCTCGGATCTGTGAGGCAAGTAAAAGTAGGTGTCGCATTGCTGCTTCCAGATAGGATAGAGGTCAGGCCTGCCGGAGGATGCGCAGGCATCGAAGGCGCTTTGGTGCCAGAGCACAATATCTTCGTCGAACGGATAAAAAGGGGTTAAGTCAAAGCCGCCCCCGAACCACCAAATGGGTTCAGCGCAATTGTCGATCGTTGTGAACAGACGTACGTTCATGTGCGAAGTGGGGGCATAGGGATTGGCAGGATGCATGACCACGGATACGCCCATGGCCCGGAAGGGTCTTCCCTGTAGTTGCGGCCGCTTGAGTGTTGCGCTAGGTGGCAGGTGGTTGCCTTCTATGTCGGAGAAATTTACGCCGCCTTTCTCTATTGCCTGTCCGGTCATGGCGATGCTGATACCGCCCCCGCCGTCTTCCCGATGCCAAGGGTCTCTGGTCACAATCAGACTGTCATCCAACGCTTGAAGTCCGGAGACAATAGTTTGTTGTAGATTGAGCAATTGGGTTTTGAAACTCTCCGCCGTGTGCATAAGAAGAAGCAAGGTTATACAAGGTTGGGCGTCAAGTCAGACTCCGGTCTGTCACACTGGGGAAGTCCCGGCCCTGAAAGGGGCGTGGTTATGGCTTGCCCCAATGGCAGGGAAACAGTTGCAGAAATTCCTGTTGACAGAAACCGGCTGATTCCCCACTTTTTTGCGTTTTATCGAATTCTATTGAAAAATGGCCAACTTAAAATCATCCCAGAAAGACATTCGCCGCATTGCCCGCCGTACTGAGCGCAACCGTGCGGCCAAGTCCCGTCTGAAGACCTTGCGTAAAAAGGTCGTCGCCAATCCGACACCGGAGAACAAAGCCGAATATATGTCTGCTCTGGACAAGGCTGTAAAGAACCGCGTTATTCACCCAAATCGTGTGAACAGCGAGAAGTCCAAGATGGCAACCACCGGCTTGCATGCCAAGGTTCGCAATTAATATCAGTTAATCTTTGCGGACCCCGTTGGTTAATGCCTCGGGGGTCTTTTTTGTTCACGGGCATGAGTTCCACTACACAATTTATTGGTTTTCCACCGCCGCTGCTGGGACCTGATCCGCAGAGGTTAGCTGTGCTTTGGCATGATGGACCCCTGTTTGTACTGGAAAAGCCTGCCAACGTTCTGGTGATGCAGGATCCGTGGTATCCGCGGTTTCCGGCACTGGAAGATGCGATCAATTTTCAGGCCGCTGCGGGTAAGCCGGAGTTAGAACGATTGGGGCTTGATACCACCGGATTGGGTGGAGTTTTTGGCGTAGATCCCGAAATGACCGGAGTGGCCTTTTTGGCGGCTGGAGCCGAAGCCACATCCGCCTGGGCGGAGGTGTTAGGTTCGGATCAGTTTTTATTCCGCTATGTTTTCGTCGCCTCTGGTCAGGCCCCTGCCGAGCAGTTTACCAGCGAATTACCGTTGGCTCGGCATCGACAGGAGAAACGGGTGGTAGTTTCCCACACCACCGGGAAAAAGTCGCGCAGTGATTTCCGACGCCTGGAGCGCTGGGGAAAGTGGAGCTTTTGGGAAGTAGTGACCCATTATCCCCGGTTTCATCAAGTACGCGTGCATGCTGCTGAATCGGGTTTGAAGGTACTTGGAGATGCGCTGTACGGCGACCCTCGTCCGATTTTCCTGTCCAATTTAAAGCGTGACTACCGGCCTGGACGCACTGAGGAGAGACCCTTGTTTGAAGGTTTGGCCTTGCACCTGAATGCGGTTCAGTTTGCCGATTTGCAGGGCAATAAGTTTACCGTAGAAGCACCAACTCCCGGAAAGCTGCAAAACTTGTGTCGGCGGCTGCGGGAATACGCCCGTTGAGTTAATTTACTCCCCATCATGAAACCAGTTCGTGTAAGATTTGCACCCAGCCCAACCGGCTTTTTTCATATAGGTAGTGCCCGTACTGCCCTGTTCAATTGGCTCTATGCGAGACACACCGGTGGCACTTTTGTGTTGCGTATTGAGGACACGGATCGCGAGCGCAACACGCCTGAGGCTCTTGAAGGTCTTTTGCGCAGTATGCGTTGGTTAGGGCTTGATTGGGACGAGGGACCTGGCGCGGGCGGTGAATTTGGACCCTATTTTCAGAGTGAGCGCGGCGACATCTATCAGAGTTATCTGGAGCAGTTGCAAAAGGCTGGTCGCACCTACGAGAAGGAAGGTGCGATTTATTTCAAGTTGGAAGGGGAGCGCTACACGGAGTATGATGACTATCTGCAAACTGAAGTTGAGAAAGTCCGGGCTGAGCCGGTATTGATCCGGGATTTGATTCGTGGCGATGTCAGTCGCGCTGAAAACCGTGATTTCGTTATCTACCGTGCCAATGGTGATCCGACTTTTCACTTCGTCAATGTGGTCGATGATATCGCCATGGGGATCACCCACGTTATCAGAGGTGAAGATCACCTGAGCAATACCAGTAAGCACATAGAGTTGTTTCAGGCTTTTGGAGCTCCGGTTCCGGAGTATGCGCACCTGCCGCTCATCCTAAAAGACCCATCCATTGGCAAGGGGAAGATGTCTAAACGCGATCGGGGTGCGCTCATTGACGAGTATCAGGAGCGTCACTTTTTGCCAGCCGCAGTACGCAACTACGTTGCTTTGCTGGGCTGGTCGCCGAAAGATGACCGCGAAGTTTTGGACGTGGGTGAAATCATCGAAAAATTTGAGTTGAGCGATATTCAGAAAAGTCCTGCCCGCTTCGACGAGAAGAAGATGGCCTACATCAATTTCGAATACTTAAAAGCTCTGCCTGTTGAGACTTATGCCTGGTTTGCGCGACCTGTGCTTACTGCTGCAGGATTGATGGCGGAAGAGGGTTCTGAAAGTTATTTGCAGCGCGTTTTGGCGCTTTGCCAGGAGAAAATCACCAGTCTGGAAGAGTTGCCAAAGTTTTGTGCGTACTTCTTTACCGATCAGTTCGAACGCGATTCTGCTGCCTACGAAAAACTGAACAAGAAGGGGGATTTTCAGGTGCGACTCAGTGAAGCCCGCACTGCGTTGGCCGCGATTGCTGCCGACGAATGGAATACCGCTAATCTGGAAAGCTGTTTTGCGGCATTGGCAGAGCAACACAGTCTCAAGCAGCATGCTTGGTGGCCGGTAGTACGGTATGCTGTCAGTGGTGTGACCAGCGGGCCTGATTTTCTGCCCATGCTGGAGGTGATTGGCCGGGATGTGGTGATCGCCCGTTTGTCGGTGTGATGGATGAGTGTCCTGCGCGTGCTGAGGGATTGTTAAGGCTTCTCGCTGCGCAACTGTTCCTTCCACCCTAAGATACGTGCCTGAGCTCCGTGGTGTTCTGCTTTGGCTTTATCGCCACGTTCCATCCAGATGCGCGACAAACTGGTATGAATGTGAATATCCTGAGCGTCCAGAGCCAAGGCTTTTTCTGCTGCCTCCAGCGCTTGATCGAGCTGGCGCAAATCAAACAAAATTTCGGCTTTGGCGTGCCATCCTGCGAATGACTGAGGATCTGCCTCTAGGGCTGCATCCAGTTTCTTGAGTGCCGCTTCATGGTCTCCCAGGGTGAAGTCCAACGTTGCATCTTCGATCAAATCAGAAATTTCAGCGGGTGACATAACGCAAGCTTACGCCACTTGCGTCGCTGGTCAAACACGCAATCTACGCCGCAAGATCCAATCTTCGTGTGCAAACGCCTGCGATAGTGCTGCCAGCGTGGTAGCAGGCGTTTGTTGTAGGGTTGCAGATGCCGATATGGATTGAACAGGAGAGAGGTTGAGAGCCATTAAGTGCCGATTTGCAGTGGCACGAAACAAGTCCAGATCCAGGGGGCAGGGCAGTGCATCCAAAGAAAGACTGCATTGCAGCAGCAATCCCTGTCGCGATCGCTTCATGCGGAGCCGAGGATTTTTTTTGCATTGGCAGCCAGGATTATGTCGCCTGGTTCTGCCTGTACAAAGCATTGGTTAGCTGGCGTTTTAGTGGGTAAGCCACAGGTGGTGCCGGCGCAAGGTTGCAGGCAGCAATCGATGTTTTGAGCGCATAGTGCTGTCGCCAGAGCCTGGTGAATTTTGCGATATGCATCCAAAGGTGGGGCCCGAAACAGAGGATCCTGTGGCGGGATGACCAACGCCAAGGTCACATCCCTGCGGTGATCCACCAGACCCCCGCCTGTTGGCCGGCGGCACACATCGACGTCATCTTGTGACCTGATGATTGATTGTATGAGGCTCTTCAGTGCGGAATAGTCCTGCCGATAGCCGATGGTGAAAGCTGGATAATTGGTCCAACCGTACCAGCGCCAACGCCAGCAGTCAGGGGAAGGGAAATGACCCAGCAAAGCGAAGTCTGCAGCCATATTTTGCGCAGTCGAGCCGCGTTCGTACGGCAAGATAACCGAGGTTGGCGTGTGAGTTGACATCGACCGATCCGATGCTGTCGGTTTAAGGGCGGGCGGTGAAGGTTATCACTTGGCGGATCGAATCTGCGGCTCCGGCTCTGGGCAGTGTTTCAATGGCCACAACTTCGGCGTCGAAAACATAGGCTTGCAGGGAGTGCCTTTCGGGGTCAGTCGCAATTGAGAAGTACAGCTCCACGGGGCGATTGGTGGAGAAGGCCGAGGTAATGTATGCGATCAGGGCGTGTTGCAGGGTATGGTGGCCGTTGAAAAGTTGATTGGCCTTTAGTTCTTCCAAAGCCGGCTCTCCACCGATGGTTGTTTTGGCCCAAACCTCACCGTAGCGCACGTCGACCAAGTTTTGTCTCCAAAAGCGGTAGCTACGCGCCAGGAAGGCTTGCCAGCTGGCATCTTCCAGACTTAGTGTGGCGGCAATATTATTGCCGAGCGCCACTTGCCAGGCCCACACGTAGGGATTGGTTTCATTGCGCTCAGCGGTGTCCTGGATGGCCCAGGTCCCAGCGGATTCCAGCCAGAAGCTGCGCAGGATGTGGGGCAAGCGCTGCCCGACCCAACTGCTCAGTATGGGGTCTTCGAGGTGGTCTGCTATTTTGGCGAGCGCCCAATAGGCCCGGAGAGTGGTGGTCAAGTCCTGAGGCAATGGTTCATGTGCGGCTGAGTTGTCCCGGCTCAGTTCACTGGCAAACAGGTTGCTGTCCTCGTCATGAAAGTGAACCAACATGGCGATCGCCATCAATTGCAGCCGGGACTGTAGTTCGGCCTGTTGTCGGCGGGGCCCGCTGCTGGCAAGGAGCAGTAGATAGGATTCCACCTGAGCCAGCAGGGACTCAAGCCGGATAGTTTCCGTTCGGTGCTTGAATCCCAAATCATCAAAGTCCTCTAAAATCCAGCGAATCAACCCATTGCCGAGGTCTGCATAGTGTTGATCGATAAATTGGATGATATCCTCAATGCGTACCAGCAACCATTCCTCGCGGGTCAGGTAGTAAACAAAAGCCGGACCGAGAAGGGCCAGGGCCAAGTCCTGTGAGGTGCGCTGGCGCCAATAGGGTTCCTGGTCACCGTTGGCCACCCAGGATGCAACTCCCGTGATGGGGTCCATTCTTTGCAAAATGTGTTCGGTGCCAGCCTTGGCCAGATTCAGATAGACAGGATCACCGGTGAGGTGAAATGCCACGCCATAGGCAAACGTCTGCCTGGAAATGGCACTGGTATAACTTCGGTCCCAGAGTTGTTGAGTGTCCTGGTTCGCAGAAGTTGAGTCGGCGTGTGGGCTCAATCCGTTGCGCGTCCGAAACGTTGGAAAATGTCCCACAGGATCGCCAATCGCGACCGGAGACAACCAAAATGGCATCAAGTCGCGTTGGACATGATTGATCCAGGCTTCAGGCGTGGGTAGTATGGGAGACGGAGGTTCCGCCGCCAGCGCCAGTTGCGGCAGAGAAATGAAAACTAACAGGTGAATTACGCGCATGATCATCTAGCGCAGAAAGAAATACTGCAGCACGAAGATCAGCAACATGGAAAGCAAGATGCCTATGCCACTGAGCAGGTAAGCTATCCACGGGAACCGCTTTTGTTGATGCCGCCGACGGTATGTAGCCACCGCCGACAAGCTCACTTTGCTGGAATCTGGGTTTTCTTTCTCAGGCATTAGAACGATTGATGTCGCAGAGTGACAGTACCGAGATCCATCGACACATGTCACCCGCGAACAGGCTGGATTATAGGTGATTCAACTCCATTTCACGCCATGCATTGACCCTGTTTCGAGGAATTGCTGGTGCATTTTGTAGGCGTTGGCCAAGGTTTGTGGTGTGTGCCCGCCGCGCACATCCTTACAGTAGCCCATCAATTCGTCGCGGAAATCAGGGTGCGCGCAATTGCGGATGATTTCCAGTGCGCGTTGATGTGGATCCTTACCTCTAAGGTCGGCCACGCCTTGTTCCGTGACGATCACCTGCACACTGTGTTCACTGTGGTCCAGGTGGCTGCACAACGGTACGATCGGGCTAATGGCCCCTCCCTTGGCGAGGCTGGGGCAGGTAAAAATGGAGATGTAAGCGTTGCGGGTAAAATCTCCAGATCCACCGATACCATTCATCATGTTGTTGCCCATGATATGGGTGCTGTTCACGTTGCCGAAAATATCAACCTCAATAGCGGTATTGATGGATATAATGCCCAAACGGCGCACTACTTCGGGATTATTAGAGATTTCCTGGGGGCGCAGGACGATCCTGCGACGATAAAAAATCAAGGTCCTGATAAATCGATTCCAGCACCTTGTTACTGACTGTAATCGAAGTGCCGCTGGCAAACTTGAGGCGTCCGGATTCCATCAATGCGATGACAGAATCCTGAATGACTTCGGAGTACATCTCAAAGGCCGGAATATCGGGGTGTTCACCCATGGCTCCCAATACCGCATTGGCGATATTACCGACTCCGCTTTGAATCGGTAAAAAGCCTTGCGGGATGCGCCCTCGCGAATTTCCCGTGCGAGGAAATTGGCCACGTTGTCACCGATTTTTCGGGTTTCCTCTTCGGTGTCTTTGAACCCACCGGTTTCATCAGCCTCGTCGGTAAAGACAATGCCGGCTATCCGTGATGGATCAATGCGCACCACTGCCTCACCACAGCGGTCGCGCACAGAATAAATGGGCACTTCGCGCCGTGCAGGTGGATCGCAGGGTTCGTAGATGTCATGCATCCCATACAATTCAGTAGGGTGGTAGCTATTGATTTCTATCAATACCTTGTCCGCCTGATGCAGGAAAGTGTTGGCCGCGCCGACACTGGTTGTGAGGGTGATTTCACCATCCGCAGTCACCTCTGCTGCCTCAACAATGGCAAAGTTGAATTTCCCCAGAAACCCATAGCGCACCCACTGTTGCAGTTGGGATAAGTGCATATCAAAAAACCGGGTTCTGCCGCTGTTGATATTTTTGCGCAACGAGGCGTTGGATTGATAAGGCGTGCGCCAAGCGACTGCGTTGGCTTCTGCCAGGGCTCCATCCAGAGATTGTCCAGTGGAGCACCGGTCACCACTCCGATCTGAAAGGCGCGTCCTGCTGCCTGTTCCTCTTTCGCGCGCCTTGCGATTGCCCTCGGTATGGCTTTTGCAGCACCCGCAGGAGTAAAACCGCTGAATCCGACGATATCGCCGTTTTTGATCAATGACGCCGCTTCATCGGCTGTAAGTTCTGGAAATGGAAGACTCATTGCTATATTAGATTTTCTAAAGAAGAGTAGGTGTCTGTATTAGAATATTTCAAGCCAAATCGAACGAATTCCATGAACAATCGCCTGTAAAGTACCCTGCTGTGCACGCCTGACCCGACGTTAAAAGCAGCGTGCATCACAGACCAACCGCAATTGCGGCTGTGCATCCGTGGAATTTTTACCATTCGATGGGGGGGTACTTGAGCGTGATTGCCCCTTACTTCTTGCAGCCGTGGTAAAAGCCAACAATAGAAGAGGGATGGATTGATAGACAGTCATTGCCATTTTTGCTCACTGGGTGCGGACGGGGGGAAGTGGATGCACTCATTCAGCGCTCGCGCACAGCAGGTGTGTCCCGGTGGATTACCATAGGCACAAGTCTGGAGGATTGGGAGCTGTATCGTGGATTGGCGGCTACATACAAGGATGTCCATTGGACAGTGGGGCTGCATCCAGGTTCAGTCGATGAAACCTGGGAAGATCAGGTTAAGACCATCGCCTCTTATTTCGCCACAGATCCAGTTCCTGTGGCAATGGGTGAAGTGGGTTTAGACTTTTTTCACCTCTCCAAATATCCGGATGAGGCTGCTGAAACCCGCCGTTTGCAGCAGCAGGCATTCCGTGCGCAACTGGGCCTGGCTTACCAATTGGATTGTCCACTGGTGGTGCATTCCCGTGGTGCATTCCGCGAGTGTGTGCAAATGATTGATGACAGCGGGGTCGATTGGCGCAGAGTGGTCTTTCATTGCTTTACCGAGGGGCCCGAAGAAATACAGATGCTGATTGATCGCGGAGGTTATGCCAGTTTTACTGGAATTCTTACCTATCGCAACGCGGATAAAATCCGTGCCGCTGCCAAACTCCAGGGACTTGAACGGCTCATTCTTGAAACCGATGCGCCTTACTTGAGTCCTGAGCCAGTACGGGGCACTACCAATGAAAGTGCGCATTTGCGCCACTTGGCAGAGTTTTGCGCGCAATTATTCAATGTACCACTGACTGAGGTTGCCCGCGCAAGCATTCGGTCAACCCGGAACCTTTTCTTTGGCGAACAGTGATGAGAGTGTTGCAACTGCTTACAGGGTGTCTTTTGCCGGTGATCTTTCTTTGGCAGTTACATGACCTGCGCTCTGTGGGGTGGGTGGGGCATGGCACCGTCTATTTTTGGTTTTGGGGACTTTTGCCAGTAGGGCTGCTGGGGCTGGGGTGGATCCTGTGGCGTCCGTTCAATCGGCAACCCAAACTGCTGTGGCCGATTGCGTTTACTTTTGCCGGCATCGGTTCGTTAACCCTGTTGATCGCCGGGCGGGCAGAGCAGATTCGACAGGACCGCGCTTTGGCTGAATCCATGGCTCAGGTTGTTCAAGGGATACGCGAACTCCGTCAGACCTCTGCTACTTCCAGGCTCGATCATCCGGTCGAGCGCAACGAAGATCGTTTTGAGCAACACAGGGGACGTATCAGTGCCGACGCTTTGGAGCAATTGCGCGCCCTGGATGCACATCATCAAGATCGCCTCGCAGACATCTCCACCCGTTACAGAGAGTTGGTTGACGCTCAATCACTGGCCGGGCCTGAGTTGTGGATCCGGGCGCGCAGTCGATCGGAGTTGGATGAGTTTCGCACCGCTTATGTGCGTTTGTTTGAAATCTCCAACGAATTTGCGCTTGTATTCGAGCAGTTTGAGTCCCGCTACTTGAGTGACATTGAAGCCGCAGACCTGGACCCTCAGGCGCGCCTGATCGCCATTGCTGAACTTGAACGCATCTTGCGGGAGTTCGACCGCTCTGGTATCCTGGCCATCCGCAGGTTGGAGGTTGAGATTACCGAAACGGCGCTGGAAATTCTGGATCACTTACGCACTTCCTGGGGACGCTGGAAGATGGATGCAGACGATACTCGATTGCATTTCGACCGGGCCGAGGAAGAATGGCGCTTCGCCATGCTGATGAATGACCTGATGATGCTCATCCAGCAGCAAAACGAGTTCAGGCAATGACTACAGCAGCCGAGAGCAGCAAACCTTGGGTGCTGGCGACTTTATGCAGACTGGATGCTGAAGTCGTTGGCTTTAAAGTCAGGCCTTCTTTTTACCGCCCTTTTTCTTCTTGGTTGCTTTGGGTTCTGACTCTGTTGATTTGCCACCGCTGAGATTATTCAATTCTTTTGCGATCTTTTTGGGGGATTTGGTGGTCAGGTCTTCCACTGCCAAACGGATGAGCTGGCCAACGCTGATTTTCTTCTCCGCGCTGACTTGCTCGAGCTGCGCTTTTACTTCCGCCGGTAAGCGGATGGAAAACTGGCGGCGACCCTCTTCCTTGGGTTCGAGTTTATCATAATCGAAACGTGTGATGGCATACTCCACCAGGGTGGTGTTGGACAAGCCATCATGGCTGTTAACCAAGCTTAATAGTGTTTTTGCCGTATCTGCGCCCAGCTCGAAGCTGAAAGGAGTGTTGCTCCCTGATTGTTTGGATTTCATTTAGATGTAGGATATGTATTGTAGTAGTTAGTAAGGTATGGGATGAAATATCTATGCATAAATCGCTTAGATTCAAACCAAATCAAAACCACCAAGGTATAATGCAGTTGGGTTGCGGAGGAGTTTGACCCTGGGTTTAAAAGCTGAAAACGTTAGCATTGATGGCGATGCAAAGAAGCAAAACAGGAAAAGTCAGATTGGACGAATTGCTGGTGCGGAGGGGGCTTGCTGAGACGCGCAGTTTGGCAAAGGAGCCTGATAATGTCTGGCAAAGTGCGCAGTGGAACGGTGGTATTGGATAAGGCAGGGCGGGAAGTGTCGGTTGATGTGGAATTGGAGGTCATGCAGCCGCCGCGCTTTTGTGAGTCGGGGAGGAGAGAAGCTGGAAGGATTTTTGCGTGAATATCCGCTGCCATTGGCTGGGATCAGGGTGTTGGATGTCGGTGCTTCGACTGGAGGATTTACCGATTGTTGTCTTCAGTCGGGTGCTGAGCATGTGACATGTGTTGATGTTGGCTATGGTCAGCTGCATGCCAAGTTGAGGGATGATCCCCGGGTGACAAATCTGGAAAAAGTCAATGCGCGGCATTTGCAGGAAGTGGAATTGCCCTTTGAGTGCTATGATTTGGTGGTGATGGATCTATCCTTCATTTCGCTGCGCATTATTTTGCCAGCGGTTTGGCCGAGAGTAGCCGTGGGTGGCCAGTTAATTGCCTTGATCAAACCTCAGTTTGAGGCGGGGAAGAAGGAAGTGGATCAAGGGCGTGGGGTCATCAGGGATCCCCTCATTCATCAACGGGTGCTAGCAGAGATTCGCGAATTTGTGCGTGTGGAATTGACTGGCAGTGAAGAAGTTGGGGTTGTTGAGTCGCCGATTCGCGGGGCTGACGGGAATGTTGAATTTTTATTGGGATTAACCAAATTGGTGCATACAATGAAGCGAATACAAAAACTTGCGGTGGTGATCAACCGCAACAAGCCCGGCGCGCTCGAACTCGGGCAGCAACTGGAGCGCACTTGTGGCGGGTTGGGAGTGGAATGCAGGCTCAGTGACGCGTTTCCCGTGCCGGCAGATTTTTTGCGCGAGTGTGGGTTGTGTTGTGTGATTGGTGGTGATGGCACCATATTGGGTGTGGTGGCTGAAGCCGTCCGTCATCAAGTACCTGTGCTCGGAGTTAATTTGGGTACTTTGGGCTTCATGGCCAATTTTTCGGCGGATGACTTGCTGACGGGATTGAGCGATATCTTGAGTGGTGGCTTCAGAGTTTTGCCGCGAACGTTGCTCGATATACGCTGCGCTGACGGCACTCAACATCTGGCACTGAATGACGTTGTGATAAAGTCCGGTGGAGCCCATTTGGCGCAGCTCGAGGTGCATTCAAACGGTAAATATATCAATACATTTGCGGCGGATGGCTTGATCGTGGCTACCCCGACAGGATCTACCGCTTACAATTTGTCGGCTGGTGGACCGATCATACACCCTGAGGCCCAGGTAATGGTGTTGACTCCCATCAATCCGCATACGCTCAGCAATCGCTCGCTGGTGTTGGATGGCAAAAGAAGTCTGCAAATCAGTCCGCCGCCCCATCAGCGCGGGCCGCTGACAATCGCCTCTGATGGGCTTGCGATGGCCACTGGGGAAGGCACTTTTCCGCTGCAAATCCAATTGTCTATCGAGAAGAAGTTCTTGCTGGTGCATCCTCGGGAGTATTCGCATTTTCAGGTTTTGCGCACGAAGTTGCAGTGGACAGGTGGGCGCGAGCGCGGAGCTGGTCCAAAGGACGCTTGACTTAGCGTGTATTGCGGACATCTTTTCGCGGTTTACCACAATGGTCGGCAACGACCGCCTGGAGCACCGCAATGTCCGTTCCCTTAAAAGACACTCTTAATTTACCGCTGACACAATATCCAATGCGTGCGAATCTCGCTGGACGCGAGCCGCAACGCCTGAAGGAGTGGGAGGAGCGCAAGCTGTATCACTCAATTTTGGCTGCCCATGCTGGACAGCCAGCATTCATTTTGCACGACGGTCCTCCATATGCGAATGGCAACATTCACATGGGGCATACGCTCAATAAGGTGCTCAAAGACATTGTTATCCGTTACAAGACCATGCGTGGGCATCACGCGCCCTATGTTCCCGGCTGGGATTGTCACGGCCTGCCCATTGAGCAGCAAGTGCTGAAAAAGGTGGGGGAGAAAATTCACGACATGGACCCCGTGGAGTTGCGCGAACTGTGCCACACTTATGCCTTGGAATGGATTGATATTCAGCGTGAACAATTCAAGCGACTGGGGATTTTGGGCGATTGGGAGCAGCCTTACACGACAGTAAGCCCTGACTATGAAGTGGGCATTTTGACTGTATTGCACGCATTAGTGTCGAAAGGACTGGTACGCAAAGGTTTCAAGACGGTGCACTGGGATACGGTTTTTCGTACCGCGCTTGCCGAAGCTGAAATCGAGTATCACGAGCACGAGTCACCGTCTATTTTTGTGGCGATGCCCATTCTTGATTTGCCCAAATATCCATCCCTGCAGCATTTGTCTGAGGCGTCATTGGTGATTTGGACAACCACGCCATGGACCATGCCTGCCAATCTTGGCGTATCTTTGCACCCCGAGTTTGACTATGTGGCGGTCAAAGTTGCCGATGGACGCCATTTCGTGGTCGCGAAGGGGTTGTTGGAGAATTTTCTCAAGCAGTGCAAGTTCCCTGAAGATGCACAGGTCGTGGTGACCTTCAAAGCCACTGAATTGGATCGCGGAGAATGCCGTCACCCGATTTTTGAGGATCGCACCAGTCTGATCATGTTGGGCGAGCACGTCACTCTCGAACAGGGAACAGGTTGTGTGCACACAGCTCCAGGGCATGGTGCGGACGATTTTGTCATTGGTAAAGCTTACGGGTTGCCGGTTTTTTGTCCGGTGGATGCCAAAGGTTGTTACACGCAGGAATACCCTGAAATGGCTGGCAAGCACGTTTTTGCGGCCAATCCTGCAGTGGTGGATAAATTGCGTGAGCGCGGCTTGCTGCTCGGTCATCGCACCATCAAGCACGAGTACCCCTACAGCTGGCGCAGCAAGCAGCCGATTATTTTCCGGGCGACCGCTCAATGGTTTATGGAGTTGGCTGATGGCGGTGTGCGCAAAGAGGCCCTTGCAGCCATTGATCAGGCGGTGGAATGGATCCCACGGTGGGGGTATGATCGCATTCGCGGTATGGTCGAGCGCAGACCCGAATGGTGTCTGAGCCGTCAGCGCCATTGGGGGGTGCCGATCCCTGCCATCCGATCCAAGGCCACTGGCGCAGTATTCTGGATCAACGGATCGTGGCCAATTTTATCGCTCTGGTAGCCAAGCATGGCACCAACGTCTGGTATAGCGAACCTTTGGCCAGTTTTCTGCCTGAGGATTTCGTGTATGAGCCGACTGGTGAGTGTCAACCGGATGACTTCGAAAAAGAGTTTGATATTCTGGATGTATGGTTTGATTCCGGTGCCAGTCATCAGGCGGTTCTGGAGCAAGATCCTCGCCTCAGTTATCCTGCGGATCTTTATCTGGAGGGCAGTGATCAACATCGCGGTTGGTTCCAAAGTTCTTTGCTCACCGCCATTGGTGCCCGTGGCTCAGCGCCTTTCAAGGCGGTGCTTACGCATGGGTTCGTTTTGGATGGCGAGGGCAAGGCTATGTCCAAATCTGTGGGCAATGTTATTTCCCCACTGGATTTGATTGAAGAGTTTGGCGCTGATATTCTGCGGTTGTGGGTAGCCAGTCTCGATTATCGCAATGACGTCGCCATATCGCGGGAAATCATTAAAATCACCGCTGATGCCTATCGCTCGATTCGCAATACCCTGCGTTTTCAATTGGGTAATTTGCACGATTTTGACTACGCAAAGGATGCCATTGCGATTGAACAGCTGACTCCTCTGGATCGCTGGGCCCTGCACGAACTGGCGCAACTGGTACCTTCGGTTACTGAAGCTTATGAACAATATGAGTTTCACAAAGTCTATCAGTTGGTGAACCGATTTTATGCAGTCACTTTGTCGGCACGCTATCATGATTTTTGCAAGGACCGCTTGTACACCATGCGTGCTGATTCGGAAGATCGCAGGTCCGCGCAAACAGTGATTTACCACATGTTCCACACCTTGAATCGCCTGTTGGCACCCATCCTGGTGTTTACGAGCGATGAGGCGCATCGTTACAGTCAAGGCGATGGCGATTTCACCGGGGACCCGGTTCACTTACAAACCTGGCCTGTGATTCCTGCCAATTGGTCCAATGAGGAAGTTGCAGGCGATGTGGAACGCTTGCTTGATCTGCGTGATCAAGTAAACGAGAAGCTGGAACAACTGCGTGGGGCAAAAGTGATCGGTAAGTCCATCGATGGCAGAGTTGTCATAGCGGCAGATCGCGATAACCCGCTGCTTGCGATTTGCCAACGGTACCGCGAGTTTCTGCCGGAACTATTTATTGTGTCTCAGGTTGTGTTGCAGGAATCCGCCGGCGCGGACTTGCAAGTTGTTGCAACCAAGGCCGAAGGAGTACGCTGCCCACGCTGTTGGCGCTGGGTGGAGTCATTGGTTCAAACCCCTGCCGGGGAGGTTTGCGAGCGCTGTGCTGACGCACTTGCTCTCTTCAACAATTAATCTTACTATCTGCCATGCCCGCAAAAAAGACCACCACCAAAAAAGCCACCGTCAAAAAGGCCGCTGCCGCCAAGTCGAAACCGGTCGCCAATGCTTCCGATTCAACGGCTCCGGTCGCCAAGAAGGGGCCTGCGAAAAAGGCGGCACGCAAGGCAACTGCCAATGCCACCGCCACCAAAACAGAGTCTGCTGAAACCAAGCCCGCCCTCTCTGAACTGGTCAAGCGCCAGCGCCATGGTACACCAGCTATCTTTAAAACCAATCTGCGGCGCCAATCTCCGATTGTCTTCACGATGGAAGATGTCAGGACGGTGCTTGCCGAACGTGAAAAGGATAAGGGTACCGAAGTCAGTGGCATCACCACTCAAGAGTCTGCTCAGTCCAATGAAACGCGTACTGTGGTGGTGGATGATATTCCCATTAAAAATACCCGCCACGCTTCAGCCACATTGGCAGATATTCTTGGGTTCAGTCCAGGGATGCCCTCACCCTCTCGGCGCGATGAAAGCATGGTTCCCGAAAAGTGGCTGCCTTACTACCGCTCCTTGATCGAGTTGCGCGATCACTTGCGCGACAGCTTGGGTATGCACGCCAACGACACTTTGAAGCGTTCGCAAAAGGAAGATGCCGGGGATATTTCCACTTCTGCTGACGCCGGGACGGATAATTTTGACCGCGATTTTGCCCTCAGTCTTCTTTCCACTGAACAAGAAGCGCTCAAGGAAGTTGAGGCCGCCATTGACCGGGTATTTGATGGTAGTTATGGCGTCTGTGAAATCACCGGAGAAGAGATCAATCCAGAGCGTCTCGAGGCAGTTCCCTTTACTCGCTTTTCACTCGAAGGGCAGATTGAGCACGAGCGCAATCAGCGCAGGCGTGTTCAGCGCACAGGGGCATTCCTGAGCGAAGGTGCGGCGGACGGAGTCTCATTCCTGGAAGAGGATGCGGACAATTGATCGCATCAAAGGTTACAGGATCCTGCTGACACTGGCACCGCTGCTGTTTGTCGCCGATCAACTGAGCAAATATTGGATAGCCAACCTCTCGGGATTGCAGTTACATGCCTATCCTCCGTTTGGCGGTATTGAGGTCCTTCCCCCTTTTTTCAATATTGTGTATGCGGTCAATTATGGTGCCGCTTGGGGCATTCTGGCGGGCCGGGGCTATTTGCTCCTGTTGATTGCCGGATTGGCGCTGTCCGCAATCTACATTTTTCGCAACGACCTTGAGTTGCGCAGACCCCCGATGCAGGTGGCATTCGGGCTCATTATCGGGGGTATTTTAGGCAATTCCTATGACCGGTTGGTCCACGGTCATGTGATTGATTTCATCGATATTCATCTGCAATTCTACCGCTGGCCAACCTTCAATTTTGCAGATATGGGAATTGTCGCCGGCACCTTGTTCTACATTCTGCTGACGCTGCGCGCGTCCAAATGAACAAGATACTTTTCCTTAAAATACTCCCTTGGATACAGTTGTTCCAAGTCGTGAACCGCGTGCGGTTGGATGCCACAACGCTCGAGTTCCTCCTTATACAAACTGCCTTTTAAATAGAGCACACCATTGGGCAAGTCTGCGGCACCGCCACGGCGCAGATTTTTGCCAATCCAACCTAAAAATTTGGGCAGCTCGGAAACGGCGCGACCCAGCACAAAATCCCACTTGGATTCCAACTCCTCGGCCCGTTTGTGCACCACCTCGACATTTTTCAGCTGCAAATACCCGGCCATATCGCGTACCGCTGTGACTTTTTTTGCGATGGAATCGAGCAGGAAAAATTTGCACTCCGGAAATAGAATGGCCAACGGCAGACCGGGCAATCCACCGCCCGTGCCGACATCCAGAATGCGGGCGCGTGCCGGGAAGCGGATCAGCTTCGCAATCGCCAGCGAATGCAGCACATGGTGTTCTTCGAAGTTTTCGGTGTCCTTGCGTGAGACCAGATTGATTTTCTGATTCCATTCCAGAAAGCGGTCGCGCCAGCGAATCAGCGTTTCCATCTGTTCTTGGGACAGCTCGGGAAAGTGCGTCCGCACCAAGGGTAAATCATTTGCAGAGTCCATAATAACAATCTCTTGCATGGCTGGGGTTGGGTACAGGCGTCAAGGTTTTGCTTAAGTCATAAGAAAGGCTTGACGAAATGGATCATGAATTTAGTTTTGCTAATATACCCAGGGACACATGAAACCAGCCTCCTCTATTATACTTGATGCCAATGAGGTCACTGCCTCCGTTGCATACCGGCTCAGCGAAACCATTGCTATCTACCCCATAACGCCCTCATCGCCTATGGCTGAATCCTGCGATGAATGGTCGGCGCAGTCCAAGCCCAATCTATTTGGAGCAGTACCTGTGGTGACGGAAATGCAGAGTGAAGGTGGGGCGGCAGGTGCAGTTCACGGCATGTTGCAGGCAGGTAGTTTGACTACTACCTTTACCGCCTCCCAAGGCTTGTTGTTGATGATTCCCAACATGTACAAGATTGCGGGCGAGTTGATGCCCTTCTGTATGCATGTGACTGCCCGTACTTTGGCCACGCATGCTTTGTCCATCTTCGGTGACCATTCCGACGTAATGGCGGTCAGGCAGACCGGCTTTGCCATGTTGTGCTCCAACTCTGTTCAGGAGGCTCAGGATATGGCAGCTATCGCCCATATAGCTACCCTGCGCAGCAGAGTACCGTTTTTGCATTTCTTTGATGGTTTTCGCACCTCGCACGAGATCAATACCATTACCCCGCTCAAGGATGAAGAGTTACGGCAATTGTATCCGTCTGATGCGCTGGCTGCATTCCGCAATCGCGCCCTGACTCCTGATGCGCCAACTGTGCGCGGTACAGCGCAGAATCCAGATGTTTTCTTTCAAGCCCGGGAGGCGGCTAATCTATATCATGACCGGACACCTGCCATCGTGCGTGAGGTTATGGCTGATTTCACCAAAGTGACAGGTCGCGAGTACGATCTGATTGAATATGTGGGTCACCGAGAGGCCGAGCATGTCATTGTGGCCATGGGTTCTGCCTGTGAAACCATTGAGGAGACAGTGTTTTATCTAAACAATCAAGGCGCCAGGCTCGGCGTTTTGAAAGTGCGTCTGTTCAGGCCCTTGTGCCTTCAATCTTTGCTGACCGCATTGCCGCAAACCGTAAAGACGCTTGCAGTGCTCGATCGGACCAAGGAGCCGGGAGCCCTTGGCGAACCTCTGTATCAGGATGTGGTTACGGCATTGCAGGAAGGACGTGAAAGCGGCCTGATGCCAGCTGATTTTTGTCCGCGTATCATTGGGGGAAGGTATGGTCTGGGATCCAAGGAATTCACTCCCGCGATGGTGTGCGCGATTTTTGCCGAGATGTCCAAGTCGCAGCCCAAGCGCCGATTCACGGTAGGGATTGTGGACGATGTTACCGGGCTGTCTCTGGATGTGGACTATGCATTCGATCTGGAAGACAGCAACGTGTTCCGCAGTATTTTCTTTGGGCTCGGGTCTGACGGCACTGTTGGGGCCAACAAAAACACGATTAAAATCATCGGTGACGAAACCGAAAACTATGCGCAGGCCTACTTTGTATACGACTCGAAAAAGTCGGGTGCGATGACTACTTCCCATTTGAGGTTTGGCAAAAACCCCATCCGCGCACCCTACCTGATTGGCAAGGCGCATTTTATTGGATGCCATCAATTCAATCTGCTGGAGAAGTATGACGTGTTGGAAAATGCCGCTGACAAAGCAGTGTTTTTGTTGAACACCACTTATCCGGCGGATCGGGTCTGGCAGGCGATGCCGCGCGAAGTACAGGAGCAGATCATCACCAAAAAACTGCGGTTTTATGTGATCGATGCCTACCATGTGGCGCGGGATTCTGGCATGGGAGGCAGGATCAATACCATCATGCAAACCTGCTTTTTTGCAATTTCGGGTGTGCTTCCGCGTGATGAGGCAATCGCCAAGATCAAACGTGCGATTGAAAAAACCTATGGTAGAAAAGGCCTGGAAGTCGTTGCGAAAAACTTCCAGGCCGTCGATGCAACCTTGGCGCAACTGCACGAGGTTGCTATTCCCGGACAGGCAACTTCTGATTTTAATCGTGAGGAACTGAATCTGGAAGGAGCCTCTGATTTTGTGCGCAAGGTGACGGCCGTAATTTTGCGCAATAAAGGTGACCTATTGCCTGTGAGTGCCTTTCCTGTGGATGGAATCTGGCCGACAGCCACCACCAAATATGAAAAGCGCAACATCGCCCAGGAAATTCCAGTATGGTCGCCAGACATCTGTATTCAGTGCAATAAATGTGCATTTGTGTGTCCCCATGCTGCTATCCGGGCCAAATTTTATCCCGAGCAGTCATTGCTCAATCCACCGGATTCATTCAGATCCATTACCTTTAAATCGAGGGAGAATCCCGGGAATTTGTTTACCATTCAGGTGGCTCCGGAAGACTGTACGGGTTGCGGCATCTGTGTCGAAGTATGTCCGGGAATAGATAAGAAGGCTCCTGATCGCCGCGCCATTCTCATGGAGCCGCAATTACCCATCCGCGATCGCGAGCGGGAGAATTTTCGCTATTTTCTGGATCTGCCTGAACCGTCGACGGAGAACCTCAAGTTTACCGTCAAGGATACCCAGTTCAAGCAACCCCTGTTCGAATTTTCCGGCGCTTGCGCAGGTTGTGGAGAAACGCCATACATCAAACTGCTCAGTCAGCTATATGGCGATCACATGATGATCGCCAATGCCACCGGCTGTTCCTCGATTTTTGGCGGGAATTTACCCACCACACCTTACGCGGTGAATGCAGAGGGCAGGGGACCTGCCTGGGCAAATTCGCTTTTTGAAGACAATGCCGAATTTGGCATGGGTATGCGAGTGGCGCTGGATCACAAGCGTGGCGTTGCCCAAGCGCTGTTGAACAAACTGGCTCCATCCTTACCCGCCGATCTTGTGGACGGAATCCTGTCAGAGAACGCGAAAGATACCCAGGCTCTGCGTCGGCAACGTGAGCGCGTGCGCATTCTGCGCTCCTACCTTGTTGATCTACCCGTGTGGGAAGCTCGTGAGCTGAACGCGTTAGCCGATTATCTGGTGCACAAGGCAGTGTGGATTGTGGGTGGTGATGGCTGGGCCTATGATATTGGGTTTGGTGGACTTGATCACGTGCTTGCCAGCGGAACCAACATCAATGTGTTGGTGTTGGATACCGGAACCTACTCCAATACCGGGGGGCAATCATCGAAAGCCACGCCCATGGGAGCTGTTGCCAAGTTTGCTGCAGCCGGGAAGGCTTTGCCCAAAAAAGACCTGGGGCTGCAGGCCATGATGTACGGGCATGTCTATGTCGCCCAAGTCGCCATGGGTGCCAAAGACACCCAAACAGTTCAGGCTCTGACTGAAGCCAGTTCCTACGATGGACCTTCCGTTGTTATTGCCTACAGCCATTGCATCTCACACGGCATTGATATGTGTTCCGGTTTGGATCATCAGCAAAATGCCGTGAATTCAGGACTGTGGCCGCTTTATCGCTTTGATCCTCGTCGGGTCCATGCCGGTGAGCCGGCACTGAAGCTCGATTCCAAGCCACCATCTTTATCCATGAGCGAATTCATGGCGGCCGAGTCGCGATTTGGAATGTTGCGTATCAAGGATCCAAAACGCGCTCAGGAATTGGCAGCCGAGGCGCAAAAGCAGGCCGAAGCGCATTACCGGATGTTGCAGTTGATGGCAGACAAAGCAGCGGGCAAGACGACAGCTACGGAATAGTCGGCGCTCTTACCCGCGATTGGGACCCTCTGACAAAGAGCAAGGACCTACTTCTGTATCAGGTCCTGTACGTTGTGAAATTGCGGCGCTTTTGCCGCATCTGCGGCAGCGCCTAATTTCGAGTCGATGCGCATAGTTTCGATCTGCAAGCCGTTGACGTTTTCCGCAAAGAAGTGCGGACAGTCGTGCAGCCACAGCGATCCCCATTGGGTTGCCTCTGCTTTGGCCGTGCTGCCAGCTGGTTTAAAATCTGGCGGGCAGGGGCGGGGATCCACCTTGTTCGCGCTGTACCCGGTCTCTTTGGCAATTGTTAAATCAATGTTGCGGAATACCAGGTTTTCAATTGGACGTGCGCTGCTCGCCTGAATAAAGATGCCGCGCTCGGCGCGTATGCGAATATCGCTGAAGGTTACATTGCGCACAATCGAGGGCTGTGCGCCGCTTGGCCGGGGCACAGGGCACATTATGATCGGTTCCCCTTCATGCCACCATACCGGGTGGCTGAGTTTGGTGTGCACAGTGATGTTGTGGAAGCTGATATTCTCAATCACAGAATCATCGCGACCATCGATGGCTAACCCCCGATGACTGTCGTGCACAATGCAATTGGAAACGGTCACGTTGCGGATGTCCGCCCACGATTCGGTACCTATTTTAATAGCGGCACAGGAAGACTGTACAATGCAGTCACTCACCAGAATATTTTCGCAACTTCCGTACTGCTGGGCAGCTTCACGTCTGGTTTTGAGGCAAATCCCGTCGTCGCCGCAGCGAATAATACATCCTTTCACCACCACCCTTTTGCAGCAGTCGATATCGATCCCGTCCGTATTCACCAGACCAATGTCAGAAGCAATGGTGATGCCTTCGATCACCACGTCGTTGCACCCGCACGGTCTGAGCGCCCAGGATGGACAATTGCGCATTTCGAAACCAGACAAACGGAGTCGATTACAGCCAAATAAAACCAAACTCTGAGCCCTGGGGTTCAATGCCACGGTGTTTTCCGCACGCCTTTCCTTGGTGAATGCTGGACTGTTGCCATCCAGAGTACCGCTGCCTGCGATGGATAGATTTTCCGCGCCATCCGCCCAAATCCAGAAGCGACCAAAGTCTGCCTTGGCAAACAACTCTTCATGGGTGCGGTTGTGGTAATGTGTAATGTCCGGTGAAGCGAGCAAGCGTGAACCCGGTTCGAGCAATAAGGTGATGTTTGACTTCAGTTCGAAGCTGGCGGTGATGAAGGTGCAGCCGGCAGGGACGACAACGGTTCCTCCACCGGCATCGTAAGCCTGGTCAATCGCCGCCTGAATGCCTGTTGCATTTGGTAATGCGTGTTCAAGTTGGGTACTGCTTACAGCACCGAATTCTGTAATTGTGTAGTAGGTCATGGGGAACGTCAAAATTGGCTGACGGTACTCAAATGTCCACCTCGCAATCGCAAATTTTGCGCCGTATGAAGTTTGTGAAATCGCCTCTGTTTTTACTAATTTGCCCAAACACATTGCAATTTTGTAGTTGTTATCAGCAATTCTACTTATAGTAATAGTTGCCAGCATGGATACAGTGCTCCTTATCGGCATGTTCAAAAACGGCATTTTGCTGATAGCTTTGGCTGTCATCTATTTGTTAATGGGCGAACGTGTGGATGCAAAGGGCACTTCCTTGGCAAGGTGGTCAGTGGGGTTATGTTGGGATTGGTGGCGGTAGCGGTCATGGCTTCTGCGGTCATTGCTGAATCAGGTGCCATTTTTGATACCCGTTCTGTATTGTTATCCATTGGCAGCTTATTCCTGGGTCCCATCCCCGCGATCATTGCCGGGAGTAATGGCGGGGGCCTTCAGATTTTGGCACGGCGGTGTGGCGCGGTGCCGGGCGTTTTTGTAATCTGTACATCCATCGCGATTGGTTTACTTTGGCGCAAGTTTTTGGTGCACCGCTTGTCGGAGGGGCCTGTCTGGCAATTTCTCTGGTTTGGTTTAATCGTTCATGCGGTCATGTTGCTGGTACTCAGCTTGCTTTTTGATGCGGAAACCGCACGCCAAACTCTGCCGCTGATTTGGTTGCCGGTCATTACCATTTATCCGGTGGTCACTGTGATCCTTGGCCTCATCATGTCTGAGCAGGTCCGCCGTCGCCAACTGCACGAACAGTTGCATCGCGCCATTGTCGAGGCAGAGCACCAGACCCGATTGGCAGAGCAGGCCAGCAGAGCCAAAAGCGCATTTTTGGCCAATATCAGTCATGAGATCAGAACACCTCTCAACGGTCTGTTGGGAATGCTCAATCTGATGGAGGAAACAAAGCTCGATACGCAGCAAAAGCATTTTAACGAAAACGCTAAAATCAGCGGCGAAACCTTGCTCAATTTACTCAACGAAGTGTTGGACTATTCGAGGCTTGAAGCCGATAGGCTGACACTGGAAAGCATTCGCTTCAGTCCGCGCGATTTGCTTGAAAATTTGGCTGAGTTGATGACTGGCAACGCTCAGGCCAAAGAACTTGATTTTGTTACCAACATTCCATGGCAACTGCCGCAATGGCTGGAGGGGGATCCTCATCGGTTACGGCAAATCCTCAATAACCTGCTGTCCAACGCAGTCAAATTTACTGCCAAAGGCACAGTCACGTTCCGTGTGGAGTGTGCCTACATGGATTCCGAACAAAGCCGTGCACGGCTTACGATCGATGTTGACGATACCGGAATAGGCATACCTGCGGAAAAAAGATATCTGTTATTCGAACCCTTCAGCCAAATGGATAGCTCCAATACCCGGCTCTATGGGGGGTCTGGTTTAGGTTTGGCGATCTCCAAAAGATTGGCAGAGGCCATGCGAGGTACTTTGGAATTACACAATCGCAAAGGACCCGGTTCTTGCTTCCGATTCTGCCTGGATCTGCCCTGTGGACCCGTTGAGCAGGTGGAAATACCTGAAGCGGCCAAGCGCGACTGTGAGGTGTGCGTGGTGGACTCATGCGCAGGTTGGCGCGAGGTGTTGGTTTCCTGGCTGCAATCGGTTGGCCTGAAATGCCGGGCTTTTGCACCGGATCAAGCATGGCAGGACTATTTGCGAACCCCTTTGTTGGACGGTCTTGGCAAAAGGGTTTTGATGATCGACGGAAATCTGGAAATGCAACCGGCTGAGCCCGTCTGTAAAACCATCCGCTTGCGCTACTGGAATCAAATGCGCATCGGGGATTTGCAGCGCGAGGATACTTTTGAAAATGTGCTCATGAAGCCCCTGCGCAAGAAACGATTTTTGCAGCTTTTGCACGATTGCTTCCCGATGAGTAACACCAAAAATTCCTCCGATAAACCCAACCGGCCCACCTTTGAATCTTCCAGGGTTTTAATGGTGGATGATCATTGATCAATTGCCGCGTCACCTCTCAACTCCTTATGCGCATGGGGCTGACAGTGGATTGCGTTTACGATGGCTTACAGGCTGTGGCAGCTGTGGATGAAAAAAACTATGATCTCATTTTGATGGACCTGCAAATGCCGCACATGGACGGCCTTGAAGCTACCCGGCAAATTCGGGCCAAACCGGGATTTGACTCCGTTCCTATCATTGCGCTGACGGCACTGACAGCAGAAGAAGATCGCAAGGCGAGTGAGCAGGTTGGCATGAACGATTGGCTCACCAAACCGGTTACTCCTGACCAGCTGTTCAATACCTTGGCCAAGTATTTGTCTGTGGTTCAGTGAAAAATGGTCGGGGCAGCAGGATTCGAACCTGCGACCCTCTGCTCCCAAAGCAGATGCGCTAGCCAGACTGCGCTATGCCCCGAACAAAGTGCATGAAAGTGCACATTGTTTACCGCATGTCAAACAACTTTAGATTGCGCTTGTATTTGTATTGTCCAAGCTGACGCCCTGTATGAAAACATTTGAGCAATTATTTGCTGAGTTAAGTGCCAAAGCGGCAGCGGGCGATCCCGCTTCCGGGACGGTGAAAGCACTGGCCAAGGGTAAGCATTTTATCGGCAAAAAAGTCATCGAAGAAGCCGGTGAAGTGTGGATGGCAGCGGAGTACGAAGGCAAGGAGAAGACCGCTGAGGAAATTTCGCAATTGCTTTACCATCTGCAGGTTATGATGATCGCATGCGACATCGAGCTTGAAGACGTCTACAAATATCTTTAATCAGCCTTTATATGTACACTGTTGCAGTACCGAACAAGGGTGCCCTCTCGGAAGTGGCACTGGAAATTTTACGCGAGGCGGGTTATGCCTGCCGTCGGTTTGGCCGCGAATTGGTCGTGCGCGATGCCGAACATGAAGTGGAATTTATTTTTCTCCGGCCACGTGATATTGCCGTTTATGTCGGCTCTGGTATCATAGGTGCCGGGATTACCGGACGTGATTTGATGATGGATAGCGGAGCACCGGTGCGCGAACTGCTCGCGCTGAATTTTGGCCGTAGTCGTTTTTTGTTATGCCATTCCGCAAGAGCTTTCACTCACTCCAGAGCAATTTTGGTGGCATGCGGGTGGCTACCAGTTACCCGCACTTAGTCGAGCAGGATCTCGCTAAGCGTGGCGTCTCAGCCAACATTATTCGCCTCGATGGAGCAGTCGAAATTTCGGTGCAGTTGGGGGTCGCAGATGTCATTGCCGACGTGGTTGAATCGGGCAGAACATTGACTGAAGCCGGGCTCAAGATAACTGGTGAGCCAATCATGCACTCGGAGGCGATTGTCATCGGCCCGGATATGAACGGTGCTGCCTCTCCGACGCCCCCGCAGCTGGACGCTTTGCTCAAGCGCCTGCAGGGAATTTTAGTGGCCCGGTCTTACGTCTTGCTCGAGTATGTTGTTCCCAAAGCGCAGTTGGACACAGCTTGTCGTCTCACGCCAGGCGTGAAGAGCCCAACCCTTTCGCCGGTCAGTGAACCTGACTGGTTGGCTGTGGCTGCAATGGTCAAAGTAAAGGGTCTGAATAAGGTCATTGATTCGCTTTCCGACCTAGGTGCCAAGGGCATCATTGCGCACAGCATCCGCACCTGCCGTTTGTAAGCAGCAGTTTTTCTCCCAACCTACCTACACACAATGCAATCCACCACTACCCAACCGGGATCACCGGCTGTTCCCGCGCGTTTACAACGTTACGAAAACCTGGCCTACGGTCTGTTTTTGCACTGGGGTCTCTACTCAGTGCAGGCAGACGGCGAGTGGTATCGCTTCCATCATAAAATCCCTCAGGAAGTCTATGGTCAACTCATGCAGCGCTTCACCGCAGAGGCTTTTGATGCCGATGCCTTGGTGCGGTTTGCAAAAAAAAGTCGGCTTTCGCTACATTTGTCTTACGACGCGTCACCATGACGGATTTTCGCTCTACGATACCAGGGGACTCAATACATACGATGCGCTGCACGCTCCATGCGGTCGCGATTTGGTGAAGGAATATGTCGATGCCTGCAGGGCACATGAAATGGGCATTTTCTTTTACCACACTACCCTGGATTGGTGGGAACCTCGATTTGACGCGGATTGGGATGGTTACCAATCCTATTTGCGTGATTCAGTGAAGATACTGTGTACTGAATACGGTCGGATTGACGGACTTTGGTTTGATGGCAACTGGGCTCGCCGCGAGCGTGATTGGCAAGAAGACGCCTTGTACGGAATGATTCGCGAGCACCAGCCCGAAGCCATTATTATCAACAATTCCAGTATTGGCAACCTGGGTGCAGTTGGTCACCCGCAGCTTGATGCTGTAACATTCGAACAGGGATTGCCGCTGGGGCGAAAGTCGGGCACCCGTTATGTGGCCAAAGAAATGTGTGAGACCTTCAATAGCCATTGGGGGATTGCGGCAAAGGATTACTCGATGAAGAGTCCGGCGCAAATGATCGAGACTTTGGCCGTATGCCGTGGGGCGGGAGCGAACCTACTGCTTAATGTCGGGCCAAAGGGTGATGGTTCCCTCCCTGCCTATGAAGCGGCAGCTCTGGAGATTGTTGGCGAATGGATTCATCAATGTGCGCCTTGCATTTACGATGGTCGTCCTGCAGGGGTCGTTACCCGTGGGCGCAATTTCGTTTTGGATGATGGCAAGGATTTGTACGCCTTTATTTTTAATGTCCCCATTCGCGACAATATGCACTTGGCCGCCGCCGATCGCGGTGACGGTCTTCATACACTGGAGGGGCGTCTGCCACAGATTGGATCTGTGAGTTGGACGGATAACGGTGAAACGCTGGACTTCTGGCAGGATCAAACCAAAGGCATGTTCACTTTCCGTGCCAGCCTCAATCCATATGGGGCTCAACGGGTCGTGCGAGTTGCCAAATTAAAACGTGCCTGATTCCGGTAACATCAAGTTCGGGTTTGGCCGAGTGGATATCACTCCGCCTCTGGAATGTCCATTGGTGGGTTATGCTCAGAGGGTCTCGCTTGGCGCCACCGCAGTGCTCGACCGACTATTCGCCACAGCCAGTATTGTGCAGGATGGCGGCGGAGTTACCATTGCTTTGGTCAGCCTGGATCTGTGCGTTCTGGAGTCTCCCGTTGCCGATGCCTTGCGGCAGAGTCTGGCTGCAAAATTCAATCTCCCTGTTTCTTCAGTGTGGCTATGTTGCTCGCATACCCATTCCGGACCTCACGCACAATTGGCAGAAATCAGCAGAGGATTTGCCGCCAATATTCCCCAGTTAGGAGGTGAAGATCCCTTGCCTGTCCAGTTGGATTACGGTGCATTTCTGAAGGTTCGGTTGGAACAGTTACTCATGTCTGCATTTGAAGATTTGCAGTCGGTCACCGTTCACTCACGCGAACTGAATCTCGAGCTTGGCTATAATCGGCGCGTCCCGCAACCCGACGGCAGTGTCAAACATTGTTGGAATCCCGTTGAATTTCCCGACCGGGAACCTCAACCCGCAGCGGATAAGTGCGTTTCTTTAGTTGAGTTTCGCAGTACCCACTCTAATCGCCAGGTGCTTTGGGTGAGTGCCGGTGTCCATCCTGTTGTTTTAGGTAAAGGAAGCAGTGTGATCAGCGCGGATTGGCCTGGTGCCATGCGCGCCAGATTGGAGGCCCTGAATCCTGGTCTCAGAGTGCAGTTCTTTCAAGGCGCCAGCGGCGAAATTCATCCTTGGGAAGCCACTCAAACCGATCCTGCTGCTGTCACAAGGGTTGGCGATGCCTTTGCTTATCCCATTCACCTCGCACGTCGGATCCTGCAATCTTTGGCACCCGGTGCTCCCGTTATTGGGCAATGCACTGAGTGGTTGTCATCTGGCGGCAGAACAATAGCGGTGGATCTGGTGCGCTTGGGACCCCTGACATTGGTTGCCTTGCCCTTGGAATGGTTTGCCAGTGCCAGTGAACGGCTTCGGTCCAGGTGCCAGGCACCTATATTTTTGTCCACGATGAGCAATGGTTGGGAAGCCTATTGGCCCGATGCGGATGCTTTTGCTCAGGGTGGTTATGAAGTGGATATCGCCCGTCGCTGTGGCCGTAGTCCAGACGACAGCGATCGAATTGAGCAAATCATTGAACAGTTTTGCGTTGGATTGACATCGGTCAATGATCGCTGAGTTCCTGTACTTGAGCCTTGTTCAGATAAAGCTTTTCACAGAGAGTATCCAGTATTGGCAGGGTTCATTCTAGAATGCAAACGTGAAACCTGCGCCGAAACTAACGGCGTTCATGTCCCACTCAAACTTGCCTTGTCCCAACCTTCCTTCAACACTCTCACTCCAATCCCAGCGTGTGTAGGTGTATAGACGCAGGCTATCGCTCAATTGCCAGTTTATTGCGATATTCAGGTTGTAACCCCAGGAGGTATGTCGTGTGCGATGCCTCAGGGTAATTGTTTCCAATGCCTCTGAGTGACCCGAATTGTGGCGAACCAACAAAACTTCGTTCATGTGATTAGCACCCTCCACAGTATTGAGGGTCAGTCCGGTACCTGCCGATAGCGACCATGACGTGGCAACTTTAATTTCTGAGCTAACGCCTAAGTTCCAACTGTAGACCCGGAGGTTCAGGCCGTAATCAATATTATTAAACAATTCTGCCTGTTGGGTTATTGTTGGTCCCTCAGTTACGATAGTTCTTGTCGTTGGAACATTGGCAATGAGTGGACCAGGACCAGTGGCAGATCCGATATAGGGTGCCAACGGTGGGAGAATCCCACCTAAGTCATAGCTGTCTTGTACCCACTCTCTGGTGACCTCGGATTGTTGTGTTTGCCTGAATGTGGAGGTGGATTGTCGGTGACGGATTTGGTTGACAGAAACACCTGCGATTATTCGCCATTTCAGCGCTGCGCTAGTTTGCATTCTATAGGCAATTTTCAATTCAGGCCCAAAGTGATGGCCAGTTGCAAAGCTTTGATCACCATCAAGCAAATCTGTGCTGGAAATTTGATTTGTGGTAACAAGAGGATCAGATCTCAGGTTAACACTGCCGGCAGCAATCTGCGAGGCGTTTTGAAATCCCCAATAGGGGGTTAAGCCATCCAATTCAGTTCCTGCGCCGATCCTTACGAAGCCGTCAGCGTAAGTTCTATCTGCCATGGTTTGATTTGAACCTACTGTATTCAGGCTTCCTTGGGTTCCACCAGCTGCGACTACTAATGGCAGGTTTTGTGGCGAAAATGCTGCAATTGAGTATGTGGAAAGATCACCGAATTGACGGGTAGTTACCCCCACCGAGAGTTCAAATCCGTTTCGATTGAATTGAGAGGATTCTCCCGTCATTGATGAAGTCATGAATGCGCATGTCAGGATGATTGTCGCGCAGTATTGAAATTTATGTTTCATAGGATCACTCAGCCCGTGGGTTAAGGGTTTATGCGGTAGACCCGATAAAATCTGCTTTCAGAGTCGAGTGGTCTTGCAGATGTTTGAGGTGGCCCAGAATCAATCCAACGCAGCTGATTGCCAACGGCCTTGAATGTCGTCTGGATTCTTGTCCAGTTTCTTCCATCGTTACTATACTCCATTGCATAAGACTGCCCTGGAGTGGCAAACCAGTCCAAAACCACAGATCCGTTCCAAACACGCACAGTGAGGTCTATATAGTCAGTGTTCCCTTCATCTGAAACACTTGCTGGTGGAGGTGGTGTAATCGATTCCAGCTCATAAATCGGATTGAAGTCAGGATTTCTGTTTGGGCGAAAATAGTAAACTGTTAGTTGGACGTTCTCTCCCGGTGGAATAGTGAAAGACCAGTATATTGTCGGGATTCCATCTTCAATGGAGGCATTGTACACTTGTACATCGTCAGGGAGTCCCCTTATCCGTAAGGCAATTCCCGTAATTGGCCTTTCCGAAGGGTTTTTGACAACAACTAAAGATTGAAACAATCCACTCTGAATATCCAATGTTGGGTCGAATTCAATCTCGATAGTAGGTTCCGCTGAAACTTGCACTTCAATCACCAAAGTGGCAGTGGCAGATCCTTGGTAAAGCGGCTCATCAATAGTGGCGACAACGGAGTAGTTGCCGACAGCACTGGGAACAGTGGTCGAACCGTCATAGGTGATGACGACATTGAGTCCAGCCGGGTTGGTGACTGCACTTACCGGTTGTGCGGTGCCGTCAAAACTGCGCTGCAAGCCGGATAAAGTGACTGAGGCGTTTGCTCGGGTCACATTGAAGGTACGTGTGACAGCAGGTGCCGCAGTCCACGTGGCATCGCCAGCCTGGGTAGCAGTCACCGATACCTGACCCGCGCCGGTAAAACGCAGTATTGAACCTTCCAGGACCGCTGGACCAGTAACAGCAAAGCTGACCGGAAGACCTGAGCTGGCCGTCGCACTCAAAGTGACTGTCGCAGTGGCAACCTGATCGGCAATACCAGCAAAAGCAATGGTCTGATTGAGCATCGTAACCTCTAATTCAAAGGCTCCAATATCTGCTGCACTGCCTTGGGGGCGCTGTATTCCCCGCTGGTCAATGGTAACAAAGTTGCTTGATGTCACCCCATTGATAGCTGGCGATCCCGTTAGCAACGCATGGGTGGATGTTTTTCCACCATTGTTGCGCAATGAATCCAACCTTGGATTGATGGGAGAGTTTGGCGTTCAACTAGATCGCTGTTCGCCCAACCGAATGAAAAACGATTATTTCCTATCAGATTATTCCCTGCCGAAACAAAAAGCCCGTTAACATCAGGAGAGTGGTCCTGGTTGGTCGTGTTCCCCGCTACGATACTTTGTGAGATTCGGATGGTATTGCCGTCAGCTGCATGTATGCCTCCCCGTTCCATTGGGTGCTGAATTACCAGAGAATGTACTGCTTACTATGGTGGCATTTATTCTTCCAACTACACCGGAATTATTGAATGCACCACATTGAAGGGTTGACCAGCTCTGTTCCCAGAAAATGTACTGTTGGTAATTTGTACTGTACCAAAATCATTTTTAAGGCCTCCACCATTGCCGTTAGCAGATGCTGTATTGTTGGAAATCGTACTGCGATTAATGGTTAAGTTACCTGTTCCTGCGTTATAAATGCCTCCGCCATGATTGAAGTCGCCGGTAGTTCTGTTGTTGGTGACAGTGACCTCTTCCAGAACCAATCTTCCTGCATTGCGTATGCCTCCACCAGGTGTGTTGGCAGTGCCATCGGCAATAACCAAGCTTCTCAAAGTTACATTGCCAGAGGTACCGATATCAAGAACACGATTGTTGTTATTTCCACTGATTCTTATTGGCAGTGTCAGGTCACTGGCATCAATAGTGACACTCGTGTTAATAGTTAGGCTTCCGGAGGTGAGTATTATCGTTGCACCGCTCAGTCCCGGCGAAAAGACGATAGTGTCATTTGGGCTAGCTGACTGCAGAGTGGTTCGTAAAGATCCTACCCCGCTATTTGCTGTGTTGGTCACAACCAAGGTGGCACCGCTCGCAGTTTGGATCAGACACAATCCAATAGTCAGTATCCAGAGCCAACCGAGTGAAAGTTTTGATGAGAAATTTATCATTGGCTTCATTGGGTGGTGTGGTGGAAACTACTCAGCAATCGAAACTTACTCCTGATGCGAAATTACAAAAATCATTACGATTATTGCACTCGCCGACCCTTGACTAAGGTCCATAAAAACAGCAGCTTGCAAGTATTTTCGGTCTCTTGTTTCCATATCTGTCCTGTGGGTTGTTCGGGAATAGGTAAATTACAAAATTTAAATTATGAAAATCTCTGCTTGTGGTCTTGTTCTTTTGGTCTGTCTTCCACTTTTTGGCACCCTGAATGCGGCTGGCTTGAGCCATCAGTTGTCTGATTCGAACCCTGTGTGGCACGATTCTCAGATTGCCCACAGTCAATTATTGAGTGAGGCCGCGGTCAGTGGCGCTTGGATGAGTAGTCCATGGTTCGGCTGGTTCATTGATAGAGGGCAAGGTTGGATTTCGCATGCTGGCTTGGGTTTTGTGCGTACCCTAAGTGAATCGCCCGACAGTCTTTTGCTGTATGATCCCGTATTGGGCACCTGGGCGTGGACTTCCAGGCAGGTCTTTCCGTGGATGTACTGGCTGGAACCTGTTGCCAAGTGGACATACTTCAGTGCCGGGCAGACACCACGGCAGCGCATGTTTCTCGATTCCAGTACTCAGCAATGGATGATGCACCGTGAATTGGTCGATAAGCCCACAGGCCGATTTATTCATTGGACCCGATATTCCATCAACTCGCCCGACAGATTTACCCGCAGCGCAGTTCTGGTGAAGGACGGCAAGATATTCTCCAGTCCCTATTCTTTTTCTGCTGACGGTGGCATCACATGGGAAATAATCCCGAGTGATGGATTAGGTAAAACTTTCTCGAACCTGAATGGTGAGTTCTGGGTTGAAAGTTACAATCTGAACTCAGGCAATCGCACTATGGTTGCTGTGAACGGTTCTGGTGCGCTGACCTATGCCAGCAATGATGTCGGCGGGCATATTGCCTGGGAAGGGGGCAGTACTGCCTACACCTATTTGAACAATGCCGGGTCGACCTTTGGCGGTGCCTGGGAGGATGATTATGTTTTACAGACTACCGATGGTGGAGCGAATTGGCGACCTGTGCCATTCCAACCTCCACATGATGGTAGTCGGGGGAGTATTGACAGAGTTTGGTTGATCGATGGGAGGCTCTTTGTGTTAAGTCGAATCATCACTCAACCCGGGAATATCACTACTTTTCAATTGCACCTCAGTAATGGGGATTCCTGGATTTCCTCTGCCGAATACCCCGGTGCGATTGCCTTGAGAAAAGTAACCGGACACGGAGTTTTCGCTTCGGTTGGCGGTGGAACGTACCGGGTTGTCTTTCGTGGACCAGCATTCACCTTCGAAGAAATAGCTTTCAACGATGATTTCAATGATTCCACGAATACTGCAGGCGTTGTGTTGAATGCCGGTGGCAAGCTACTCCTGGCCACCGGGTTCAAATTATTCATTCCGGATCCGGCTACTGGCAGAATGTACAACCCAAGCCCATCCAGCGGCGACAACTCTCTGCCCGGTATTGGTTCAATTGTTCTTTGGGGGGATGAATTGGTGGTTACCAGCGGTTGGTTCGTGTACAAAACTCCTTTTCCATTCGTTTTTCACGAAGAGCCTTGAGGCACGGCCCCGGAATCACTCGCTGATGAGCCTGATTTCTGCAGGTTCGTCTTCGTCAATACCTGGAAAACGTCCTATATCGGGATTTGTGAAGAAATTGTCGTTCAGGTCGTCATTAGCGGTGGAAACCTCGCCTATTATGCATTCGTCGGTAGATGGCCAGAAGGCATGATAAATTCCTGGAATGAGCGTTACGCGTTCTCCCGATTTAAGAGTGAGCAGATCGCCGCTGGCAAAATCGCGGAGGGCACCGTTCACTTTGAGAGGAAACTGAGTGCCCGGTGCAGTTTTGTCAGGAGCGCCTGCCCATAGTTGCAACACCAGCTCACCATTTCTGCAGATGATGTCTTCTTTTTTGCGGGCATGTGTGTGTGCTGGCGTCTCCTGTCCTCTGCGTGCAAACATGAGTTTTTCGCAATATTCCGGTTCTTCGGCCAGATTGATTAAGGTTAGCCCAAAGCGATCGAAATCACCCAACCCAAAATCCGTAATGTCCCATTTGGGGTTGGGTGGAAGAACCCAGCCATGGCGTGCGAAGCAGGCGGATGCCTGCTGAAAAACCTGATTGATTGCAGAACGTTTCATGGCTTATTTGTAACTCATCTTATTGGTTGTCAGAACAAGGTCGCTGCGCAAGTGGCGCTGCGGTTTGATACCCAACTGCTGCAGCACACCGTGGTACGCCTTGACTGCCTCGGTGGGCGTGACTTCTTCATCCACTACCCGGCGCAGAAATTCAATAAAGGCCAGGGGGTGTTCAGACAGGTTGATTTTGCGGCCAAACAAAGCAACGCGGGCACCGTATTTTTTCGCATCGTGAATGAGTTGAAATGCGTCCAGAGTGGTACCTGCGCTGCCGCCCAAAATACCAACGACCAGATGCGGATCATAGCTGACAAGTTCTTCCAGGGGGCCGGGTCCGTTGTAGGGGATTTTCAGAAAGACAGGACGACCGACCGAAGTGACGCCTGCCAGACAGCGCACGATATGGTCATTAAGAAAGGCACCGACTTTTTCATTCGGAATGCCGGGATCCACATTCGGATTAAAAACTTCCAGAAAATAGCGGAAATTGGCCTGTTCGGCCTCCAGGCGGAATTGATTAAAGTCCTGCAGCGCTTTGTAATCCCAATCAATGTCGTTGGTAAAAGTGATGGAATACAAACCCAGGTCAGCACCGATGAAAGGCTTGTGTTGATTGTCCTCCAGGCGACCGTACTTGATGTGGCTTAAGGTGGCGGTGCGAAAGGAGCGACTGGGGTGGTGGGTTGGATACTTGCCACCGCGCACGGCCCAGATATCCGAAGTATCATTGGCCCTGGCTGCAGGAGTGATGGCTGAATTGGCAAACAATTTTTCCCGCATGGCCAACTGTTCCAGATTTGAAGCGGACACCAGAACGATATCGACGATACCCTGGGTTATGACCTCACGAATTTGCCGACGGTAGTCCTCCAATGTTTTCCAGCACCCTTCGGATTCATTGTAACCGTGCCGGCAACTGCCGCGTTGCGGGCCTGGGGCGGTGACACCGAATGCCATGTCGGCATCCTTGGCATCAGCAATGATAAAGTCTTTGGCCCCATGCGGGTCGGCATGAATGTTGGCCAGTTTTTGGTCGAGGGTTTTCATAGGTATGTGGCAGGAAGGATCGCTAGCCACACTTGCCTCGGCACCGGGTAAATTCAAACATAAAAAGTCGCTTCTTTCGGTCAGGCATTCACTGGTTACGCCGCTGTGAATCCGTTGTGACACGCGCAGATGCGAAGCAAATAGCTTATGCGGTACTAGTCTTCGGTGTTGGGAACCAAGTGTAAACGCAGGTAGCGGGGCTGATCATCCACCGCCGAAATTCTTGCCTCGAGAATGGTCTGCTGGTCGTTGGCTTCGACAGTGCGCATCACTAATCCGTTGGTTCTCCAAGGGCCAGCGGGAGAGTCAGCCCATTGCGGTTGAATGGTGTATCCGTACAGCGGGTTTATCCGTGGGTATTGTAACCAGAAGTTAACACCGTCAAACCCGGTACGGAGATGCTCTGTGGCGTCGGCTTTCAATGGGTTCAGGCCAAGTGCATATTCCATGATGTTCGGCAAGTTATCCATGTCAGGATCTGCCAAATCGCCCCAAACAGATTCCTCCAATAAAGGGTCGGACAAAATCTCCGCTGGGAATTTATCGGCGCGCCAACGGTGAAAGTCACTCGGGTAAACGACAATGGGAATCGTGAGTGTAGCTTCCAGCGGTCCACCGACACCGGTATTGCCAAGATCGTTAAGGGTAATGGTCAGGTAGTCTGTGCCACTGAAACCTGCATTCGAAGTATACCTGATACCTCTGGGTGAACCAAAATTAGTCTGCATTCGCGATAGCCATGTTTCCACGGTGACCTTTCTGGTGCCATTATTTTGCACGCTGCCTATGCCGCCCGAGTAAAATCCGTTCGGCAGGTTGGTGCTCAAATGGAGCGTGCCGTGCGCTACCTCCACGGTCAGGTGCCAGTTGGCGTAAATGTGACTGATGTCCGGGTCATCGACCATCATGCCAGGCAACCACTCCGATAGGGCGGTGGCGGCATTGAAATAGGCAGGTCCTGCAATCGTGGGTGGGTCGTTGACCGGAGATACGGCAAATCCTAGTCCCAAAGGCCCCAGCGTATCCACGCCGTCGGTCAAAGAAAAGCCGATCACACTGGTGCTACTGAAATCCGAACCATCGTGCTGGTAGGTGACGCGACCATCATCGATGTCAGCCTGAGTAAATTGAGTGCCGGGAATCTGGTTGATCAGGACCGTCCCATATCCGGAATCTGTCACTGAATAGACAATGTTTTCGGTTGTTGTTCTTGGGGAGAAGGCCACGAGGTGTTCGCGGGATATTGCCGTGACTCCGCCCTCAAGCACGGTGCCATCCACCCTGCGCAGCACAGTCAGCCCTGTGGTGTCAGGCTCGGTAACGGTAAATTCAACCGGGATGAAGACTGTGGGAGATTGGGGGTCATTGCTGCGCACTTCGACAGCCCCAAAATAGGTGCCTGGCACCAGGTCACCGCTGAGAAAATCCAGTGTTAAGGTAAATGCCTCACCAGGCTGGATATTGGCCGTGCGTTTATGGCTGCGCAGCCAGTCGCGAAAAGGATTCCCCGGATAGGTGTAGTAAATGGATCTGCCAGGCACGATTGAATTTCCTAACCAGTGGCCGTATTGCAGTGCGGTTGAGGAGTTACCCTGGATACCAATGGTGGCGCTGCTGCCGCGCAACCAAGGGCCGGTTTCGAGATACTGCATGCGGATGTCACCGTTGGGGTATAAAATGGTTTGAAAAGTGGCGTGGTCTTGGAAGAAACCCGTGACTCGATGGTGCTGCACGATGATGCGATCCTCTGTCGCCAGCCAATAAACGGCTCCTGGGACAATGTTTAGTGAATCCACATATGTAGCGATAAATGCGTTGGTACCGGAAGTTAGGGTTTTGTTGGTCGGGATGCCGGGCAACGGAATATACCATCAGCAGACACTTTTGGAGCGGCATCAAAATACACCGCACCATATGCGGAAACTGCCATTTCCTGCCTTTCGGTGCCGTAGAAGGGGAACTCAAATGTCAGCGGCAACCCGGTGACAAATGCGCCGGGATTGTTGCCATTGGAATCGCGGGGACGACCTGTGAGCGGTGTCAGCTCAACACCAGATCCACCCATCGGTACGGCAATTTCATCCCATTGGAAAAATGCGCCGTGTTCTTCGGTGTCATCCTTAAACGTATAACCAAAGCTGTCTGGACCGCCACTCCTGGCTATATGCAGGGGATCGTTGCCGGAGACCCCGGCACCGCCTTTGATTGCCTCGGTGCGCAACAAGGCAGTCAGATTCAGCGGCCCTTGTCCACTGTTGCTGAAGGTGATTTGAGTGGAGAGTTGTGCCCCAGCAGGTACTGTAATGCGAACTGTATCCGCACTGGCCTCAAGTACCGGTGGCAAAGGTCCCGATCCTGTCAGCACAGCCGTTTGGTTGGAGGGGTAGGGCAGGTTGGTGGTAAATGTAATACTGCTATTGTGGGCGCGCGCTTCCTGCGGAGAAAATTGAATGGGAATGTCCAGACTCTGGCCCGCTGGAATTGTAATCGGCAATGCTTGATTGCTTCCAAAAGCCACATCTGCGAAATGCAACTCTTGAATGACCAATGTCTGGGTACCGGAATTGGCGATGCGCAGGTTACGTGTTGCCGAGCTGCCCGGCACCACGGCCCCAAAGTCGATCTCTGCCCGTGGCAGCAATAGTCCCGGAGAATCGGCAACCAGAAGTCTTATGGGGATATTGATAAAGTCGGCCAATGGATCGTTGCTGCGCAGCACGATTTCCCCGGAGTGCTGACCAGCGGTTAAGTACGCTGCTGAAATTGTCGCTTGGGCATGGATGGTCTCGGTGGTCGATAACTGGCCGGACTGAGAGGCAAACTCCATCCATGGCAAGGTATGGACTCCGAGCCTGATGTCATCCCACCACGCCTCTGAATTGGCATCGTAATTATAGAGAAACAGACGGGTAATGGATGCCACGTTCGGATTGCGAAATTGAACACCAGCCTTGATCAGTTCTCCGTCGAGGTAGTAATCAAACCGTTTGGTTTGCCAGTTCATGTTGCGCAGTTCCACTCTGTACCAACGATCAGGATTAGCCGCTTGTGAAGCATCACCTCCGGTGTCATTGTTACAGAACCAGTAGCCGGAGGCGTTGGAAAAGAAAAAGAACATTTCGCCGCCATAGATATCGCCCAAGGTTACAAAGCCTGAGTTCTGTTCTGCCGGCCCACTGCGCACGCGGAATGAGAAATAGTCTGGATGCGAGGGTTCGAAATGCTGCTGAATCCCACGCCTGTGCGTATTGGATCGCTGGCCATAGTAATGCAAACTGTACACGCCTTCTCCTGCCGTAGTCTCGGTCACAACAGCCTTACCTGTGCCCGCTGAGTTGACCCAGGTGTCATTCCAGCGGCCATCTTCAAAGTCTTCACTGTAAGGCAATTGTTTAGGGGTAGCAGCACTGCTGGTATTCATAATCCACATGTCATCGTCATCGACTGCCAGCAGCACATCGGTCTCTGCCGAGGGCGAAAGTGTCAATGGTATGGACTGGTTGTCACCTTGAGTAGTCAGAATGGAGGGTGTGTGTGCGCTGATGTTCCACTCCAATGTACTGCCTCCGGTATTGGCGATTGTAACCAAGGTATCGAGACTTTGACCGGCGTACAGTTCCACTGTACGCGTGCTGGTATCCACTGCGAGTACCGGGGCTGCGACAGCCTGAGCCGATAGCGGAATGCTGACCAATGGGCGCTCCGGATCGTTGCTTTGAAGGATAAGGTTCCCTGGTAATTTCCGGGGGTTGATGCCTGGAAACGAACCTCAAAGGAGTGCGTGTTTTGCGGCTGAATGGCGATGCTTTGTGGGCTTTGCAGACTAAAACCGGAGCCTGTAACACCAGGATTGGTAAGGATCAATACGTCCGTACCTGTATTGCGAATCATGAATTCGCGTTGGTTGACCGCATTGGCAAATATGCCATCGGGAAACACGATTTCAGGTGCCGGTAACTCAATTGCAGGGGTTCCGGTCACAGTCAAAGATACCGGAACGATGCGTTCAGGTTGCGCAGGATCGTTGCTGCGCACGATAATTTCGGCAACATGGGTGCCACCGATAACGTCTTCCGCATCGATGCGCACCTCGATATCCACCTGATGCCCTGCCGCTAACGAGGCTGTGTAGTTTTGCAGCGTCAGCCAGTTTTGGACATCGGCCAGATTTATGACGTGCAGCTTGTCATCGCGATCCTGATTGATGGCTAGCAGAGTAGCGGTTCCAGGTTGCCAGTCGCTGGTGAAATCCAGTCCGGCAGAGAAGCCATCCGCAGGATTCATCGTGAATGTGAGCCCGGTATAGGTGCCCGTGTGCGGATCAAACTGGTGAATTCTGCGGGTAGGTAATTCCTTGATTTCCGCTACCCAAAGATAGGGTCCACCGGGCGTCACATCATCGTACGCCACTCCAAACATTAATTCCATATAGTCCGGTTTGGGAATTCTGCGCAGCACTTCCCCGTCTGGGCGCATTTCAATCAGACCACTGTAAAAGTCTCCTACCCAGAAGTTGCCTGTATGCCGATCATAGGCAAGGGCGTTCACTGCCCCGACCCCAGAGGGCTTTGGCAAGGCTGCGACGAAATTGCCGATCATATCAAGTTTTACGATGCCACCATCCCATCCGGCATACAGGTAAAAGCCATCCGATGTCATGTCTCTGGCTCCCCAACTTCCTGCTGAAACGCCGGGCAAGGCGAACTGATTGACCAGATTACCCTCGCGATCGAGCACATATATTTGAGGTATTCGCGCAGTGGAATTGCGACCGCCCACGTAGAACCTGTTGTTGAGCCAGGCCACGGAAACAATACCCAGATCGCCCGTCTTGGCGCTCACATTAAAGGTTTGCAAAATTTGACCGAACACCCTGCCAGAGCTTTGGGCCTTGGCAGCGAGTCCGATGTCGAGCACATCCATCCCGACATTCGCCAGTGAAAGCGTGGCAAAAGTCTGTTCTCCGCGCATCAGTTCAAATGCAAAGCTTTCTGGATTCAGCTCCAGTATGGGCGCCGACCGAGCCTCCATAGTTAATGGGATTTGAATCAGTGGTAAGTCTGGAGCGGTGGTATTCAGCGTGAAATAGCCTTGCAAGCTGCCATTGACCGCAGGATTTGCAGTGATGATTGCCGTAGTTTTGGCTCCGGGGGCCAAGGAGGTTGCTGGCGTCTGGGACAGGTTGAATCCGCTGCCTGTTATTGCAGGAGAGGACAGGTTGACTGTGCTGTTGCCCCGATTATGAAACTCAATGGTTTGCGCCTGCGGCCATCCCTGGTACACGACACTGTACTCCACACGTTGTGGGTTCACCGCAAGCCAAGCTCCGTCAACGACATTAATGACCACCGTGAGGGCTTGTTGTTCGAGGGTTGGATCGTTGCTGTTTAAATAAATTCTGACCGCGTATTGCCCTTGCTGCATACCGCTGGCATCCAGATGCAAATCCACTTCGAGGGATTCGCCCACAAATATAGAACCTGAGGCCGGACCAACTTTCAGCCACGAAGGGAATTCGCCGCCAAAGGCATATTCCAGCGTGTGTGCGCCATCGTTGCGCAATGGAATGGCAATTGAAACCACTTGGCCAGAGCGCAACTGTTGGTCGATGCGCGATTGGATGGGATTGATTTTGGGCGGAAGAATGCTGTTTCCGCTCAAGGCGATACTAACTTCAGGATCGGTTGGGTCTGTGGAGTAAATGCGAACGGAACCATGAAATGCGCCTTCAGCCAGTCCCAGTGCCCGTACCAGAACTTGACTTCGCTCACCCGGAACGAGCACCAGGGGTAGCGGTGCTTCAACAACAAAACCTTCGCTTGGCAGTATGCTCGCAATGCGCAGTGTTTCCGTACCGGAGTTTCTCAGAGTCAATATTTGTGTTGAGGAACCGCCCACAAAAACATTGGCAAAATTTAATTCCGTCTCCTGGACTGCCAGACCTGGTGCGTCTGTAACTGATAAACTCGCCGGGATGGTGAGTGTGGAATTGACTGGGTCATCGGAGAAGATGAGCAACTGTCCTGTTGTAATCCCTGCTGGCATTGAATCCGCCGAAAACTCGACCTGCAAAATATAGGTTTCGCCTGGGGCAACTGTACCAGAGCGTGTTGCTGGAGCCAGCCATGGTGGGGATGCAGCCTCTAGCGTCCGCCGTAAATTCAAGCGCCCGCCGCTGGCGACTCGTCCTGCCAGCGAGGGCAAAGGATCGACCGCATTGAGCAAAATTTCCTTCACTTGCGCGGGGCTTAGCAAGGGGTTCCTGGCAAGCAAGAGTGCGGCGGCTCCTGAAACGTGCGGGGTCGCCATGGAAGTGCCACTGAATGAAGCGTAGGAGTTGTTGATAGTGGTGCTCACGATCGCTTGTCCAGGGGCTCCCAGGTGTACTGTTTCTGCACCGAAATTCGAGAAATTCGCCAGGGTGTCGTGCCGGGTGGTAGCAGCTACCGCGATAACGTTGGGCAAGTCATAATTGGCGGGGTAGGTGGGGTTGGCGTCGTTGTCGCTCGAACTGTTGCCCGCTGCGGCAATGAACAGCATTCCCGCCTCATTGGCGGCTGCGATCACATCTTGCATGGCTTGAGTGTAACCGCCACCGCCCCAGCTGTTGCTGGCGATATGCGCTCCATTCTGATAAGCATATTCTATGGCCAATAGCGCGTCTGAGAGTCGTCCGCTGCCCCTCGAGTCGAGGAATTTCAGTGCCATGATTTGCGCCCGCCACGCGACACCGGTTATGCCAATTCCGTTGTCGCCTACCGCTGCTATGGTTCCTGCACAATGGGTGCCATGGTTGTGATCATCCATGGGATTGCCATTGTTGTTCACAAAATCATATCCGAACACGTCATCAATGTAACCATTGCCGTCATCGTCCAGGCCGTTGCCCGGAATTTCTCCAGGGTTACGCCACATGTTGGCAGCGATATCCGGGTGTGTATAATCCACTCCGGTGTCGATCACTGCGATGATTATTTCGGCGGCCTCCCTCTGTGTGAGCCAGGCCCTCGTGGCATCAATGTCTGCTCCGGCAACTCCGCCATTTTGGCCAGTGTTGTGTAATCCCCACAGATCCCCAAAAAGTGGATCGTTGCTTATTATTGACGGTCCGTCGCTGGTAAATCTCTCCAAAATTGGTAAGGGATCAATAGGATCCACGGTAATGACATAATCAGGTTCCACATAACGCACCCCGGGTTGCTGCCTTAGCCAGGCGACGATTTCGTCGGCAGCAGGATGATCCTGTTGCGCCTGGACAATGCCATTGGCGCGGGCTGTTTGTAGCTCATTGACATCCCATATTTCCAGATTTCTCACCAAAGCGTGCGCGCGTCGAGTATTAGCGCCCACTGCTTGCGCGAGATCAGCCCGCGATGCGCGCCGCGATCCCCCGGCCATCATGGGGGCAAACTGGGGTTCATCCTCAAACCTCACTATCAGGCGGTCTGTATGTACTTCGGCATCCTGCAGCGCTGGGTGCCCCTGCTGGGTACTGGTACCTTGCGGTTGGGACCCGAACGCAGACTCAGTTTCTGATGGTAGATTCGCCGCCACCACCCGCCAGTTTAGAGGCGCTGTTCCGGAATTGTGAATGGGTAGTTCAAGCTTCAAGGTATCGCCAGCCAGCAGCGCTACATGCAAACCACCGGTGTCCACTTCAATCTTTGCCGGAGGCAGTCCTTCGCCCAGCAATGTGACCGCCTGGCTGTTGAGTTCGGGATCGTTGCCCTCCAGTATCAACTGCCCGTTGTAAACGCCTGTTTGCGAGGGTGCAAAACGCAAGGTCACTCTGCGCGCGCCGCCCGGTGGAATAGTCAGTGGCAGGGTTCCAACCAGATGAATGCATTGTTGTTTATTTCAGCGCCAGTGAGGATCAGTGGCGCGCTTCCGGCATTATTCAAATCAAGGGTTCGTTCGATCGTGCCGCCGACTCCAACCACATCAAAGGTAAGGGTTGATGGTGCCAGCTGTAGTTTGGGCTGACCAGTCACTTCCAGTCGCACCGGTACCTCATGCCGAGTTTCAGAGCCGCTGCTCAATCGGATCGTGCCCTCATATTGGCCTGCATTCAAGGCCCCGGCGTTAGCGGTCACTGACAGTGCAACCGATGCACCGGGCAGCAAACTGCCTGCGGATGGCATAACGCTCAACCAGGTCGGCGACCGGAATTCAATCGTCAACCCTGACGGCTGGAAAACCGTGTTGTGTACAACCTGACTACCTACCGTGCCAGTGGCATTTTCAATACCGACGGTGACCGCGGTTGAAACATTGGAGATACCAGTGGTGTCGGCGTAGTTCATCGAAATATTGCCGTTGGCGTGCAATACCGCCTGAAAAGTCATCGGTGTGCTGCCGCCCAGGCGCTGGATGTTGGTGTACTCGACTACGAAAACCTGGGTTTCTGGGTCGCTCCAGGAATGAATGGAACTGTCGCCGATAGTTGGATCCAAATCGCACCAATACACCGCTATCAAAGCGTTGGGTGTCGCAGGGGAGGGGATCGGTGCATTGTTGTGCGCATTCCCATTCGGACCGAAGGTTAGAAATCCATTCGAACTGATGCGCATTTGCTGATAGGTGTCGCCGTAAAACACAAAGTTGAATGGCAGATCGACAGCCACTGAATCGTCGTCGCCCAGTCGGTGTTCCTGAACCGCTTCAGGGCGGCTAAACCAGCGGAATTCAGGGCCTCCCGCTTCGTTGCTGTCCGACCAGCGGTAACCAAAACTGTCGCCACCTGCAGCCAGCATCATGGCAGTGGTCCCTGACTGCTGTACTACGCTGGCTCGCCAATCAAATGGTACGGCTTGGCTGTTGCTCAGCACAAGGGTTTGTGTGGTTATTTGTCCCGCCTCCAGCAGCAGGTTCAGTTCTTCGGGCGACAGGTTTGTGGCAGCAAGTTGCCCGCAACAGACTGGAAACGCGATTAGAGGCAATAGACGAGCGATAGACATAGCTTTTTTTTGTCGTATTGCAAAAGCAATTACAACGCTATTTTTCGCCATTTGAAACTATCCATGCCCGGTCTGCAAAGGCAAGGCTTTACACCAGTCTCGCTGTGTGGTAGTTCTATGGTTCTATGTGTTACTCCCCCCTTATCCCCCTCATCTTATGCTGTACCCTGATTTCTGTGCAGGCGACAGCAACCGTGCCCACCAACAATCCTATTTTGGCTCATTATCCTGATGATCCACACCTTTTATGGACCGATGAAGTCCGCTGGGACAGGGTGTTTGTGGTGACTGATTTCCCCGGCGAAAACGATATGGAACGCTACGTTGCTGCCCGCGATGCCGCTTGGCAGGCTGGCGGCGGAGTGGTTTATTTCCCAGAGGCGTCTATACTTTCGATGATCACCTTTACCTGCGCGATCAGGTCGTCCTGCGAGGTGCAGATCCCGAGGGTATAGTGGATGCCCGCGAGCAGGGTTACTCCCCCGCCAACGCGATTTGAGTTTCCCCGATATGTACCCTCTTTTGAGGGCAGCGGAACTCCCAATGATACCGCGTTTAAATTTATTTATGCGCTCAATGGTGCCACCGATTCCAATACAGGGTTGGTGAATATCGACATCAACCGTGCCGGAGTGGCTTTGGGTTCAGGTGGAACAGGAGCCCGCAATCGCATCTTGTTTGGACTGCGCAGCAATAACGTTGCCGCACCCCAGGCCGATATTCCGAGAGACTACCAGCACGGCTGGCAAAGGCACTCGTGGCGCTTTGTGTACAACCTGAATGCCTCAGGATTTGAAAACATCATCATCGCCAACAACCGGGTCAACGATGTGCATTGGGTCGTGGATACACGCCAGGATGGTTGGGAAGCCATGCGCGAAAAGGATGACACTTTTGAGCAGCCGGGCTACATCGTTGCCAATACTTCCGCGCTGAATACTTTCACTGCCTTGGAAGGCCATCAGGCCTTGTTCAGGTACACCGATCATTATGGCATCGGTTCGCGCGGTTCATCCGGATTGTGGGGTGCGTTACCTCACGAACAACCCAATCTGTTCCGCGCCAATATTCAAATTCTGGACAACTTTGTGTATACCACTATGCGGGTCGGTTTCATGCTTTCCGGTGATGGACTGGTGGTTCGGGGCAACATCAAACGCGATTATCCCAACAAACCCTGGTGGCTCCATCCCAATGGACATATTCTGGTCGGCAACGCCAATACGCTCGAAAACCGGGGCATCGACTTTGCCGGTGGCAGCATCCTCATTGAGGATAATATCATTGATGTTGAGCGCCACTGGTTGCGCATGGGCCCCTATTATTCCGTGGATGGCGAAGGTATCATGATTCAGGAGATACACGGCTCCATGGTCGATAACGTCATCATTCGCAACAATATCACCAACTCTTACATCGGCATCTACAAAATGCCCTACACCCGCAATCTGGTCATCTCCGGCAATACCCTGACCCGGCGCGACGGCCTCACCTCGGATCATGCCTATATCCTGGTTGAAGCCGATACCAATAATGGGGCGTTTCCGATGTTTAACGTTTTGATTGAAGATAACGAGCTGCTTTATGGTGGGGGGCGCATCACTGTGCGCGGTAGATTGGGCGGTGACAACGTCGTGGTGCGCAACAATACCGGAAATGGCGGTTCATTGCAGTTGAGCGACTATGTGCAACACAGCGGCAATGTCGGCTTCAATGCCAATATTCAAAACATCGCTTCCACCGGATCGATCCAGACTGCCCCGGAAATCCATTTGTCCAGCAGCGCAGAGGGACTCATCCCCGCTGGCACCCCCTTGCAAATTGCCGCGGATGTTTCCGGATCCGTACCGGTGAGTGCAGTCGAGTTTTATGCCAACAACGTGCTCATCGCCACGCGCACTGAGCCGCCTTATCACGTGGCTTGGACGCCCTCGGCTGGCAGGTATCAATTAACCGCGATTGCCAGGCCCGTGGCTCCAACTGAAGGCAATCCGCAGACCGCCTGGTTCACCGTGTCAAACATCCTGCGCGTTGATGCTGCCAACCCATACACTTATTGGGCACGGACACAGCTGCCAGCAGGAGAACGCTTACCTCATGTCCGCCTGTTTGGAGAACCCGTTTCAGTGCTGGAGCGGTTCGCCTTCGACTTGCCGCTCGAACAAGCTGCCTCATTGGAGAATTATCCTTCCCTGGTGTCGGCGTCGTCCACCGCTGATGGCGTTGCCTATCGCATCCCTCTCGTCGCTCAAGATAAGGCGTTCAACTCGCTGTTCAGTGGTCAGAGGACCTGCAAAACTGGGCAGATCTCGATCTTGCAGACCTGCCACAGGGCATGACGCTCGAGTCAGCAGAGGATGCCACTATACTCTCCATGGAGTCCGCAATGGAGGGCTTTTTGCGTACAAAACTCTCGGTCTCACAGTGATTTGTGCAGGAGGCAGGCTTTAATGGGCTATTAGTAATTCTTATTCATTGGTGGCTTTAATATTTCCTTCTTTAATAAGGTCAGCTAATTCATAGCACTGATAACCGATCATGATAGTAGCCAACGAAACAACACCCGTTACCGAAGCCTGGCGCAACTTTAGCGCTGGCAACTGGCAGAAAAGCGTCGATGTGCGCGACTTCATCCAGAACAATTATACCCCGTATGCGGGAGATGACACCTTCCTTAAGGGGCCGACTACCCGCACTGATGCCTTGTGGTCGATCGTGAAGGATTTGCTGGCGAAGGAGATCGCCGCCGGGGGGGTGCTCGATGCTGACACTAAAATTGTCAGTTCGGTGGACTCACACGGCGCGGGTTATATCCGCAAGGAGCTTGAGCAGATCGTTGGCCTGCAAACCGATGCGCCTCTGAAGCGCGGGATGTTGCCCTACGGTGGTGTGCGCATAGCGCAAAAGGCCTTGGAGGCCCATGGGCGCAAAATGGATGATCAGGTTTCGGAAATTTTTGCCAAACATCGCAAAACTCACAACGACGGTGTTTTTGATGCCTACACTCCCGAAATCCGTGCCGCCCGCAGCGCGGGTATAGTCACCGGACTACCCGACGGCTATGGGCGCGGGCGTATTATTGGCGATTACCGCCGGGTGGCTCTGTATGGAGTTGATCGCTTGATTGCCGAGCGCAAGAAGGATTTTGCCGCTACCGATAACGAGGCGTTTGACGACGAATGGGTGCGTTCCCGTGAAGAAATGCAGGACCAGATCCGCGCACTGCAGGCGCTGAAACGCATGGCCAAAGCCTACGGGTTTGACATCAGCCGTCCCGCCCTCAATGCCCGTGAGGCTATTCAGTGGACTTACTTTGCCTACCTCGGCGCAGTAAAGGATCAAAATGGTGCCGCCATGTCTTTTGGCCGCTGCTCAACCTTCTTCGATATTTTATATTGAGCGCGATCTTGCCGAAGGTACCCTGACCGAAGACAGCGCCCAGGAGTTGATTGATCACCTTGTGATGAAAATGCGCATTGTGCGCTTCATTCGCACTCCGGATTACGATGCCCTGTTTTCAGGGGATCCTACCTGGGTGACGGAAAGCATTGGCGGGGTGGGTGAAGATGGCCGTCCTCTGGTTACCCGCACCAGTTTCCGCGTTTTGCACACCCTCTACAACCTCGGCCCTGCGCCGGAGCCCAACCTCACCGTATTGTGGTCACAGGAACTGCCGGAATCGTTTAAGGATTTTTGCGCCAAGGTCTCGATCGAAACCAGCGCCATTCAATACGAAAACGACGATTTGATGCGGGAATATTGGGGTGATGACTACGGTATTGCCTGCTGTGTGTCTGCTATGCGCATCGGTAAACAGATGCAGTTTTTCGGAGCTCGTGCCAACCTCGCCAAAGCCATGCTCTACGCCATCAATGGCGGACGGGATGAAAAGACCGGCGAACAAGTAGCACCGGCCTTTGATGCCTTTGCAGGCGACTATCTGGAATACGATGATCTGGTAGAGCGCTTCGATCACATGCAGGATTGGTTGGCGGCCACTTACGTGAAGGCCCTCAATATCATTCACTACATGCACGATCGCTATTGCCCTGAACACATCATGATGGCTTTGCATGACCGCAAAATCCTGCGCACACTGGCCTGCGGAATAGCCGGTTTGTCTGTTGCAGCTGATTCGCTCTCAGCCGTCAAGTTTGCCAAGGTCAAGGTGATCCGCAATGCCGAAGGGCTCGCCGTTGATTATCAGGTGGAAGGTGAGTATCCTGCCTATGGCAATAATGATGAGCGCGTGGATGCCATCGCACGCGATTTGGTCCGCAATTTTATGGATAAACTGCGCAAGCAGCCAACCTACCGCAACTCTGTCGCGACCCAATCCGTGCTGACCATTACCTCGAATGTGGTGTACGGCCAAAAAAACAGGCCCAACTCCGGATGGCCGCAAAGCGGGCGAACCATTTGCCCCCGGCGCTAATCCGATGCACGGACGCGACCGCAATGGCGCCGTTGCTTCCATGGCCTCCGTCGCGAAGTTGCCGTATCGGGAAAGTCAGGACGGCATATCCTACACTTTTTCCATCGTTCCCCGCGCATTGGGTAAAACTATCGGCGACCGGGTGCAAAACCTGGTCAGCTTGCTCGATGGCTATTTCGCCGAGCGCGGTCATCACATCAATGTGAACGTGTTCGATCGCGAAACATTGCTCGATGCCATGGATCATCCCGAAAAATATCCACAATTGACACTGCGCGTTTCAGGCTATGCCGTGAACTTCATCAAACTCACCCGCGAGCAGCAGAAGGATGTCATCGAACGCACCTTCCACGATCTCTGCTAAGCTCAAAAACCATGTTTTTGCCAGGACCAGTGACCACAGGAGCTACCACATATGGACGCGTACACTCTGTGGAAACCTGTGGTTCCGTCGATGGCCCCGGTTTGAGATATGTTGTTTTCTTGTCCGGGTGCCCGTTGCGTTGTGTTTACTGCCACAATCCTGATACCCAGGACCACAAATGCGGTGCTTACACCTCGGCGGATGAAGTCGTAGCCCAGGCGCTGCGCTACCGTAACTTCATCCGCAAGGGGGGGCATCACTATCAGTGGCGGCGAACCCTTGCTGCAGCCGGATTTTGTCAAAGCCATCTTTCAACGCGCCAAGGAAGCCGGTTTGCACACAGCGCTCGATACCTGCGGCTTTGTCGGCGATAAGGCCGATGACGACTTGTTGCAGTCCACCGACTTGGTCCTCCTCGACATCAAGAGCTGGAACCCAGCCCTCTACAAATCGGTCACCGGTGTCAAACTGGAACCCACCTTGCGCTTCGCCAGACGCCTCAGTGATATGGGCAAAGCTATGTGGATCCGATTTGTATTAGTGCCCGGTCTGACCGATGGTGAGGACAATATGCGCGGGTTGGCCGGGTTTATCAAAACCCTCAATTGCGTGGAAAGAGTGGAAATTCTTCCCTTTCACAAATTCGGTGAGAGCAAACACCAAATCATGGGTACCGACTATAAATTAATGGCCACACCCGCTGCTACCGCAGAAGATGTGGCCAGAGCCAAAGCTATTTTCGCCCAAGAGGGCGTAGTGGCCATTTGAGGCCACCAGCGTTCCGCTAAATCCCAACCAATCAGGCGACTGGTTGAACTTCCAGGCTGCTCACCTTGTTGCGTACGGCTTCGGCCAAGGCGGTGCTGAGGTAGCGCTCGCTTGGGCTGGCCGCTGTCACGACAATGGTTTTGCCCTTGTTCTCGGGACGTGCAGCCACTTGCAGCGCTGCCCAGATCGTTGCCCCCGGAGGATATACCCACGCCCAAACCATCGGTCAGCGATACTTTTTGCGCGATTTCAAATGCGTTCTCATTGCTGACCTGAATGACTTCGTCCAAAATTTCGGTATTCAGGTTTTTGGGAATAAATCCGGCGCCAATGCCCTGGATCTTGTGAGGGCCAGGCTTACCGCCGCTGATCACGGGGCTGGCTTCCGGCTCGACCGCAATGGATTTAAAGCCTGGTTTGCGCTTTTTCAGGACTTCGGACACACCGGTGATGGTGCCACCGGTACCGACCCCTGCGATGAAAATATCCACAGCACCCCCGGTCGCTTCCCAGATTTCCTCGGCGGTCGTGCGGCGGTGAACTTCAGGGTTGGCAGGGTTGTCAAATTGGGAGGGCATGTACGCGCGATCCCCGTACTGCTCCAGCAATTCTTTTGCCTTGGCAATCGCACCAGGCATGCCACGCGGTCCGGGTGTCAGCACAATTTCCGCCCCCAATAAACCCAGCAAAATCCGGCGCTCCATCGACATCGTCTCCGGCATGGTCAAGATGCAGGGATAGCCTTTCGCCGCACACACAAATGCCAAACCAATCCCTGTGTTGCCAGAGGTAGGCTCCACCACTATGCCGCCCGGCTTCAGCAAGCCATCCGCTTCCGCCGTCTCAATCATGGCTCGTGCAATCCGGTCCTTCACGCTCGCCAATGGATTGAACCATTCGCACTTTACGTAGATATCAGCTTCCAGCCCAGCTGCCAGCTTGTTCAATTTGACCAACGGCGTGTTGCCGATCGTTTCGATGATGTTGTTCGCTTTGATTGCCATATTTTGCAAGGGTTTGATGTTACTTGATCTTTAATCTATGGTTAATTGGGTCGAAAAGTAAAGTATAAAGCTCCGAAAAAAAGGCTGAGCCCACGAATTGACATGAACACGTGCTGCCCGATAGTAACAGAACGATGTATCCGACAGATTCGCGAGAAAACTGGTATTCCGGACAGGGCTTATGGTCTGATGTTCCGGAAACCGATTGGCAAGACTATCGCTGGCAACTCCGCAACCGTATCACCACGCTGGAGCAACTGCGCTCGTTTATGACCTTGACTGCAGAGGAGGAGGCGGGATGCAATTTTGCCAACAACAAGCTGGCATTGGCGATCACTCCGTACTTTTTCAATTTGATCGACCGGGAAGATCCCGACTGTCCTGTTCGGCGTCAAGTGATCCCGAGGGAAGAGGAGATGTTCACGGCTCCCGAGGAGATGCTGGATCCGGTGGGCGAGGAGAATGCCATGGGTGTGGATGGATTGGTGCATCGTTACCCAGACCGGGTATTGTTTTTGGTGACCAATGTCTGTGCGGCTTATTGCCGATACTGTACCCGCAGCCGCTTGGTTTCCAATGCCATGGGTTATGACTTTCACCCGAATTATGAGAATGCCCTCAAGTATATTGAGGAACACACAGAGATCCGCGACGTATTGCTGAGCGGTGGTGATCCGCTTATTCTGTCTGACAAGAAACTCGATTATCTGCTCGGACGTTTGCGTGCCATCAAGCATGTGGAGTTTATCCGTATCGGGTCGCGCATTCCGGTGTTTCTGCCTCAGCGCATTACGCCAGGATTGCAGGATATTTTTCGTCGCCATGGCCCGATTTGGATGAGCATTCACGTGAATCATCCCCGCGAGTGTACCCGCGAACTCATGCAGGCCTGTGAGCGCCTGAGTTTTGCTGGCGTGCCCTTGGGGAATCAGAGTGTGCTACTGCGCGGTGTCAACGACTCCGTGGAAGTGATGCGCTCCCTGGTACACCGCTTGTTGATGATGCGCGTGCGCCCCTATTACCTCTACCAATGCGATTTGATTACCGGTTCGCGCCATTTGCGCAGCGATGTTAAAACCGGGATCGAAATTATCCGGGGTTTGCGGGGGCATACCACCGGGTATGCGATTCCACAGTTTGTCATTGATGCCCCTGGCGGAGGCGGCAAGGTCCCCATCAATCCTGAATACGTCACTGAAATCAATGATGAGCAGGTGGTGATGCGCAACTTTGAGGGTGCCCGTTATGAGTATCCCCGAACTCAGGTTCCTGAGTTTTTGTTAGTTTAAGAACTCGACAACATATCATCAAATCTTGATATGTTGATATGTAATGAGTCAATTAGTGAATACTGAGTGGATGTCTGTGGGTGCGCGGCGGGCGGCGTTGCGAGAAGCATTGCAGCGCAGGATAGTCCTGCTAGACGGCGGCATGGGCACGGAAATTCAAAAGCACAAGCTCAAGGAGGAGGATTTTCGGGGCAGCGTTTTGCAGGGCACGCACACGATTTGCGAGGCAACAACGACCTGCTGGTGTTGACGCAGCCTGCGATTATTCAAGGTATTCATGAGGACTATCTGCGGGCTGGTTCTGATATTATTGAGACCAACACCTTTAATTCCACGCGCATAGCGCAAGCGGATTACAAGTTGGAACATTTATGTTATGAATTGAACATTGAGGCTGCGCGGTTGGCGCGTGCCGCTGCTGACAAAATCTGCTCGAGCAACCCGGTCGCGTAGCCTGGGTGGCCGGAGGGTTGGGGCCGACAAACCGCACCGCCTCATTGTCGCCGGATGTGAACCGGCCGGGGTATCGGGCGATCGATTCGATGCTCTGCGTGAGGCCTACCGGAGCAGGCCTGGGTTTACTGGAAGCGCGTGGATGTGTTGTTGGTGGAGACTGTGCTCGATACCTTGAATGCCAAGGCCGCTCTGTTCGCCATTGCCGATCTAGTGGAAGAGCGGGGTGGGGAGATGTGCC
>JAJOKB010000001.1 GCA_021208135.1 Verrucomicrobiota bacterium | reverse complement strand
AGACACTGAACAACGGCTTCGGGCAACAACTGGGGCAACCATTCCCGCGCCCGCACAGGCTCACCAAAAGCAGAGACAAAAAATGCATCATGAGGAGAGTTGGCCAAATGAGAATCATTCATGACCGTAAGGCTTTGCCAAAAAGCGTTACTGTCAAGCTGGAAATAGCTTAGAAAAGAATAGCTATTTGAAGGGATTGGAGGATGGACTTCAGTCCACCGTGTGTGGCGACTGAGTTGGGTGGCTCATCCAATGTTGGTGATTATTGGGATAGGAATTGTTGATTGGAGAGCCAAAGGTTGTGCCTTTGTTGCGCGCATAGGGCGGTGCGCAAAGGATCTTCCGGGGTATTCAGGGCGAAGTCGACCAGTTGATCGATGGAAGTTCTGGCGACGTGAAGTTGGGTGTCGCAACTGGCGTAGTAGATGAGAACGGTGCCATCCTGGCGGGCGATTACGCCGTTGCAAAATGCCACGTTGACGAGATCACCGATGCGCTCTTCAAAGTCTGCAGCGATGAAGAAGCCGGAAGGCACGCGCAACAGTTGGGCCGGGTTATTCAAGTCGGTAAGGAACAGGTAAAGCACATAGCGCAAGCCTGAGGCGCAGTTGCGCACACCGTGAGCGATGTGTAACCAGCCATTGGGTGTTTTCAGTGGTGCCGGGCCCTGACCATTTTTGACCTCATAGACGGTATGATAGGCACGGGAATGAATGATTTCCTCGTGGGTCACTCGTGCCGGGTTCATGGAATCGGAGAGGCCCCAGCCGATGCCGCCACCTTTTCCGGTATCGATAAATCCATCCTGAGGTCTGGTATAGAACGCATACTTTCCATTTACAAACTCCGGATGCAAAACGACGTTTCGTTGCTGAGGAGAGGGTGATTGAAAGTCAGGCAATCGTTCCCAGTGTTTCAAGTCCTTGGTGCGAACAATACCGCATTGGGCGACCGCTGAGGAAGTGTCCTGAGCTGGAGCGGACGGATCCTTGCGTTCGGTGCAAAACAAGCCATAAATCCACCCGTCTTGGTGTTGTACGAGGCGCATATCGTACACATTGATGTCGGGATCGTCGGTTTCAGGTAAAACGACTGGGCCATCGATGAAGCGGAACTGATCAATGCCTGTTGGACTGCTGGCTAAGGCAAAGAAGGATTTGCGGTCGTTGCCTTCCACTCTGGCCATGACATAAACCGTTTCATCGACTTCTATGGCCCCGGCATTAAAAACCGCGCCGACCCCGAGGCGTTCCATACCGAGCGGATTGGTCTGCGGGTTGAAATCGTAGCGCCATGACAGTGGCACGTGTTGTTTGGTCAAAACTGGATCAACAAAGCGATCGAACCATCCGTTATTCCATCGGGCATCCGGCTTGTTGACGCGGTTGTAGAGTTCCTCCTGTTGCTGTAGAAGGGATTGAATGCGGGGATGCAGCGTGTGCATGTTGAAAGGTTGGTTTAGCGGTAATCGGGCAGGTAAGCGGCTTCCGCGGCAAACATTTCCAGAGTCATGGCGCGGATTTGAGCGGGAGTTAAAACAGCAGCGGTAAGCGGGTCCAGCATCAGGGCATGAATAGCCAGTTCCTTGGAACGCTCGATGGCGGCCTGAGCGCCCAGTTGAAAACAGCCAGGTTACTGGAGCAGAGTGCTGCCATTTGCGGGGGAAGTGCGCCGTAGCGAGTGGGTTGCACGCCATTGGCATCCACCATACAGGCGACTTCCACACAAGCATTTTCAGGTAAGTTGGTGATTAGTTTGCCGCCTCCGGCAACTGTGTTGGCGACGTTGCCATGAAAGCGCCAGGTAGTGTTTTTTTTCGCGTGACTCAATGATCCAGGCGGCATACTCCCAGCTTCTCGGCCAATCCATGGGTTCTTTGCCTGACAGCATGTCCATACGTGATTGATCTGCTTTCTCGCGCCACAGAGGCCAATTACTGGCGTAAAAACGTGAACCGCCATCATAACCTGCACGCAACAGTTTGCGCCCCTCCTTTGATTTGCGGTAGTAGGGCAGGTACTCAGATAAGTGGCCAGAGCTTTCAGTGATAAAAGCGCCGAATTGGATGCACATATCTTTGCGCACCAGTTCCTTGCAATATTCCGGTGCATCGTTCGGGAGTAAGCCGCCCTGCAGGTATTCAGCGGCAATATTACCAGCATCAAACTCAGCAATGGCTTTGGCAATGTCCTCACTCCAGCGCGCTTTCAACTGCGGATACAAGTCGCGACCCTGATGCTCAAGTTTGGTAAACCAGGCTAAATGGTTAATGCCGGCGCATTCCCAGCGCATTTCCGAGTAGGGGATACCCGCATAGCTTGCGAGTAATTTACTGGTTCCCTGGACACTGTGGCAGAGTCCAACCACGGGCAGGCTTGAGCAGCGATTGGCGGCTGTGCACAGCATTGCCATTGGATTGGTGTAATTGAGCACGATGGCCTGTGGGGCAAGTTCCTCGCAATCGCGCAGAATGTCCAACCACACTGGAATGGTGCGCAAAGCTTTGAATAATCCCCCTGGTCCGATGGTGTCGCCGATGCATTGATCAATGCCATACTTTAGGGGAATATCGTTATCCCAGCGCACACAATCCAAGCCGCTGACCTCTATGGTGCTGACCAGATAGTCGGTGCCGGGCAGTGCCTTGCGGCGGTCGGTGGTGCCGACAACAGTCCAGTTGGTTTTGCCTAGCTGACTGACCAGTGCCTGAATCACGCCAGTCATTGTTTTCAGTCGGTTTTCATCAATATCGACCAAAGCCAGAGTGCCTCCTTTTTCCCCTGGCGTGCGCAGGACATCGTTGAGCAAGCGCGGGGTAAAACCGCTGCCAGCGCTATCACCGTCACTTTGACAGGACGACTAAAAGTGCCTGGCAAACCTGCCTCACTGGCGGCTTGTGTATGGGCGGCGTGACCTACTGCTTTATTACTTTGGGATGCGTTGTTATCTGTGCTCATGAAACTATTTTGTGTCGATTGAATGGGTGGGGTGATCGGGATTTGGGGCTTCAGGATCAATGATGATGGGCTTGCGTGCAGTGAGCAACATTGGAATTGCGGTAGCTACAAAACAGAGACCTACCATGAAGTAGAGAGTGGCCATCCCCCAAGTGCGCGCGTGGCCGGGAACATAGGCAATCCTGCCTGGATCGTTGGCATAATAGACGACGGTGACACGGTCGTTGACGTTGACATAGGGTCTGCGACGGCTGTCCACGCCGAGGCGAAACCGCACTGACGTTCCATCGATGGGGATGGTGACATAATGTTGGAAAGTAACCCGCAAATTGGTCTCTTCTTCAAAAGTTCGCCTGTAGAGAAAGGATTGATCAGGCTCGCCCGGTTCAACCCGAATGATTTCGCGCACGCGGGCCTCAGCCTTTTCCCCAAAGAGCAAGCGTCCCAGAGGTTCCCAGATGAGCCATGCGGAGAACATGAAAACAAGAATGCCGAAGGCGAAATATGCCCACTTTTGCGGCAGATAACCCGGGGTGTAAGATTCCGTGCTCATCGATTGTCATCCTCGGTTGCACCTACCCGCTGGATGGTTCCCTTGCGATCCAGGTAAACGATCAAGGCAATGACGAATAATCCCAGGACATCGGTGATGATCATGAAAAATTGAACCGAGAAAAAGTAATCATACCGGCGGTCGGCGGGGCCGGCTTGAACCAACGGTCGGGCAATGGTGAGAAACACTGGTGCTGAGGCTGCGACCGGTATCAGCCGCTGGTAGATGTTGTATGCGGTTGCAATCTGGTAATCATCAGCCTCAGGCAGCAGAGATTGCAAGCGCTCTTCAATGACGACTTCCCGGTTGGGTGAACGGTGGTTTTGAATGCTGTCGGTAAAGCGGACCTGCGTGGAAAATACCGAATCGCGGCGGTTAACATCAGCTTCGGCGATACTGCGCGCCGATTGCAGGGCATCGGCTAACATCTCACCGGTCAGCACTGATTGGCCAGGAATGGTGAGCGCAAAGTTCAAAGAGGCAGGTTGGGCTGTTGCCGAGACCGCGGTCAGCTCAAATGCTCCCGGTGCCTGTCCAAGCATACCTCTCAGGATGGAGATCAATTCGGAGGCGGCATTGAAGGAGCTGCCCCTGCTTAGTCCGGCAGCTAGCAATGCATGTTCGATCGCCTCGAACCGATGGTCCCGGCGCAGTCTTACCTCGAGACCATTGAACGGATTTTCCAAGGGCAGGATGTGTAAATCAGCCACAAAGTCGTCGATCTGGTCATCAAGGTTGAGAGCTAAATCGGCAGCATCAAAAAATATTTCAAGTTGCTCAGTCGCCCGCAGGTCCACTGGTTCCACCACCTGTACCCGGATGGTGAGTTTCCGGTCGTCAAATCCGGCGTAGATCAATTGTTGGCCGTCGGTAAACAGATGTGGTTCGAGAGCCTGGAGCAATTGTGCGCGAAACTCTGCCGCGCTGTCCGCCAAACTCGTGTCGATGGCGGTCAGTCTTTCCTGTGCTGTGCGCCTGAGTTCCAGTAAGGCGGCAGCCCGATCTTCTTTGATGAAAGGTGACTGCAAGCGGGTATTGTACTTGCCCACCGCGTTGGTCAGATCCTTGCGTTCGCGATGGAGCGCAGAGGCATCCTCACGACCGCGCCTGATTTCCCAGTGCGCTGACAGGGGGCCACCAGTGCCTGGTCTGTGCAACGGTCTGATATCCAGTGGTTGGGTGTCCAGTCCCGCTGCCTCCAAGGCTTGCACGACAAATGCGCTGTTGACGGCGTTGTCCAAAACGACTTCGACTCGATCGCCAGCCTGAGGCAAGAAAAACAACGACCACCACAAAACGTAGAAGCCGATAAACATGGAGAACCAATTCCTGATCAGACCCTCAAACAATTGAATGCCCGCATTGGCGGTGCCCAACTGATTGCGGGTAACGTATTCGAGAATCAGGGGGAAACTGACCGTGGCAGCAATCAGGCCAAAGGTGTGGTTGAGTTGGCCGAAAGCAACAATCTCCCACAGTTCAGGGCGCATGCCTGGTTTGTAGTAAACATACGCAGTCCAGACAATCTTTGCCACCAACCCACCAATCAATGCCCAGGTATACACTTTGAGCTTTGAGCTGGCATCTGCCGCATAGCCGGCACCCAGGGCAATCACGATACTGAGCAGGGCGCCAATGGCGATGTTGGTTCCCATTTGTTGCAAGGAGTATCCCCACTGTTCAGTGTAGAGCAGGGGAGACAATGATCCCAAACCGACGCTGGTCAGGGTACCCACAACCAAAAGCAGATAGAGTGGCAACAGCGATTTCGCCAGCACCTCTTTGAAAAAGGCGATGAAAAACAGGGTGAACAAACTGCGCCCTTCGGTCTTTTCATCGCGGATACGACGTCCATCCGGCGGTTTGATTTCCTTGATGCCGAGACAATTGAATCCCAGCACAAAAAGAAACATCAACGCCCCGGCGAAATAAAGCATGGCTTCGCCCGACAGTCCTGCTACGTAGGCCAATGGGCCGGTGAAATAGATGTCGTCAAACCTGCCTATGACGATACCCCAAAACACCAGATTAACGATTTGCAGTTGAAGATTGAAGAAACCGGAGCCGCGTCCACGTTGTTTGGCTGGCACAATCTCCATGGTGAGCGCGGTCTTTGGAGACCCTATATCGTGCAAAATCCCGTAGGCCCACTTCAAGCCGATCAGCCAATAAATGTTGGGTGCCAGCGGGATCAGCGGAAAAATCAGGAATTTGCCAACATCGGCAATGATGAGGAACGGCTTGCGTCTTCCGTATTTGGTCCACACCCGGTCGCTGAGCCAACTGATAAATGGACCCAATAACACAGTGACGAATACGTCGATGCTGAGCAGAAACGTGATAGCCGCCGGATTATCGATGAACTTCTTCATCGAGTAGATGAACGGGGCACCCGTGATCATGTTGGCCGCAATGGCCATGACGAACGGGATCTGCGCGTAGAAAATCCAGTGCGTCGGGATGGTCTTTTTACGGGTAATCAGCATATCGGCTTGCGGTAGGAGCCTCAGCGTTCAGATCGAAGAATATTTGCTCATCAGGGGTTCCACCGAGTTGATACAATAGCCATCCATCGCGGTCCGCACTATAGAAAATTGGGTACAAGGTTGCCGTAGTATGCAGCCATTCATCGCGTGTATGCCATACCCACAAATCCGCAAATGAAGTGCTGGCGGAATACAGCCAGCCATGCTCAATGTGGTAGGCGAACCCCGCTGTCGAAGGATAAAAATAGCCAAATCCGTCTACGAAGCGCCAGCCGTCGCCCACCGCTTCGCCGGACTGCCAGGGATTGGGCTGTTCAGGTTCGATGGCCACCGGCGTGAAGGGAACATAGCCGGGGTTACCCCGCAGGTAAAGTATGGGGCGGTGCTCTGACGGCACGACTACCGCAGCCCTGCCGTCGGCTGCATCCTGCACTGGAAACCAGGTGCGGAAGTTTGCATGGATCCAGCGATCAAAAGCTCCGCCAATCCAGTTGGAGCCACCCTCGTTGATGGTGTCGCTTTGGCCGCTGATGAGAAAGTTATGGGTATTGATAAAACGGAACAGGTAAGGGTCAAAGTAGCTAGCGTCAGGACTGGTCAGGCCGCCATTGCCAAAGACCCTTACGTTGTCACAGTCCTCAAAGTAGAGCAGGGCTCCTTTGATTTCGCCTTTGGTGTTATAGATGGAAACATTGTGTGCATTGCGAAACTCGGCGTGATTGCGACTGTCCTGTTGTTGCAGATGTAAATGATAAATGTGCAGTGGCTCCCGGGTGTCCTGAACCAGCAAAAAGGGTGTTTCCTGACGCATAGCCTGGCGACCGTGTACCCAAAAGGTGAACCAACGTCCACCGCCATTGCCAGTGATCAATACATTGGGATATTTGTTCGGCCAGGCATATTGCCCCTCGCCAAAACTGCGCTGAGGATGATTGGGATCTATCCGGTTTTCAATGATGTTGATCCCGTAAAATATGCTGGCGATGAAGTCCGGGCGCACATTGTTGCTGGTGCGTGATTCCACCTTGAGTTGGCGCAACAAAGAATTGCCACCGCTGCGCCATTCGAGGGCGAAATTGGCTGGTGGGGTGGGGTTGTGTTGGGCGATGGGGAAGACTCTGCGAATCTGAAAAAGTGCCAGCCAGGTTTCAGCGCCTGCAACATCGGCAGAGCGAATGATTGGAGCGTCCGGTTCGCCCTCCTGCACACCGTTGAATCGATTGGCCAGAGTGGTGATCGCCGTGATGCCGGTGAAGGTTGGATGACTGCCGATGATTTTGCTGTCGGGTCGCAACTCAAGCGTACGCGATACGGCATACATGCCAGCTGGCAGAAATACGATCTCATGGTCATTGATGGCATTTTGCAAAACCTCCCAGTCGTCTGTGACACCATCACCCACTGCGCCCAAATCGCGCACGTTGACAATGCCGGGAGTTTCCCAAGTGGGGAAATGAACCGGGAATTGATGCCGGGTTTGCAGATCTGCCGGTGGCTCTACTCCATCCGTGGATTGCACAAAGACATCGCCGTACCTTATGCCATCAATGTACACGGGTTCCTCGGGTTGACCCCATCCTCTGGCTTGCGGGCGCACGTGTAACGCCGCACGCTCGAAATGGGTCCAACCGTTGCTGTTGGAGGGAATGTTTGCCTGGAAAATGCGCCGCCCGTTGTACACATAGACATTATCAAAATAGAAACTTCTGCCTACTGCTCCGGTCATATCCAGCACGGTGTTGCTGGCGGCATAGGATTGATACACGATGGTGGAGTCAATGACCTGAAAGCTGGCATCAAAAGGTTGGCCAACCCAGTGTCTCTGCAAACGGAAAAACGGGCCGGGCATGGTGCGTTCAAAGTGGCAGCCTACCATGACCAGTGAACCACGCGCCGTAGCTTCCACGGCCCGCTCGCTTTGGTTGATAAAGGTTGATCCAGTTACCAAAGGAGAGGGTTGACTACCGCCGCCTCCCAATGTGCGTGTTCTGGTATCAATACCGATGACACCACCGATGATAGTGACACCATGCGTTGCGCCCCCGGAACCTGGAATTCCCCAAATTCCCGTGTGTCCACCCTCTGTCATATCGATGCGCACATCTTCAATGGTGCAGCCCTCGGCACCCTGCATACGCAATGCCACCGCACCGTTGTTGCCAGCACCGATTTTGAAGTCCAGACTAATGACAGCCTGACTGTAGAGATCGGTATTGCCACTCTCATTATCTGCGGTACCGACGTTGAAAAAAGTGCAATACCACGCGCCTGTTGGCAGGATCATTGAACCCAGGTGAATTAGAGGCTAAGTGGATCACAGCGCGTTGCTCAGGGTCGATGGTTGATCCCATTAAAACGCTTGGAAAATTGGCATTGTTATCAGGCTGGTCCACCTCCAGCCTCTCGGAAACCGTGTAGGTACCTGCCGGGAACCACAACACGAGCCGGTTGTCCCGGGCGTAATTGATCCCCGCCTGAATGGCTGCTGTGGAATCCAGAACTCCAGTCGAATCAGCGCCAAATGCCCGCACGCTGACATAGCCATGCGGTACGACGTCCGGATGATTGGGATCAGGGTCCGCTGTGAAGGGAGCAATGCCATTGGACAGCAACGCTTGAGTGAACACAAAAAGGGTAAGCAGAATCAGGTGGATGGATTTCATACGCATAGGGGTAAATGCAATCAGGCAAAGCATTTAGCTACCCGCGCCAACCAAGGAGCTGTGAAACCAGTTACATCTTTCCCCGTGCTATGGTTTTGGGTGTTAGGTTTCGCGCATTTCTTTTGTGCATTCGCGCACAGGGTTGGCTTGTTGAGGGGTTTGAAGTTAGTTTTTTCAGCAACAATAATTTTTCATACCCTCACCAAATGGAGCCATTTACTGAACAACCGAAGCGGGTCAATCTGCAAGATATAGCAGATGAGTTAGGCATTAGCAAAGCGACTGTGTGCCGGGCCTTGCTGCAACGCTCAAGGGTTTCAGCTAAAACCAGGGAGGCGGTGGAAGCTGTTGCCCAGCGCATGGGCTATCAACCGGATCCCACGTTGCGTGCCCTGAGCAAGCACAGGTGGGCAAAGTCAGGTGCCGATCGCTCCTCTTACCGTATTGCGCTGGTCGAACTGAATAGCCATCGCACTGTCCTCAAAGTGGGCGAAAATGATCCTTCAGCGGTGGGAGCCTTGGCCCGGGCCGCCGGATTGGGTTTGGAGATCGATACTTTCGCTTTTGAGGAATACGCCAAGTCATCGCGCCTGGGGGATGTCCTGTTTCATCGCGGTTACGATGGGGTTTTGTTCAATATACGCGGCCCGGTGGATAACTGGAATTTTCCTTGGAACAAGTTTTGTTGTGTGACCCTGGGTTTTGATCATCCGGCGCACAGACTGCACCAGATTTGCAGTGACTGGTTCAATGCAGTTTGCATTGCGGTCGATGACGTGCAATCCAGAGGTTACCAACGTCCGGGTTTTCTCCAATTTCGCAGGTCTAACACCAGTATTGATTTGCGCACCAAGGCGGGCATTTTGCTGTGGCGCGACCAATTTGAATCGACCGGGCAATCCGCCGCCTCCGTCTTTGAATACTTTCCCAAACAGGACGTTAAAGCTGACGATCATTATCTCAACCAGCGCGATCTTTTTGCCAAGTGGCTGGAGAAGGAAAAGCCGGATGTCGTGATCGATGGTGGCTACCAAGCCTATTGGTGGCTGAAGGATTTGGGCTACAAGATGCCGGAGGACATTGGCTACTTACGCCTGCGCCATTCGGAGACTGCGGAACCTCGCTTTGCCAGTGGAGTGGATCATAAACTTAAAGAACAGGGACGTTGGGGGGTGGATTTATTGTTCAATCTGATTCAATTGAACATGCGTGGCATATCTTCGGAACCGATACGGATTACGGTCAAGTGTGAGCCTCGTCAGGGTGAGACCTTGAGGGCGGTTTCTGCCTGATAGTTGAGTGCCAGGGACGCACTGCCTCGCTGCCTGGCGGGGGCAGGAGGTACAAAAAAACCGGAGGTGGTCGCCTCCGGTTGAAGTTTTGCAAGTATTCCTGAAGTCTGACTCAGAATTGATAACTGACTGTTACCAGCACACGGCGAGGATCCTGAATATTGAAGTTGTTTGGCACGAAGATGCTTTGTCCGTTGGCCACATAGCTGCCATAGTTGAAGGGACGAACAATTTCTTTATCGAGCAGGTTGGTTACATTGACCTGGATATTCAATTTGCCGCCGCGCAATTCCCGCTCGTAACCTGCCACCAATGTGAGCAGGCTGTATGAGCTGGCGTACACATAGTCGAATGGATCTCCGGGACGATTGCCTACGACGTAGTCTCCACGGAAGTTCGCACCACCGCCAATGGAGAAACCCTGAAGCGCACCGTCGGTGAAGAAGTAGCGCGAAAAGATATTGGCGGTGTACTTGAAGGTTTCATTGATACGACGACCCTCGGCAAAGCCACCGGTACGGCTGTTCACCGCACTCAAGCTGTTGCGTGCGACATCTGCGCGGGAAGCGTCGGATGGGTCACCAGTCGCTTCCAGTGCGGCAATTTGTTGTTCCCAGAATGCAATGTTTTCCGCTACATAGGCACGGGTATCTGCGAAGCCATCCGTTTGTTTGGTGTCAGGGAAGGCAATGTTGAACAAAAGCCGCCAGTTCTGCGTTGGGTTGGCCGTGAAATCCAATTCCCAGCCTGTGCCTTTGAAGGAAACACGGTCCTGGTAGTTTGCGATTTGGCGTTCATCCAGTTCTAGCGAGGTCCAGATACGGTTGATGTTGCCTGCTTCACCGCCAATGCGATTGTTTTGCTCTTCATTGCTGTAGTAGGTGATCGCACCTGACAGACGATTGTTGAGCAGAAACACTCGCACGCCAGCTTCAATACCTTTACTCTCCAGTGAAGGCAGTCCGAAACCATCGATACCGATGGCGACATTGCCAGCATCAAAAGACTCTGAGTATCCGGCAAAAACGCTGAATTGCTGATTCAGATGATAGACGGCGCTGCCATTGAAGCTATTGACATTTTTGCGGTCCACAGTGACCCGCTCGCCGGCACTGACGATTTCATTGGTGACTGGATCGCGCACGGCGCGGCCAATATTGTTTTTTCTCCCGGTAAAAGTCGCGGCGGGCACCGAACATAGTGTGCAATGACTTGTCGGAAAACCAATTGCCGACAGCGGCAACCTGCGCAAAGCTGACCGGTTTTTCTGAAACAAAGGAGCGTGAATGCACGTATCGCGAGGCGATGCCACTGACTGGGTCGAGCGCAGGAGGAAGATCGACATTGAGAGAGGTGTCATTGGCATAGCGACGCACAAAGATGCGGTTGACCGGTTCGGACTGCTCATTGTTAGCCACCAGTCGTGGGTTGCTGCCATTGGTGCGCACCAATTCGTACCAGTCGATGGTAAACCGGTCGCGCCGTTGGCCTGCGCTTACCAGGAAGCGCTGTTCAGTCAAGTCACTGGAGAAAAGGTAAGCCATGGATGCCCGCATCTCCATAACCCGGTTGGCCTGTTCGTCATTCCAGAAACGGGCTTGACCAAAGGGCTGCCCCAGATTCGGGTTCGGTTGTCCGTTCGGTAGGGTTTCATTGACATCAATGGTCAGGGCATCGAAGAACCACCGTCTCACATCGCGTGTTTGCTGTTGGTAATTCATGGCCAGTTCGAAGAACAGATTGTCGCCAACGCGCTGGTCAATAAAGCCGGAAAAAGTGTAGTAGTCGTTGTAAACACCGGCGTTGGGTGCTTGCAGCGAGTATTTGTAGCTCGGAACCACTGCTCTGGCAGGCAAACCTTCCTGTTGCTCGGTCAACAACTGTCTGAAAGTGCCGGATGTGTTGGCAAAACCTTGATAATTCAAAATACCTAAGTCCGACTGCGCCGCATTGTAAACCAATTGAACATTGCCTTGACGCTGTAACGATGGTGGTACCTGTCCGGGTTGAATAAAGCCGGGATTGGTGGTAACGCCATCCCAGTTACTCAAGTTATCAAGCATTCCGAAGGTGATGAGGCGGTGAATATCGCCCCATTCACCTTCAACGCGGACAGTGGTCGTGCGTGTGGGCCGCCAGGTCACCGTGGCGAAAATTCCATCGCGGTCGGTCAAGCCGACATCGCGCCAGTCATCAAACCGCTGGTGTACACCAGCGACCCGCGCATACAAGGTATCGGTCACCTTGACGTTGCCATCGGCAGTAAACCGATAACCGCCAAAACTGTTCCATTGGGCGAGAACTTCGCCGAAGTTGCCTTGTAATGCCTGTTTGGAATTGATGTTGGCTATACCGCCGGAACCGGAGTCACCGAACACAATGCCATTCGGACCTCTGGTGAAGTCAATCCTGGCGGTACTGAACGAATCGGAGTTGATGTACCAACGGAAAAAGTTTCTCGTTTGGTAACGTCCACCGAGACTGCGGAAACTGACCGAATAGTCGTTGTACAACTCTTGGCCGCGCACATCGGAGCGGGGAACCGCGTTGGGCGTCCAGCGAGCAGCTTCCAGAAAATTGGTCGCGCCAATATCGCGGATAAAAGCTTCGGTGAGAACAGTGACAGCAGCAGCCGTGTCGCGCAGTTGGGTGGACAGGCGTCCGCCTGCCAATGAGGCCGTGGCAGTATAGCCGACATCACGCGAGGCATCGACGACGAAGGGCGATAGTTCAATGATTTCGCTGTCTTCATCCTGTGCGGATAGAGTCAGCGGAAGTGTCGGAGCCAATGCCAGGGCCGATGCGAGCACGCAGCGGGAGGCATGGCGGAAGTTAGGTAACAGTGTATAGGTTTTCATAAGCGAAATACGGGGTTGGAATTTTCAGCCTATGCCATCTGTACGCTAATTGCTTTTTTCTGCGCGATAGTCAGAGAATGCAACCTGTTTCATTTTTGCTGCTTGGGGGTGCAACAGGTTACATGGTCACTTACTGGCAGCAGCAGGTCACTTGTGACTAGGGTATCTGACTATACTTCCTGCATGTGAAGCGGAAGTTGACAACACTTATACCTCAATCTTGCACACTATGAAACAATCTACTCTTCAATTATGCGCCCTGATGGCAGCTTCCTCCCTAGGCATTGCCCACCTGCAGGCCGAGTCGGTGGTAATTTACGCAGAGGACTTTTCCTCGGTCGACTTGGGACGGGTCTTTACCAATCAGGATGCCTGGTGGGGTCCCAATTGGAACCCAGGCGATTTGGTGCAAACTCAAGCGAGTGCCACTGGTCCTGATGGCCGGGTGGCGGTGACCCGTTCGACGCAAGTATTTGCCGGACGTTTCTACGGCGGCGGTCTCCGCGGTCCAACGGTGCCTTTCACCTTTCCTGCTGACTGGAGTGGCAATGCCTCGGATGTCACTATGTCCTTCTGGGTCAGAGGTACTTCTTCGCAAAGTCGTGGTCCCCTGGGTGTGGCGGTCTTCAGCAAGGACGCCGCCAACAACAATACTGGAGCCGCCTATTATTTGCTGCCCATCGTACCTGCGCAATGGTCTGAAGTCACAGTTAATTTTGCCGACATGCGGGCCGGTGTTCCTAACATCGCCCCAGCCGACACAGCTTTTAATTTCAGTTCCCCGGCACTTCAGGTTTTCTTCTTTATGCGCACCGATTATGAAGATGGCTGGCCTTTTCAGGAAGATGAAGGCCATACCTATTCAGTCAGTGTGGCCGACATTCAAATTGCAGTGGCATCAACTGGCGAGGGTGGCGGCGATAATAGCTGGGCTGGTTTCCCAATTGTTGACGGTTGGGTGGATACCGGCGATTGGTTGGGTTGGCTGTATGTGGAGTACGCACCCTGGATTTACAGTCAGATCCTCAACAATTTCCTGTACATTCCCGAAGAGCCCAGTGCTCATGGCGTTTGGGCTTATGCCCTCAAACGCTAACCGTTAAGCATAACACTGCCCGATTTCGGGTAGTTTGCTTTCTGACTCAATCAGGTGTTTTAACAGCAGATCCTTCATGTGTTGGATCTGCTGTTTCATTGTCGGATCCTCAATGCGGTTATTCAACTCCATGGGGTCCTCCGTCAGATCATAAAACTCACAGTCACCGGCGATGCGATGGATGTATTTGTAGCGTTCGGTGCGCACCATTTTAGCCCGGTATAGCGCTTCCGGGTGATTGACAAGCACCTCCTGTTTGACTGGATCAGAACCTGGCGCATCGGTGGCTGCTGCGCGGTGTGCCAGTTCAGGTTCAACACCGCCTTCACAAAAGGCAAATTCCCGGTGGGTCGCCGTTGCCCCCGTGGCCACTGGAATCAAGGATCGACCCTGCACGTAACTGGGAATACTCAATCCGGCCAGATCACAAATCGTTGGCATTAAGTCCAGCAGCTCGACCAAGGATGTGACCCTGTGTCCAGCCGGCAACGCTGTCGGTAATCGGAGGATCAGCGGTACGTGAATGATGCATTCCAGAAACGAGGTATCCCATTTTTCATAACAATTGTGCTCAGCGGCAAAGTCTCCGTGGTCGGCGGTGTAGATGACCAAGGTGTTTTCAGTCAATCCAGCCTCGTCCAGAGCGTTCAGGATGCGTTCAATTTGTCGGTCGGCAAATTCACACATGCTGTAGTAAGCACGAATGATCCTTTGTCGGTCTTCCATACGCATTGATTCAAGGTCCTTACTGCTGCGCAACCATCGTTCCAGTGATGGTACGTCGCTCATGTCCCTCGACGGAGGTACCGGAATTTGCTCCAATGATATAGAAGCCGCCGGCATAGTCGGCATCTCAAAATATTTAGGATGCGGCAGACTCATGTCCACCAATCCAAAGAATGGTTTGCCCGCAGCTTTGGCGGATTGAATGAATTCGATGGTTTCCGTAGCAGTCACCGCATCAATGTGTCTGTCCCAACAAAAGTCAGCGGGCAAGACACCTCCAAAGGAGGCCCGCCGCAGATTGCGTCCCACCTCTTGGCAGGAGGTCTTGTCAAAGTCCCACGATGGCGTTTTATCAAACCATCGCTTGTGCAGATTCCACTCCACTATATGATTTTTGCCCAATAGGCAGGTTTGGTAGCCAGCCGCCCGGATCATGGGAATAAGATTTGGCGTGCTCTCATGCAGGGCAACCAAATCATTCTCGGCCACTTCAGCATGCGGCGGCGCATCAGTGCGCCCACGCAATGTGCGGAAGCCGTCCACATGCGGGTATCGCCCGGTCAGCATACTGCAGCGGCTCGGTACACACTTGGGTATTTGGCAAAAGGCATTGTCAAAAACAACTCCCTCGCGCGCGAGGCGTTCGGCTGCCGGCATGGAAGTGAAGCGATTGCCATGGATGGATAGCGCGCTCCACTTCATCTCATCACATGTCAGCCATAGAACATTGATCGGAGTAGACATTGTTGTTCATGAAATGACGCATTCATGCATCAGGCTACACGTCACAGTAGTGTAACCTGTTGCAATCGTTCACGTGGGTAATGAGTGAATGTCAGTGGCGGGCCGCCAAGCCCAGGGGACGTGGATTGAAATCCACGCTCCGAAACCTCCCACGTAGGGCGGGTTTCAACCCACCGTTTGATGAGCAACCAGACTCTATTGCGCAACAGGGTGTACTGAAGTCCACGGATGGGTTCACGAAATAGTTTGGATGGATGTTGTGTAAATTTGTTGCAATTGATGGTGGGGGATTTAGGGATGGATTGCTGTGAAGCTGGCCTTTTGTGGGAGATTGAATGATCCATATTCGCTCGCTGTATTTCAGGGAGTGCAGGAGTGGATGTTGGCGCATACTGATAGTCATTTGCTATCGTGGGCAGGGTCCCAGGCGGTGCCTGCCAGGGCGTTGATGTATCTTAATCCGGATGCCGTGATAGTGGGTTGCCTTGAGACTCAGGATGCAATCGCAGAGTTACCCAAGGTGCCGACTGCCGGTTTTTTTCGCTCAAGGGAGGGGGCTCACTTTCCGATATTGACGAATGACGATCTATGCGTTGGCAGGATGGCAGCTGGTGTGCTGATGGAAGCTGGTTATGACTCTTTGGTTGCGCTGGTGAGTGCTGCCAAAGCCGCGCACTTGCGCGTTCAAGGCTTTGGTGAAGCTGTGGCGGCATCTGGCAGGACACTGCAGGTGATTCATACCGATGTGCCATGTCCTGATGCCGACACCACTTTTATCGAGGTCATTCAACAGCATGCTGAGTATTTGCGTACGGCCTTTGATCAATTGCCTACTAACTGTGGCATATTTTGTCCCTTGAACAACCAGCTTGCAGACCTGTTGCAGCATCTGAATTTAGGCGATGTGCAAAAAATTCCCGCGGATTTGGGGATTGTATTGGGTGATCTGCCTCCCTTGGGATTCCGCGAACGTGCGCTGACTCACGTAAACCTGAACGCAGTGGCAATCGGACATGAACTCTGTATGACACTCCTGGACGCGGTTGAGGGGAAGTGTACGTTGGCGCCGGGTTTGCGCGGCATTGCACCTCTGGGTGTCGAGGTGGGCACTACGATCCGGCAGTGTGCAAGGAGTCATTTATTGGCAGATATCGAGAAATTCTGTCGCCCCCGGTTGGCCGAACCCATCGGGGTAGAAGATATAGCCAGAGCGGTTGGTCTTTCCCGGCGTGTGCTGGAGTTGACCTTGCGGCGCGCACATTTACCGTCACCTTTCGAGTTGTTGACCCGCATGCGACTGCAACTGGCTGAGCGATTGTTGCGCGATACCCAGCAGTCGATTGAGTGCATTGCCGAGGCCTGCGGGTTTGCAGAGATGCGCAGCTTTGCGCGTTGGTTCAAGCGCTACCACGGCATTCCCGCAACCCGCTATCGCGCCAAGAAAAAGCACCTTCACAAGAAGGTGCTTCGCACTAGCAAGAATCTCCTGCTAAGCCTCACTCACTGGCGTCTGCGACGCCACACTACAAATCCAAATCCCAACAATCCGATGAGCGCAGCGTATGTGGACGGCTCGGGGATGGCAGTGGCCATTGTTGTTGCCAGTCTAAACTCATCAAATTCTGCAATTTGTCCAATACCACCAACAGTAGCTTGCATCGCTACCGCACTAAACAGATTCGTATTTGCCACAGTTCTAAGTAAAGGAGTTTCGAGTGTTAGCGGATTGCTCCACTGGTCGAGGGTAAGCTTAAGTTAGGATTCAACCAAGCAGTAATTTGTTCTGTTGTTCCGCCGGACGTATTCGCTGGATCCGTTCTGTCCAAGATTCTAAAAACTACCAGTTGTGTATCTGTATGACCTGAAATTGTAGCACTCGCTGAGGTGACCAAACCTTGTGAAGTATTCGTGATCATTTCCATGTACAGCTGGTTGTTGCCATTTATTCCTATAAACAAATTACGCACTTGAGCTGTCTCCAATGGATTTTGTTGGAATGACCAACGTGTGTGTAAACTACTTGCGGCACCGGCATTGTACATGCTCTCGTTCATGTTAAACATAAACGAGCCATAATATGCAGTATGGGAGGTCATTGCATTTATATCAACGGACCTGCTGGTAGTATTGTTGCTATAGGCTCCACTTCCTCCAAATCGTCCTAAGGCGACAGCTGTACCTTGAGAGCTGGGTGCACCACTGTAAGAAAGTCCACCTTGGAGTCTGGGTCCGACATTTGTATTAGTTCCATTCAATGACACTGACCAAGCAGAAATTAAATGGGGCATTAGTTGGATTTTGGCCATGAATGTATGCTGGACTACCTGAAATGTCGTACTGACCTAGAGATGCATTTCCTCTGTAGGGAACCTTCGTAAAATAGCACAGTCGCGCTCGACTGTGACTAGTTCGCAAACTTAAATGTAGGGAAT
>JAJOKB010000057.1 GCA_021208135.1 Verrucomicrobiota bacterium | reverse complement strand
TCGCGTGGCGCAGGAGAGGGTCGTTCCAGTAACGAAAATCAAGAATCCTGATTATTTATCACACAGCCCTTGCCAGTTTTCTGGCAAGGGCTTTTTTTTATGTCCATGAGAGTAAACACCGTCCGGCTGCCGGTCTATATCCTGACCCTGACATTCATGCTGCTAAACGCGCTTCAGGGCGCTGATGCCGTTAAAGTTACCTTCTGGAACATAGAATGGTTTCCCGGGCAGTCGCTGCGCAATGTGACTGCTGAAAGGGAGCGGGAGCATATGGCTGTAGTGCAAAATCGCTTGGCCGAATTGCAACCGGACATATTTCTGGCCTGCGAAATCCGCGATTGGAAAGCTTTTGAAGAGTTGGTTAAAGTCGTTCCTGGGATGCGGGTGCATACGGTAAGCAGTTTTCGCAGTCGTGACACGGGTACTTTATGGCCACAACAGTTGGCAATCGCTTCAAAACTGGAGGTTAGGGCTGCTTGGTCAGAAACCTGGCGTCCAACCATGCCTGGTAATCCGCGTGGCTTCGCATTTGCTGCGCTGGAGTCACCCTGCGGTTCCGGCTTATGGCTGGTGTATTCGTTGCACTTGAAAAGCAATCGCGCTGCCAATGAGGAACAGTCGCAGATTAATTTTTTGCAGCGCAATGAACGATTCGTCAACTCTTGCAGTCATATTGAGGAAATGGAGTCGATTGTGTTTTCCCGGAGAGGTCATGGGGGGTGATTGTTGCAGGCGATATCAACACCGACCACGACGGGCGCTTTGGCGATAGAGTCGTCGAGATGATGGTGAATGCCGGATTCACCAATACTTGGGCTGATGTTGCCAGAGATGAACGCCTGACTTGGCGTGGCAGTGACCGTTTTGAGGCTACCACCTTTGATTATATTTTTGTGCGCGGTCTGAATACCAGTCCGGCTCGCCTCAATTGGGTGGAGGCTGATGAAAGCGACCATCACGCGCTCAGTGTGACAATTCAACCAACAGTCAGCGAATAGGCATTGATGGCACTTTAAGGTGTGTCTGTTGGGCTGCCCTTGCGCACCCCGTTGAAGTGAGTCTTAACTCACTCCAGATCCGCTGGTTTTAACTTCGATCACATCGTGAGGTGCTGATTCACGCATGCCTGCTGGGGAAACCCTGATAAACCGCGCTCGTTGGCGCAGTTCTGACAAGGTCGAGGCACCCAAGTAACCCATGCCGCTTTTTACGCCGCCGATCAGTTGACGCAGTGTATCGTCAATGCCACCGGAAACTTCCTTCAGTGCCTCAATGCCCTCAGCAGCAATTTTATCTGTTTTGCGGGCTTGTTGTGAGTGTCCATAGCGTGCGGCAGATCCAGCTTTCATCGCTTCCAGGCTGCCCATGCCGCGGTACTGCTTATACAGTTTGCCATTGATCTCCATGATTTTACCAGGAGCTTCACGACACCCTGCCAGAAGTCCGCCGCAAATCACTCCGTCGGCAAGTGTCAGTGCCTTGACAATGTCACCGCTCTTGGTCAGTCCACCGTCCGCCAGAATTTTCACGCCTTTGGCCGCAGCGGCCTTCGCTGCCACATACAATGCGGTCAATTGTGGGATGCCAACACCAGCGACTATACGGGTTGTACAAATCGAACCGGGACCTTGCCCGATTTTGATGGCATTGGCTCCGCACGAAGCCAGGTAGTCAACGCCCTCGCCACTGGTAACATTACCAGCGATGAGGGTCAGCTCAGGAAATTCAGAGCGCAACAGCTTAACCATGTCACCGACACCGGCGGAATGTCCGTGAGCAGTGGAAACCGCGAGGGCATCAACACCTTCCCTCAACAGATTATGCGCATGCGCTAGAATGCGATCGCGATCCAGCTTGCCAGACTTGTCGCGCGGTGCCGAAACCGCGGCCCCGCAAACCAGGCGAAATTTACTGTCCCTCGAAGGGCGCAGATCCGCTTGTTCCTCTTCTTTGATGCGCTCAATATCAGACATGGTGAACAAGCCCTTGAGTCTATCCTGACCATCCACCACCAGCAACTTGTGAATACCCATGTGTTCGGTGAAGAAGCGGTCAGCGGCTTCGATCGGGTTGTGTGCAATATCACTATCCAACACTGAAAAGACCTCGTTGCGGGCAGTCATCGCATCCACGACCTTAACGTTGCGGTAACGTTGTTTCACAACGCGCCCCCTCAGCAAACCCAAGAGTTTTCCTTGATCATCCACCACGGGAAATGTTCTGAACTTATATTCTTTCAGCTCAACCATCTCCAGAACATCACCGATGTATTGATCCGGACTGACTGTGATTGGATCCTGAATGAGTCCGTGTACATCATTTTTCACTTTAGCAACCTCTCGCACCTGGTCGCGCTCAGGCATGTTGTAGTGAATCAGACCGAGACCGCCGTTTCTAGCCATAGCGGCTGCCATAGTCGATTCGGTCACGGTATCCATGTCAGCCGATATAATCGGAATATTCAGGCTCAGCCATTCAGATAAAGCAGTCTCCAGAATGGTATCCCGAGGCAAAACTTCACTGTAGTTGGTAGCCAGGGTTACGTCATCGTATGTTAATCCTATTGAGCGGTGAGCGCTGAAAAATGCATCAGCTGCCAGGTAAAACTGCGAATCGGTGGGATGAATGACTTCCATTGTGCATTTGAAAAACGGCATGCCTCTCAAAGCAAGGAAAAAGAGGAATTGCTGATCCTTATTGCATTTCGCCAAAAATCCGCCACCTTTCTAACGCCATAATGATTCAGTATCTCAAAATCCGAAATTTGGTATTGATGGACAGCGCGGAGCTGGAGTGGGGCAGGGGCTTTACGGCTGTTACCGGGGAGACTGGCGCAGGCAAAAGTGTACTGCTGGGTGCGTTAGCATTGCTATCCGGGGCCCGTGCGGAAAAGAGCTGGATTCGTCAGGGGGAGGATTGCTGTGAGGTGGAGGCCGTCCTGCATGTGGATGAACAACAGGGTATTCATGCAAAGTTGTCTGAGCTGGATTTACCTCCCTGCGAAGAAGGTGCATTGTTGATTTCGCGTTCGGTCAGCCGAACCAAGGCACCAAGGGTAGCCATAAACGGTCGATTGACGACTGTTGCCAATTTACAGCAGCTCAGTTTCAGTTGGATTGATTTTCATGGCCCTGGTGAGCCGCAGAAATTGTTTCAGGAATCTCTGCAGTTGGAGTTACTCGACATGTTTGCGCGCCAGGAGGGCTTGATTTCCAGCTACACCAATGTGTTTCAGGATTATGGCACGATCCAGAAGGAACTCACCCGTTTGCGCTCCAGTGAGCAATTGAGCGCTGACGAAAAAGAGTTCATCACCCGGCAAATTGCCGCCATTGATGCTGTGAATCCGACTGAAGCCGCGATTGCGGAACTGGAGCGCAATTACAGCCGGGTCAGTAACGCGCAGGAACTTTCAGAAGCCGCTGCGGGCCTGAGCGAGGGCTTGGCGGGCGATGATGGCGTTGCGGGCAAGTTAAGTTCGTTACTGCCTGCGGCGCGAGATCTGGCCGATATAGACCCGGATTTGGTTCCTCTTTCTGAACGCATGCAGTCGGTTATCATCGAACTGAATGACTTGGCTGAGAGCTATGCAGATGCGTCACAACAAGCAGATTTGGATCCCAGGGAAGCGCAGCGCCTCGAAGACCAAATGAACCGATGGATGGAGTTAAAGCGTAAATATGGTGGTGATCCTTCCTCGATCATGAACCGACGCCAGGCTTTGCAGGCCAAATTGGATGCCCAGGGCGATATCGCTGGTTCGGTGGCGAAATTGGAAAAGAAGTTAGCTTCGATCCGGCAACAGCTAAAAACTTTGGCGGATCAGCTCTACGCGGCTCGGCTTCAGGCGGCGGCTGAACTCGAACAATCTGCGGTTGCCGCATCAATGACCTCGGGTTTAAAAAGGCACGTTTCAGTATCAAGGTGATGCGTACCGATGATTTTCAGGCAAACGGAGACAGCAGTTGCCAGTTTTTGTTCGCACCCAATGCAGGGCAACCGCTGATGCCGTTGAATAAAATAGCATCCAGTGGTGAGCTGGCTCGGGTCATGCTCGCGCTAAAGACGGTGTTAGCTGGAGTGGATGCTACGCCGGTTTTGGTATTTGATGAGGTGGACGCCAATGTGGGCGGAGAAATTGCGGTTGTGGTAGCGCGGCAGCTATCCCGGTTGGCAAATCGACACCAGGTTTTTTGTGTCACTCACCTGCCACAAGTGGCTGCTGCTGCGGATCATCACTTTGTAGTGCGCAAGTCCATGGATGATTTCAGCACCAGAGTAACCATTGAAAATCTCACTGGCAAGGATGCCGACCGACTGGCTGAGCTGGCCCGCATGTTAGGTGACCGGGATTCGAAATCTGCCCGAGCACACGCCCAAGAGCTGCTTACTGCGTATTCTGCTGCTGAGTAGTATTTGATTTATCCACGAAAATGCGGATGTCGGCTTCCCGTTGCCCCAGTATTTCCTGAGCTCTTTTCAATGCGTTGCGTGTTGAATAGGTGGGATTGCTGGGCATTTCCATGAAAAAGTTACGTCGGCCCAGTTTGTCCAAAAGTCCTGAGTTTTTAAATACCCGATAAATATCTTTGCGTGCTCCAGAAACCAGCAGATGTCTGTTGTTGGAACGCAGTACGTTCAGTAATTCCTCTATGGCAATGGCACAGGTGGCGTCGAGGTGGTGGGCGTTTTTCAGCCGCAGAATCACCACCTTCAAATCCGGATCCACAATCGCCTGTCTGGCCTGCTCAACAAACAGTTCAGTAGAGCCAAAAAACAAGTTTCCTTCCGCGTGCAGGATCGAAATAGCGGGAATCCGTTTGGCTTGCTTGCGCGCTACTTCAGCTAGTTGACCCTCTTGATTGAAAGTGTATTCGACTAGTTCCGGAACGCCGGCTTTGCGCAAAAACAATACGACCGAAGTAAACACGCCAATATAAATTGCCGTATCCAGAGTAAACAACAACCCTGACATCAGGGTGATACAAAAAAACCACGGCATCGGCGGGCGTCGTGCGCAGGGAAATCAGAATTTGGTTACGATTGAACAGAGAAAAGGCCACTATGAGCACTACCGCCGCGAGTGCGGACATGGGAATGTAAGCTATCAAGTGTCCGACCGAAAACATCAGGGTGAGGCCAATCAAACCGCTGAAAATGACAGACACGGCGCTGCGCGAACCACTGGCCACGTTTAGCGCTGACCGGGTTACCGAACCGGAGGTGTCCATGCCACCCACCAGGCTATTAGCCAAGTTGCCCAAGCCCATGCCGTACATCACCTGATTGACATTGATGCGCTCACCGCTGCGGGACGCCAAACTACGTCCAACCGAAGCGCCCTCAACAACGCCGAGAAAAGCCACTGCAAACGCAGGTGCGGCAAGGATCCCGACCCACTCAAAACTAAATGTGAACCTGAGCCACGGAATCGCATCGGCAGTGAAGCCTTGTAAATACCTCAGATCCATGCCAGCCCAGTTGAAATACAATCCAAGCAAGGCAGCTATGGTCAAAGCAATGGCAGCATCAGGAACACCTTTGAGATAGCGTCGGATACACAACACGGTCACTATGGCCGTGGTTCCCATCAGCACCTCAGGCCACCTCACCAGATGTAAATTGTTGATTGTGCTGCTCAGAATACTGAAAAAAGGTCGAAGAATCGCTGATTCTGAATCCGAGCAGGTTTTGGCTTTGATTGACAATAATGAGCGCAGCAGCGGCTGAAATATAAGCAGTGACCACAGATCGTGATACATAGTTAAGTACCAACGATAACCCTGCCAGTAATCCTATCAATTGAAATATGCCCACCATCATTATGAACAGAGGTAGAACCATGACCTTCTGTTCATCGCTGACCCCGGCTGCCATCAGGCCTGAAAATATCAAAATCGCTGTCGAGTTGCCAGGCCCCATGACCACCAGTCGCGATCCTGAGAATGCAGCGGAAACAATCGCACCAAATCCAACGCTCAACAGCCCGTGCACAGGCGGTAATCCAGCTATCAGGGCAAAGGCGATACCTTGCGGAAATCCCACCAGCGCTACATTCAATCCAGCACGTAAATCTGCTTTCAAATCCACGCGGGTGTACAGCGCCAGAATTCTTAACAGTGGAAACAACTCGATCTTGCGGGAACGAATAATTTCGGGAATCTGTCGAAGCAACCTCCCCGTAAACTTCCTGAACTGTGGATTCCTTTTCAGCGCTTCAAGCTCACAACTTGGTGTTTCTGAAAATACTCGGTGAGCAAGGCCCGCGACTGTTTTCTTATTAAGCGCCGGTTGGAAGAGGGAATATCGAGCAGGTCGCGCAGCCATGGCAGACGCAAGCCCCCGGAGGCTGAATCGTAGGAGTTGAACGCGATGGTCAAGCGTTGGTCCGGATTAAGCTCAGTACCATCGCCCCACGCACACCCACCGCTTTGAATCGCTCTCCCTGCCGTTCGAAATCCACCGTCAGTCCCATAAGGCTTCGGGTACCTCCGCGACTCAAATCTTCGTTGACCACCGCCAAAATTTCTTCGGGACTCAGGTCAGCAAGTACTATGTAATTCTCAAATGGAATGATGGTCCACATGTCGCGGATCGTCTTGCTGCCGGACTGAATAGGTTCGCGCTGGAACAGAAGCCCGTGAAATACAGCGTCCACTGCATAGCCGTAATAAGCGAGCCGTTCGGCCATGAACTGGTGAATGAATAACTCCAGTTCGCTTGCCCGACCAGGCGCGGGTTTGGCAATTTCTAAAGTTTGAGTCAACACACCCACCTCTCGATCCAGTTCGCTCTCAATAGCACTCAGATCGTCACCCACCAACGCTAAAACCGAGGCATCCTGCTCAATACTAGCATCCATCAATGCCAGTTTTGGTGAAACAGACATGAGTTTGTGCGTTTCGGCATCAAAAATAAGCTCCAAATGCCCAGCGTGAATACCGTGGTAACTGGCTTGGGTATAAGGCACGTTATTAACGGTTTCATGAGCTATAATCTGATGCGAATGTGCGCCAATCACCGCAATCAGTTCGGGAAACTCCCTGGTCAGTGCGACCACGTGATTGGCATGGTCGTCCGTATGCCTGCCCGGACGAATTCCCATATGGCACGCAAGCAGCACAGCGTCACAGCGACCTTCCTCTCTCAACCAGCGCAGTGCTGCCCGCGTGGGAGCGATCGGATCGCTGACTTCCAGACCGCGCAATAAGTCCCTTGGAAACCAATTGAACATACCAGTCGTGATCAGGCCCACGATGCCAATTCTGATGCCAGCAACTTCTTTGATGGTGCAGGGACGCAAGTTGTTGAATCCGTTGCCTGCCTCACCATAGGGCAGGGGATCCTGGCCAAACATACGAAGATTGGCAGCCAAAACTGGCATCTGTGATCTTTCAACCGCTCGTTGGAAAGGTTCAATACCCCAATCGAATTCATGATTGCCAGCTACCCAGGCATCGTACCCAAGATGATTGACACAACGAATCATTACGTCGCCCTCGGTGGCATGCCCTAAAGCGGTGCCCTGGTACAGATCGCCGGCATCCAGCAGAATGTGGTTCGGGTTTTGCTCGCGCCATTGCCGGATTTGGGTTGTGACCCGGGCAAAACGCCCACATCAGTGGTGCCATCGTAGGCGACGGTGGGCAGGATGTGGGCATGCAGGTCTGTGCTGTGTAACACAGAAATGCGCACGGCACTGTCACTGCCTGCCCGCAAACAAGCTGGCAACCACAGCGCCGGAACAGCCAACGAACCTATCTTGAGAAATCGTCGGCGGCTGATACAGGCGGTGGGCATGATTTAATCGTTGCTGTCGTCGCGGAACCCGCGGCGGTCTTCTTCACGACAATCATACATGACTCGCAAGCTCAGCTCACGCAAATCGAACAAACGTACCATCAACGCCTTGTGCATACTCTCTGGCTGAGCCGCGCAGCGTGATAAATTGTCGACAACCGCCATACTGTCATTCACCGCACGCAACACCATCTTCAAGTGGCACACGCTCAGCATGTAGTCGGCCAGGTCCAAGGCCTGCAACCCAAGAATGGCATTGCGCTCACCATCATTGAGGGTACGAGCGAATCGCCAGACCTGATCCATTTGCAGAGGATGCTGATGTCTGACCAGCAGATGTTCAACCAACCTGTTTAAATCCGCGTACAAGGCTGTCATCGCAATAAAGACCGGATGACGATGGAGAGTGTAGGGATCCAGATCCTCGATCTCAGGTGTATCTTCACTGGTACCGCTTATTGCGCCGGTTTCTGAATCATCTTCATCCTCACCGTTGAGCAACCAATCTTCCAGGTCCCAGCCCATTTTGATTGCTACGGTGTCCATGCGGTTATCTTCCTGAATATACTCGTGGTAAAGTGACAAAAACCGGGAGACCTCTTTTTGCTGACGATTGAGAAACAACTGCCAGTCGAATTCGTTCCAGAACAAATCCCCGCGTTCTTCCCAATCACCGTCCTGGTGACCATCAAAGTTGTAATTATTCATGAGTGAATCAGCCGTGTGGATGACTGCAATTAAAGTGCATCACCACCAGGCAATTTGCAATAAGGAAAATTATTCGATTTGCGAAAACCTTGTTGAGACACTGTCAGGAGCCCGGTTTGACTGCTGGAATGTTCCTCAGTTCCGGCGGTAGCGCGTCGGCAGCATAGGTTGGAAAGTTCAATTGCAGCAAAGAAGTGAGCGGAGCTGGAAATTTGGCCGTGCCCGCGCTGCGGTCCACCATGACCGCGATACCGACTGCAATGCCGCCGCGCGAGTCTATGATATCGAGGGTTTCCTGTACTCTGCCGCCCTTGGTGATAACGTCTTCAACAACTAGCACTTTTTCTCCATCAGCAATTTTGAAATTGCGGCGCAGCGCGAGGCGGTCCTCAACCTTTTCGACAAAAATGAAGCGTTTGCCCAATTGTCTGGCCACTTCCTGACCAAAAACAAGTCCACCCATTGCGGGGGCGACCACGGTTTTAAAATCCTTGTTGGGCAAGGCGGCAATGAGCATTTCAGCGAGGCGCGTGACGCGGTCGAGGTGTTCGCACACCCGCGCACATTGAAAAAAATGCGCACTGCGCAACCCTGAGCGAAGGATAAAATGACCCTCTAACAGAGCGCCTGTTTCTTTGAAAATCTGCAACACCTCTTCCTGCTGTGAAGTCATTTGTTGAGCGCAATCATTATTGGCACCGATGGCAAATCAATTTCTGCAAGGGCCCGAATACTGCCACCCACAGCGTTGCTTGAGACTTGCATGCGGAGATCAATGCCAGAATTCGGTAATCGCACAACGGATGTTGCAGTTTGCCCGATGACCCGTTTAACGTACAGGTATTATGAAGAAGATCGGTGTATTGCTATCGGGGTGCGGCGTCTTCGACGGCGCGGAAATTCATGAAGCCGTAATAACCCTGCTCGAAATTCAGCGCGCCGGGGCACAGGCCATTTGCATGGCGCCGGACTGCGAACAAATGCATGTCATCAATCATTTAACCGGTCAGGAAATGGCGGAAAAGCGCAACGTGTTGGTTGAATCCGCACGCATTGCCCGCGGTGATGTGGTGGACGTTGCCGGTGTGAAGGCAGACGACTTGGATGCGCTCATCCTGCCCGGAGGCTTTGGTGCAGCTAAAAAATCTTTGCACATTTGCCACGCAAGGTGCGAAGGCCACGGTTCATCCTGAGGTGAAGCGTATCATCTCTGAGATTGTGTCCGCACGCAAACCTTTAGGCCTCATCTGTATCTCACCCGCGATTGGCGCATTGCTGTTTGGCGAGCAGGGGGTCAATCTCACCATTGGCAACGACAGCGCCACAGCCAATGTACTGACTGAATTGGGCGCTTTGCACGTGGATTGTCCAGTAGAAGGCATTGTTGAGGATCCCTCGCTCAGGATTGTTTCAACGCCAGCCTATATGTTGGGTCAAAACATTGGTGAGGTTGCCGAAGGAATCTCCGGTCTGGTACGAACTGTTCTCTCATGGTCATAACAAAGTTTTGCAGTCTGTTGACTGCGTTAGTGCTGATAACGCCCATTGCCCAGGCGCAAATAGCTCCCGATGCACCAATCCGGGATTTTCGCTATCCCATGTTTAATGATGACGGTTATCGGGTGTGGGAAGTGCGCGGGGTGCAAGGTATTTTTATTGATTTGAACAACACTGAAATCATCGGTCTGGAGCTGACCGTATTTTCCGGCGACGAACGCGATGCGCAATCGCACCGGATTCTCAGCCCCAAGGCGCTGGTGGATTTCACTCGTCGCGGAGCCGCCGGTCCTTCTTCCATTTTTATCACCGGTCCTGGTTTTCAGGTTGAGGGTGAAAGTTGGCAGTATGACGGGCGGTCGCAGAGAATTGTTATTGGAAAGCGTGCCAGAATGACTTTTGCTGAAGACTTAAACATTTTACGATGATCCTTCGTACCAGTATTTTATCATTACTCTTGCTTTTGCCGGCATGGCTGTTTGCTGCTGCACAGGAGCGCACGGTAATCACCAGTGAGTCGCTCGAAATGCAGGGAACCGATGAGCGCAACTATTTTCATTTTCGCACGGACGTAGTGGTTCTGGGAACCAATCTGGAAATTCGCTGCGATGAGTTGACTGTCATAGCCAGCCGTTTTGGTGATGACGATGCCACCGTTGGCGAGATCGGTGCCATTGAGCGCATCATTGCGGTGGGTAATGTACAAATTCATCAGGCCGGGCGCAGTGCCTTTTGTGAGCATGCTGAGGTCGATCCCCGCGCAGGAACTGTCACTTTGTCCGGTCGTCCCCGGGTTGTTGACCGGGATGTTGAGGTGGAAGGTTTCATGTTTATCCTGCACCGCGATCAACGCCGTTTTCAATCAATTCCAGACCCGAATGCCCCGGCGTCTGCCCCCAGCAGGTCTGTGGTTAGACTCGGCGCATTGCCCGACCTGGGTTTTAGTCAGGATGAAGAGCAAATCGCTATTCCTGTGCCTGCGGTCGAGATTCCCTCCGCGATTCCTGAAGAAGACTCCGATACCAACGAAGAATGACGGCGGAATCAGAAATTTTGCCGCGCATTCACACAGCTGGTTTGGTCAAGCAGTACGGCCAGCGAAGGGTAGTGAATGCCGTTGATATTGAGGTGCAGGCAGGTGAAATTGTCGGTTTGCTTGGTCCCAACGGAGCGGGTAAGACCACGTCCTTTTACATGATCGTGGGTTTGGTCGGCGCCACTTCCGGTAAAGTCTATTTCAATGGTGTGGACATCACCCATCTGGCCATGTTCAAGCGTGCGCGCCTTGGACTTGGTTACCTGCCTCAGGAATCGAGTATTTTTCGCAAGCTCACCGTTGAGCAAAACATCAGGGCTGTGGCAGAACTTCTGCCCCTGAATCGGGGAGAGCGACAGGAAACGGTGGCCCGCCATTTGGAAGAGCTGGGCTTGACGCATCTTGCCAAGCAACCTGCATACACTCTCAGTGGCGGTGAGCGCCGCCGCCTGGAGATATCAAGGGCCTTGGTCACCAATCCCCATTTTCTGCTCATGGATGAACCATTCTCCGGTGTCGATCCCATCAGTGTATCTGAGGTGCAGAAAATTATTTTGCAGCTCAAACAGCGGGGCATTGGCATTCTAATTACCGATCACAACGTGCGCGAAACTCTTCGAATTGTTGATCGTGCGTACTTGATTCACCGGGGCCAGGTTTTGGTTCAGGGCGATAGCAATACCCTCCTGAACGATCCGAATAGCCGAAAGTTTTATCTGGGCGAAGATTTCCAGTTCTAGCCACCTTAACCAACGCACCATGCCACTACGCCCTCAAGCCAAAGTTCCAGACGGGATTTCAGTTCAGGACTTCTACACCAAGGCCAAAGACACCTTGAAGCTGAGTCTGGTGGCCGGCGAAAATGGCCTGAAGCGCATGATTCGTGACAAGACGGTCAATCGTCCTGCCCTCGCCATCACCGGCTATTTCCGCAATTTTGCCAGCAGGCGGGTACAATTGTTTGGCGCCGGTGAAATGGCTTATTTGAAAGACCATCCGGAGGAAGATTTACTGCAACTCATGCGGTCCATTGTTGCATGTACGGTTCCATGTATGTTTGTGAGCCGGAATTTGGTGCCATTCAAGGCAATGCTGCAGGCAGCCAACGAATCGCGCACTCCTCTCTTCCGCTCTCAACTCAACTCCCGCGACCTCACCAACATGATGACCATTATGTTGGAACAAGAGTTTGCGCCAAAAATTTCCGAGCACGGCACGCTCATGGATGTGCGCGGCATAGGCACCCTGATTCGCGGCAAAAGCGGAGTCGGCAAAAGTGAATGTGCGCTAGCCTTGATCGAGCGCGGTCATAGCTTGGTCGCCGATGACCTGGTTTATATTCGCCAGATCAATGACACTGAGCTGGTTGGCAGAAGCAGTGAACTCAACCGGGGCTACATGGAATGCCGAGGCATTGGCATCATCAATATTGCCGAGTTGTTTGGGATCCGGGCCGTACGCGTGGAGAAAAATATCAATCTTGTGGTCACTTTCGCCGAATGGACGCTGGGAATGGACGAGGAACGCACCGGCCTTGAACAGGATTATTTTGAGATTTTGGGCGTGCGCATTCCACACATTGTTCTGCCCGTCAGACCAGGTCGCGACCTGGCACGTCTGGTCGAGGTAGCTTCCATGGTTCAGGCATTGAAGATGCTTGGTCACGATTCTGCCAAAGAATTCAACGACCGCCTCATTCGCCATATGACCCAATCCTGATTTTCATCCTTTAACCTGCCATCCTGTAATCCTACATTTCTAAACCGTGGCTGAACGCACTCTACATTACCAAAATCCCAGATTTTTAGCCGATCTATACGGCGGCGACGAGCGCCAGCTCTCTGAACTCGAAGGTGTCTTTAATATCGCCGTCGTTACCAGGGATGATTGGATTCGTTTTGAAGGTGAGGAGGAATCCGTTCTGGAGCAGGTGGTGGGCCTGTTCGAAATCCTCGAAGCCGGACGCAAAAATGGGCTCAGGGTGACACCTGGGGATTTTCGCAATATCATGCTGACCGTACACGAGGGCAGGGCAGGGGAAATGCGTTCTGTGTTTCATGAGTCCATGGTCATTCAACTGCGGCGCAAAAGCATCGTTCCCAAAACAATAAATCAGAAACGCTATCTACAGTCCATAGCCACGAATGAGATTGTTTTTGGAGTTGGCCCGGCAGGCACTGGCAAAACCTATTTGGCGGTGGCCGCAGCCCTGGATGCTCTAGCCCGGGAAAAGGTTGAACGCATCATTCTGACCCGCCCGGCAGTTGAAGCAGGCGAAGCCCTGGGCTTCCTTCCCGGCGACTTGACCGAGAAAATTCAGCCCTATCTGTTGCCGCTGTATGATGCAATTTATGATATGCTGGGTCGTGCGGACGGACGCAGGCTAATCGGTTTGGATATCGACAAAAAGGACGACAGGGCCGCCAATAGCAAGATTGAGATTGCACCCTTGGCTTACATGCGTGGCCGCACCCTGTCCAACGCCTTTGTCATTCTCGACGAGGCGCAAAATACCACCCCTGAGCAGATGATGATGTTTTTGACCCGGTTGGGCGAGGGTAGCCGTATGGTCGTCACAGGCGATATTACCCAAATTGATTTACCCAGGCACAAATATTCCGGACTAAAGGAGGCCATCAAGGTCCTGGGCAAGGTGCCGGGCATTGATTTCCATTTCTTTGAAGGCAAGGACGTGGTGCGCAATCCATTGGTGCAGAAAATTATAGAAGCTTACAAGAAATACGAGGATGCCACCGGCGCTCATCGCCCGCGTGAGGTTCAGGCAGACTGATTATGAGTCTTTTTCGCAAAACAAAAAAAGAACAGACCGAGCAACCCGGCGCAAGCGGCTGCAAAGCGGCAGGTTTGACCAGTCAAAGTGGTTTTTTAACGCCGAGACCACCATTGATGCACTCATTTACTTTGCTTTTTGCCGCTCTGGTTTTGGTCATTTGTTTTTATGATCTCGCCCCCATGCAGTCGGTGGTCAGACCCGATCAGATGTCCCGCATCAGAGTGGTTGCCGAGTTTCCATTCGACTATGTCAGTGAAATTCAAACCGAACAGCGTCGCGAAGAACAAAGACGAAGAGTACCGCCGGTCTATCGCATCAATGTCGATAATATGGAGGTTTTTGCCGCCGAATTGACGCGTTTGGTCACTGAGCTGAGCGACTTTGCGCGACCTCCGGAGGGCAGCGATTTAGTTTCATTACGGGTCACCAGCGCCGAGGTGCAGCGATTCATGCAGGGGCAGAATCTGCCAAGGGACTTCCATCCAGCGGTGGAAGATTTGGTGGTTTTACTCAATGATTTGACCCCTCAATCCAGGCTCGAAGCTTTGCGTGAGGGATTGATTGTGCTCTCGGAACTGGCCCGACAGGGCATATTGGACGCCTCGCAAAATCTTCTCGATGCGCAACAGGACCAATTGACACTTTTCAATGTGCTGGACGAGATTGGCAGGGGACGCGCTGGTGGAATGCTCACCCAGGAAGACGCCTTGCGCAATTTGCGCATCCATCTGGCGGCGCTCGATATTCCGCGCTCAGCATCCTTCGCCCTGTTCCGCTTGTTGCGGGATGGTCTGGAACCTAACCTTGAATTTGATCAAGAACGCACCGAAGCCAGAATTGCGGCAGCCATTGCGCAAATGCCACCCGTGCTCGTTTCGGTGCGCGAGGGCGATACTATCATTGAACCAAATGTCCGCGTGACTGCGCTGCAATTCGAGCGCTATGAGGCCTACCGCAAAGCCAGAGTGGAAAGCGAGGTAGCGCAGTTTTCTGATCGGGCACTTTTTTGGGAGCGAGCCATTTTGACTATAGTTCTGGTTCTGGGGGTGGCACTCTACATCGAAACCACAAAAATTCGTCTCAACCGGAAACGCAGACTGGTTTTGATGTCAGCAGCCATCATTTTGCTCAATCTACTGCTTTTCAGGTTTGTATTCAATCTTGGCAGCTCCCCGCTGGCGGAAACCAATCCAACCTTGCTGTACTTGATCGCGTATCTGATGCCAGTTGCCTTTTGGCCCCATGATTCTTTCGATCCTGGTCGGGGCCGCTCCCGCTGTGCTCTCAGCTGGTTTTCTCGCGGTTTTAGGTGCCATGATGCAGGGCAACTCCCTCTTCGTGTTGATTGCCAGCATGATCACGGCATTAATGGGCATTTACTTTTCCCGCAACATTCAGGTGCGCACCCGCCTGGTGAAGGCTGGTTTTATCAGCGGCGCAACTTTCGCTTTTGCCTCAGTACTTCTGGGATTTCGCGACTCATTGGATGCCGCTGTTATTTTGTGGCAAATGCTAAGCGCTTTGAGCGTCGGCCTGCTTACAGGAGTGATTGTTGTCGGTTTTCTTCCCGTTCTGGAAAGCTTGTTCAAATACACCACAGACATTACCCTGCTTGAATTGACCGATTATAACCATCCCTTGCTGCGCAAATTGCAAGTCGAGGCCCCCGGATCCTATCACCACAGCCTGATGGTCGCCAATTTATCAGAGAACGCGGCCAGCGCTATTGGTGCCAATGCCCTTGTGTGTAGAGTCTGCGCCCTATATCACGACATTGGCAAGGTTGTGAAACCGGAATATTTTGTCGAAAATCAACGGGAAGGTTATAACCCCCATATTGAGCGCAACCCATCCATGAGCGCGTTGGTTATCAAATCACACGTCAAGGAGGGCATTACCTTGGCCCGTCAGTTCAAATTACCAAGAATTATACAGGATGTGATCCAGCAACATCATGGTACTTCATTGATTCAGTATTTTTATTACAAGGCCATTGAAAAGCAGCGCGCTGCTGATTCGGAATCTGCCTTGCCCAATGCGCCTCGCATCGAGCTGGATAAGGTCAATGAGGGTACCTATCGCTATGAGGGGCCAAAGCCACAGTTCAATGAAAGCGCCATCATTATGTTGGCCGACTCTGTTGAAGCCGCCGGCCGTTCATTGCGAAAAGTTACACCTCAAAGTATCGCGGAACTGGTTGATAAAATTACCATTGGTAAGCTCAATGATGGACAGTTTGATGAAACCCCCATCACCTTGGAACAGTTGACCAAGGTAAAGGAAAGTTTTACCAACACCCTGCTTTCCATGCTGCACTCACGGGTCGAGTATCCTGAAGCACAGTCTGCTGGTGGGGGCGGCAGTTCCTTGCGGCGCTCAGGCAGACAGCGATCTTCTTCCCCTTTCATTCTGCCGCCAGACTTACAGTCGCGATCAGATACGGAACCTGAAATTGTCGGTGATATTTTACCCGCCGAAAACAGCCCGGGCAAGTCGGGTTCCTAACCCTGGACCTCCTGTTCTCACACGCCTTTGGCAGGTTCCATTTCTTTTATGCAAGTACGCTCGATTGAAGTCCTCAATGACCACCGTACGCTGGTGTCTCAATGAGCAGGAAATTGTTCATATGTTTCAGCTACTGGATTCTTGGCAAGAGGCTGTTATTCCCCAGGGTACACTCTCTATCGCGTTTTTAAATCTCGAGGAAAGCGGTACTGTTCACCAGCAGTTTTTTGGCGATCCTGCGCCAACAGATGTCATGACTTTTCCCGGCGATCCCGATGATGACCACGCCGGTGACATCGCCGTATGTCCGGACATTGCCCTCGAAGCCACAGCCCATTTCGACACTTCCTTTAACCATGAACTCACCCTGTATCTCGTTCACGGTTGGTTGCACTTGGCCGGCTACGACGATCAGGATCAGGTCACCACAAAAACAATGCGTCTCATGGAACAACAAGCCATGGATTTACTCACTGCCAAAAACGCATTACCTCATTTTTCCGTATTGACGCCCTGATTTCAAGCGGTCTCAATTCCCATCATTGAGCGGGTGTAGTATAACGGCTATTATGCGAGCTTCCCAAGCTTGAGACGAGGGTTCGACTCCCTCCACCCGCACCAACTTAAATGTTTGATTGTTAAGAGTTAACGTTTTTAGAGCGTTATAATCGACGCGCTGAAAGTGGACTTGAAAGGACTCAAGTGGACAGAATTTCTAGAGACTTCTAGAGAGTTTAAATTTGCTTTTCTGGCTGTTGCATCGCATTATGCCTTAATGGCCATAAGAAAAACAGCATCTGGTATGAGGTACGGCTGCAAATTCCCACCTCGCGTAAAGGGGCTACTGGAAAAGACTATTTATAAAAGGAATCCAAAAGACTTTCCCCAAACAAGGGAGCCGCTGAAAGCATGGGAAAGGTCACAAAGGCCCCAGGCCAAATCCACAGGTTATGATGCCACGCTTGGTTACAGGGAAATTGCGGAATATAGGGAAGCAAAAGCCATTGCGATTGGAATGGATCTTAGAGTCGTCGCTCAATTTTGGGCGGAACGCAACCAGCCTAGTGCCATCAATGTTGGGGAAGCTATTGAAATTTACGAGGAACAAGAAGTCGGGAAAATGGCTGTTACGACACAGTCTGCCATCAAGTCCAAATTGAGTTGGCTTAGGGAATGCGTGGGTGAGGTGTCATTGCCGCTGGTCACAGCCGAGGAATTAAAGAAACACTTGGGCAACCTGCCACACGATGTCACAACCGTGAACAATTATATCAGGAGCATTAAGCGGTTTTTCAGTTGGTGCTGTATGGATGGGCAAAGTTGGATAGCACACTCTCCCGCACAAAATATCCTGCAAGCGAGGGATCCTTCAGCCGCAGTGCAATACCTTTCAGTCGAGAACGTCCGATCTTTCTTGAATGAATTGATCCGCAAGGATCCATGTTTGGTTCCCGCCATGGCATTAATGTTGTTCGCGGGAATTCGCCCATACGTTGTCGATCGCATGGCACCCCACGCTTCGCAACTGATAAATTTGCAAGAAAAATCGGTTCTCATCCCAACTTACCTAGACCGGAAAGCAAATAAACAAAACCAAGGGTTACCGAATTGAATGGGACATTCCTGGCCACATCTGGGAATGGCTTGAGGAATTTTGGGATGGTAAAGCTTTGGATGTTAAGGCCTACAATCTCCGCAGAAAACAGATTTGTAGCAACATTGGATTGGAGTGGCCTCACGACGCTGCGCGCCACAGCTTTGGTACTTATGCGTATGCCTTGACGAGAGATATATCTAAGGTAGCGAGCTGGTTGGGCCACAGTACCCCCGCCGTCACCTCGGCCCATTACGCTGAGGCTACCGCAAGGAAGCAAGAAGCGGAGATTTTTTTTTTCACTGACCCAGCCAATTTCCTAAACCTTGCTTACTGTCGAGAATGCATCGACTTCCAA
>JAJOKB010000063.1 GCA_021208135.1 Verrucomicrobiota bacterium | reverse complement strand
CCACAATATCCGACAATGGAGCCATCAATGGCATGGTCAGGGCTGCCTGTCCTGAACCGGATGGTACGAAAAAGTTAATACACGCTTGAACAACAAACATCGACCAGGCTGCCAATCCATCGTGCAAGGGTTGCAAGGTTGTGCCCGCTGCATGCAACAGGGTGTTGAGTACACTGGGTGATCCCGGTTGGTCTCCACCCAGCATCAACACGATTCCCTTTGCCATGCCGACGATCAGGGCAGCTCCGAGCAGGTCGCCTGCCCCCTTGCGGAAACTGCTGGCTATGTCGTTAAAACTCATGTCATTCAATTTGAATGCGGCACCAATAATGCCGCAAACGACACCCATGACAAAGAATTGGGTCGCAATTTCTGGAATGTAGTATTCGTGCACAACCACCCCGTAAATGACCCAGAACAAACCAAGGGCAAAAACCAGCAAGACCAACTTATGCCCGATCACAAGAGGTGCAGCCAACTCTTCAGTTCGCACTTCCTGGCGAAAGTGATCATCGCTCTTGAAGGTTGGTGAACTCGCAGGATTTTGTTTGATCCTGGCGGCGTACCACAGCACGAATGCGAGTGTGACCAGGGTGAAGCATAACCAGAGCACGATGCGAAATCCTGAACCCGACATGACCGGCACACCCGCCAGGCCTTGTGCCACGCCCACGTTGAATGGATTCATCCACGACGCGGCGAAACCAATTTGGGTGGCGACATAAGTGACCAGCACGCCGGTAATACTGTCGTAGCCCAAGGCTATCGTCAGTGGCACAATAATCATTGCAAAGGCGATGGCTTCCTCGCTCATGCCAAAAATCGCGCCGCCCAAAGAAAACAATAAGAACAAGACTGGCAGCAACAAGCGTTCACTGCCTTTGACTTTGCCAATGACAGCCAAAATACCTGCCTCCACGGCTCCGGTCCGCAAGATAATGCCAAATGCGCCGCCAATAATCAGAATAAAGGCGATGACTCCTACGGCAGCCCCCATCCGGCCACCACTGGTAATGCCTTCGAAAGCATAATTGAACAGTCCCATACGTTCGCTGGCATTACCCGAAAAGAGCCCAACCCTTTGGTATAATGCAGATCCGGTCTCGGGGTCAGTCGCCACGCGAAATGTGTCAGGATCCAGCAGACGGCGGGTTTGCTCGCCACTCGCTGTTGTTACTGTTTTCTCCACCACATCGAACTGGCCCGCAGGGATGAAGTAGGTCGCCGCTGCGGCCAGAACCACGACAAAAAATATCAGCAGATAGGCATCCGGCATAGCAATCAATGGCTTACCGGGAATCGGAGTGGATGCGGATTTCGACATGGCTGCAATTGGCGCAATCGCCATGCCAAAGTCAAGGTTGGTGCTGCAATTCAAACCGCACTGAGCAAAAATGGATCCATGGAAGTATGTTGAGTGGCTGCGATCACCTGTAACTGGATACCACTGTCAGTGGCATCGCGCTCCACTTGCACTCTGCATTGCAACCAGCGCGCTCCATAGCAAATGGCACCATAGCGCCGGTACACATCGGGGAAAAGGGTGCATTCCGCAATACCTGAGGGATCTGCCAAGGAAATGAATTTCATCAGTTTACCTTGCAGCGTATGATGTGAACGCGTCGCCACGACTATACCCCTGATCTCAACCTCACGTCCAATATGATTTTCAAGTTCAACGACAGCTATACACCCCGGATCTGAGGCGGGCGGCAACCACAACTGAAATGGATCAACGGTGACCGGAAAACCAAGTAAGGAAGCTTCCCACTCCGCTTTGATGGAATCAGTGCACGGGGGTAGCGAGGGCGCTGCTTTCGCCTTGGCGACGTTGCTGTACTGATCCCACAGACTGTATTCCTGCTCGCGCTTTTTCATCGGGGTGCGTGCGATCTGACCTGCACGCCAGACCGCTTCGTGCCGATTGCGGAAAAACACATCCAGCGCACCGCTTTTGGCCAATAGTTGCGCATCCGCCGGATCAGGTCGTACCCGCTGCACAAAATCTTCCCAAGAGCCGAAAGGACCCGCTTGACGTGCCTTACGCCACTGTGCCGAAAATTCCTGTCGCAGTCCCTTGATTTGCCATAGCGGGATGGAGACATGACGTCCACACGCTGCAAACTTTTGTTCGCTGGCATTGATGTCTGGTAGGCGTAATTGCCCTCCAGCCCTTATGATTTCGATCACATAGACCAGAGGTTGATAAAATCCGCGCCGGTTGTTGAGCACACCGGCGAGAAAGTGAATGGGCCAGTGTTGCTTTAACCAAAGACCGCGTGCTGCTTCCATGGCATACGCCGCCCCGTGAGCTTTGTTAAACATGAATCCGGAAAATGCGCGCAGTGCATGCCAGACGGTATGGATCTCCTGCGGTTGACGTCCGATCAGAGCGGCTCGCTGTTCAAACACAGTGCCCATTTGCTCGAGTTCATCAGCATCTTTCTGTTTGATGAGCAAACGCCGGAGCTTGTCTGCTGTGCCATAATCGAGTCCGGCGAATTTGTGCGCCACGAACAGAATTTGCTCTTCGTAAACCAGCAAACCATAGGTATCCCCCAAAACGTCGCGCAGTACCGGATGCGCATATTCGGGCGGTTCCAGGCCAAGATAACGACGTGCAAAGCGCAGTTTTTTATCTTCATTGGCGGCTCCGGGACGGATCACGGAACCACCGCAACCAGACAATCCATATCTGCACATCGACACAGCCTTTGTAATCCGATCATAGCAGGCGATTCAATGTGAAAATGCCGCGCACATCGCCACGGGCGCAGGCGTGGTACAATTCAGGTCTGCGCAAGTCTAAACCTGCCCAGGGGTTGGCAACGCCCTCGCTGCACAGGTTTTGCTCCACGTCGCGCAACACACTCAAACCGGCCTGCCCCAGGAGGTCCAATTTCAACAAGCCGGTTTCTTCCACCGCGTGCATGTCGAACTGGGTCATATGCAACCCCTTGGCACTGCTTTGCAGCGGCAGGAAGTGAGTTAACTTCCGGTCGGCAATCACGGCACCACAGGGATGCATCATGGGGTGACGGGGCAGGCCGTCCAAGGCAACCGCTGCGGCAAGCATCCGATTGTTTTCCGCATCTTCCAACACGGGGGCGGCCTCGACGTAATGTTCAGCCCGACTGATAAATCGGTGCAACGCCCCATGCGGCAACCGTTTGCTCAATTCATGAGCCCTGGCGGCAGGGAGGCCCATGGCCTTGGCGACCTCCGCCAGTGCTCCGCGGGCCTGATAAGTGCTGAACCCTCCGATCATTGCCACTCGCTCAGGGCCAAAATGCTGATACATCCATTCCAGGATTTCATCCCGCTGATCCCACGGCAAATCCAGATCTATATCAGGAAGTTTGCTGTGGCGCATACGATCCAAATTCAAAAACCGCTCAAAACTCAGCCCAAAACGAAAGGGACATACGTTGGATACCCCCAGGGCATGGCATATCAAACTGCCCGCCGCGCTACCCCTCGCCAACAGCGGAATCTGGCGGCGACGGCACTGCTCGACAATCGCATGAAAAATCAGAAAATAACCGGCAAAACCCACCTCACGCACTACGTTTAACTCGCGCTGCAAACGTTGCAGTAGGGCACTTGATTCAGGTTTATCCGGCCAAGGGTAGGGTTCCTTGCGATAGCGCCTCACCAGTCCGCGCAAACACAACCAGGCCAAGCGCGCATTTGCCTGATGTGCATCCGGTATGTTATCGCCATCCGCATCCCAGCCCGGCAGGTGCAGTCGTCCCAGTTCCATTTCAAAGGCGCAGCCCGAGGCAAAACGCCGGGTGGACTCCAGCACCGATGGCACCTTGCTCCAGCGCTGTGCCATGACCTCAGCATACGCGAGGCTATCTTCTCCTGGTGACAGTTTGGCAGGGTGCTCTTGTGCCACTCTGGTCAGCGTGCCAATGGATTGCGTAAGTTCGAGACGCCAACTGTCAGCAGTGTCAGCCATGCGCGCATGGCTCATGATTACCCATCGATCCCAGCCTGCATGCGCCAACTGTTGGTACACGCGCCTTTGGGCAGAACGCTCATACTCGTCGCGCCAACCTAGCTCCAGCCAACAGTTTTCCGCTGGCGCATGGTTTAACAACCAATTCCAGTTGCGCATCCACCAGGGTACCAACGCTTCCGGTGGACTGATACCGGGAAAGGGCGCACAGGGTCTCAGCAGTGACAAAGATACCCAAAAATCGTCGCCTGCTTCCGATAGTATGCGCTTCAGATGATCAGGGGAAGCCAGCACCTCGCCAGCAGTGCACGTCAATAATTCGTTGAGTTTGCGATAACCGTGCCGGGTGCGCACTGTAAACTGCAACCAACCGCATTGGTGACACCACAAAACGACACCCAAGGATGGCTCAATGCCATGTTGCTGTGCGTTGCGATAAAATTCCACCGCGCCAAAAAAACCGCCAATATCCGCCAAACCAACGCTCTGATAGCCTCGCGCAACGGCAGTGCGTACCAATTCCGCCGGGCTCCAAAAGCGCCCGGTGAAAGCTGTAGTAACTGTAGTTGCCAAGCGCCGAATTTATCATAAGTAAACAAATGTTCACTGTTTTGAAGCTGCGTCAAAATAAATCCGGCAGGATGGGCGCGTACAACAAAAGACCTGCTTCGCATCAGACGAAGCAGGTCAGGTAAAGACAGCCCTGTTAACCTGTTAGCTACCAAGTGCGGCCATGAAATAACCGGCGACCAAAGCGGTGCCAATAACTCCGGCCACATTGGGTCCCATGGCATGCATGAGCAGGAAGTTGCCTGGATCGGCCTTGGCGCCTTCCACTTGGGACACGCGCGCAGCCATAGGCACCGCACTCACACCGGCGGAACCGATCAAGGGGTTGATTTTCTGTTTGCTGACCAAATTCATACCCTTGGCCATGAGCACCCCGGCTCCGGTGGCTGCACCGAAGGCGACCACACCCAAGCCTAAAATGCCCAGGGTGCGGAAGTTCAGGAAGTACTCACCGGACATGGTGATGCCAACGCTGACCCCCAGAAAGATAGTCACAATGTTAATGATCTCATTCTGTGCCGCCTTACTCAGGCGTTCCACCACACCGCACTCGCGCAGGAAGTTGCCGAGAAACAGCATGAACAGCAGTGGCGAGGCTGTGGGTACCAGCAGAATGCAAGACATCATGACAATGACTGCAAACAGCAGTTTTTCGAGTTTGGAGACCTTGCGCAGAGACTTCATGCGGATTTTGCGCTCAGCTTGAGTGGTGAGTGCACGCATGATAGGCGGTTGCAGAATGGGCACCAGTGCCATGTAACTGTAGGCGGCGACAGCGATCGGGGCCAATAATTCCGGAGCCAACTTGTTGGCCAGGAAAATAGAGGTTGGGCCATCCGCACCACCGATGATACCAATGGCGGCAGACTCCTGGATAGTGTAGCCCAGCATGGTTGCGCCGATCAGCGTGGCAAAAACACCAAACTGTGCCGCAGCGCCCAAAATCAGCATGCGTGGATTGGCGATCAACGGCCCGAAATCAGTCAAGGCACCGACACCCAGAAATATAATCGGCGGAAACAGCTCCAGATGGATCCCTTGATAAAAGTAATAAAACAGACCAAAGGTGCCGTCCTCTTTGGGGCCGGTACCCCCGAGACCTTCCATGATGCCCTCGGTGGGCAAATTCGCCAGCAAAGCACCAAAGGCAATTGGCACCAAAAGCAGGGGTTCAAAGTTTTTGGCGACCGCAAGATAGAGCAGCACCCCGACCACAACCCACATGGCTAACATTTGCCATGTCAGGTTGTCGAACCCGGTGGTTTCACCGAGATGCAGCATTAGGTTTTGAAACTGGTCCATGGGTTGAACCTTTTATCCTATGGTCAGGAGAGGTTGACCCTCTTCAACAGAATCGCCGGGATTGACCAGGATGGCTTTGACGGTGCCATCACTGGAAGCGCTGACAACCGTATTCATTTTCATCGCTTCCAGCGTAATGACTTTGTCACCGGCCTTTACGGCCGTGCCGACTGGAGCGTCAATGGATACCACCTTGCCAGCCAAGGGGCTGGTTACATCGCCAGCACCGGCGGCGGCCGGTGACTTGGCTGCGGCAGCAGGAGCCGGAGCAGCGCCACAGCGGCGGCAACCGGACGGCAGCCGACGTGACCACAGCAGGTGCAGCCTGACCGTCATCCATCATTTCAGCGACAACATCGTAGGTCTTCCCATTCAGGGTAATGCGCAGTTGTTTTTTCATTGCAAAGTAAATTGAGTGTTAAATTAAGCGGATTGAACTTAGCGGATTTTGTGAGATGAGAAGATCTGGCGACGACCTTCACGGCTCCAGTCGGAGGAGCCTGCACGAATGCTGACAATGCGATGGCGTCCAGACAGCATCATGGACACTGCCGCAGCGATGATCACTACCTCTTCGTCAGTAGGGCCATCGTCCGCGTTGGAGGCGACCGCGACCACCGGCGCAGGCGAAGGCTTGTCGGCGGCAGTGGATGGGTTCGGCGTTTTGCCGCAATTTTGCGCTCGCTCCCAGGCAATGGCAAACTTCCCCATCAGGGCAGTAAGGCCCCAGAGAATACCCAGGGTCATCAACACAATGATGAACCCGGTCATATGCTCCATGGCCTCGATAACAGATTCTTTCATAAGCTTTTCTGGTTCGATACTAGGCGATTATAGTGGAATATTGCCGTGTTTCTTCGGCGGACGGGTTTCGCGCTTGTTAAGCAAACTGCGCAAGCCAAGAGACACCATGGCACGTGTTTGTGCGGGCTCGATGACGTCAGTAATCAAAGCATTGGCAGCAGCCTGATAAGGGGAAGCGAATTCGTCGCGGTACGCCTCGCCCAATTCCCTGGCCTTGGCAGCAGGGTCGGCAGCGGCGGCAATCTCCTTGCCGAATATAATTTTAGTGGCTCCTTCGCCACCCATGACTGCGATTTCGGCTGTAGGCCAGGCATACACTAAATCCGCACCCAGGTCTGAGCTGCACATGGCAAGGTAGGCACCGCCATACGCTTTGCGCATGATGACTGTGATCTTGGGCACAGTGGCGGAAGCATAGGCAAACAACATCTTCGCACCGTGACGAATGATACCACCGCGCTCCTGAGCCAATCCGGGGAAAAACCCAGGAACGTCCACCAGACTCACGATCGGAACCTGATAGATGTTACATACCCGTACAAAACGGGCGGATTTGTCTGAAGCATCGATATCGAGACAACCGGCCTTGAAATTGGGCTGATTGGCGACGATACCGACGACAACACCGTCGATGCGCGCATATCCGACCACGATGTTTTTGGCGAATTCCGCCATGATCTCGAAAAATTCGCCGCCATCGACCAGTTCCTGAATGACATCTTTGACATTGAAGGCGTCCTTAGGGTTGGCCGGCACCAGTTCGTTCATGCGCGGATTGCGCTCCAGGCTGAGCGTTTCGGTAAGGTGGTGCGGTGGATCCTCCAAATTGTTGGAGGGCAAATACGACATCAGTTGCTTGGATAACTCGATGGCATGTTGATCATTTTCCGCAATCAAATGAATATTGCCAGCCACACTCGCATGGGCCGCGGCTGTCGCAAATTGCTCAAGTGAAGCCTTTTCGCCAGTCGCAGCGCGGATCACTTCAGGTCCGCAAATAAACATATTGGCGTTGTCCTGGGTCATGATCAAAAAGTCGGTCAATGCCGGTGAATAGGCTGCACCACCTGCACAGGGCCCGGCGATAATGGCAATCTGCGGTACCAGTCCACTGAGCTGAACGTTGCGGAAAAAGATCTGACCGTAACCTGACAGCGAATCAACACCCTCCTGGATTCTGGCTCCACCCGAATCATTGATGCCAACCACTGGCATGCCAGCCTTCATGGCGTAGTCCATCAAATTACAGACCTTGCGCGCATGAATGCGACCAAGGGCACCACCGCCAACAGTGAAGTCGTGCGCGAATGCCGCAACTGGACGACCATTGACGTAGCCAATGCCAGTGACAACACCATCACCGGGCATCTTTTTGTCGGCCATACCAAAGCTTTTGCAACTGTGCTGTGCATGCACACCAAATTCCTGGAATGTGTCTTTGTCAAAAAAGCACTTCCAGGCGGGCGCGGGCACTCATGAGGCCCTTTTCAGCACGCTTTTGCATCTTGTCCTCACCTCCGCCGGCAAACACTTCCTTGCGGCGGCGTTCGAGGTCTTTCATTAAATTGGGATCTATTGCCATGGTGGAAAATAATCAGTGGTTGGCGTCAGGGTTCAGCGCACAGAATTCGGTCAGCACTCCGTGAGTGGACTTGGGATGCAGGAAAGCCACAAGCTTGCCAGCAGCCCCTGGAAATGGTTTCTCATGGATCAAGCGACAGCCCGAGTCAGCAGCTTGCTTCAGTTGTCCTTCAATGTTGTCGGTGCGGAAGGCAATGTGGTGGATACCTTCGCCATTTTTCTCCAGAAACTTGGCAATCGGACTTTCCGGGTCTGTAGGTTCCAGCAATTCAATGTGCACTTCACCACGTGGAAAAATGCCGTGCGCACTTTTTGGGAGGCCACTTCCTCGCGACCTTCGCAAGTGAGGCCTAATGTCTTTTCGTAGTAGGCAATGCCCTCATCCAATGAGCGGACCGCAATGCCAATGTGATCTATCTGCTGTATCATATCTCGGTTGTTGGTTGCTGCGATAAAGAATAAATCATTGCCAACTGCACAAGCCTAAAATTAATAAATCTAAACGAATTGTCTTGTAAGATTAGAAAATTTAATGCGTTTTTGGGGTCGCAGGTACGTGAAAGCAACGTACGCCTTGAGCTACAAAAAAGAGTAATTACTTTTGATTCAACCATGAAATCGTCAGATACACCACAGACAGCGCGGCAGCGCATCCTGAGTGAATTCACGCCTTCCAGTTACGAAGATTGGAAGTCAGCAGCGGAGGAGTTGTTGAAAGGGGCGCCATTTGACAAGAAGTTGATAACGCGCACGTACGAGGGATTTTCCCTGCAGCCCATATACAACGCTTCTGACATTGCCGGTTTGCCGCATTTGCACCAAATGCCCGGTTTGTCCGGCAAGGTACGCGGCTCAAAAACAAGCGGTTACACACAAGGAGGGTGGCGGTTTCGCAGGAACTTACCGGGGGTACCCCTGAAGCGTTCAATGCGATTGCACTGGAGGCATTGGAGTGTGGTCAAAACGAGTTAAACATTTGGCTGGATGCGCCCTCGCGGCGTGGTCTGGATGCCGATGAGGCCAGGGACGGTGTCGGCGTTTGCGGCGTTTCCCTGGCAACATTGAGCGACATGCGCACCGCATTGAAGGGCGTGCATTTGGCAATGGTTTCGCTCTATTTGCGTCCTGGTTTGTCGGGTGTCGCGGTGCTAGCCCAACTATTGGCCTTGGCAGAAGAGCAGGGTGTCGCCCCCGCTGATCTGAGAGCATGCGTGGAAATAGACCCGTGCGCCTGGTTAGTGGAAACCGGCACTTTGCCCCAAGGCATAAAGTCGGCCTACGGCGAAATGGCATCTGCTTTGCAGTCCGTTTCCACCCGGTTTCCCGGAGTTCAGGTGATTGGCGTGCAAGGGCACGGGTATCACAATGGCGGAGCGTCGTCCACTCAGGAATTAGCGGCCATTTTGGCTACCGGTTCCGCTTATTTGTCTGCCATGCAAGAGGCGGGGATTGATCCGGCAATAACCTGCCGTCACATGCGCCTCTCGGTTTCAGTCGGAGGCAATTATTTTATTGAAATAGCGAAGATCCGCGCCTTGCGGTGGCTGTGGTCACAGGTTTTAACCGCATTTGGCGTCGCCGCTGAGGATCAGGTCATGCACATCCATGCGCGCACTGGATTGTGGAACAAGACGATTTTTGATCCCTATGTAAATCTTTTGCGCACCACCACTGAAGCATTCTCTGCCGTTCTGGGTGGGTGCGACAGCCTCCATGTGGGTTGTTTTGATGAAATGGTGCGCGAGGCGGATACCTTTAGTCGAAGGATTGCGCGCAACACTCAGCATGTTCTGATGGAAGAGTGCGATATGACACGGGTTATCGATCCGGCCGGTGGTTCCTGGGCGGTTGAAGTTCTGACCGACAACATGGCACGCCAGGCCTGGAAGGGTTTTCAGGAAATTGAGGCGCGCGGCGGCATAATATCGGCGCTTGAGAGCGGCTGGTTACAGACTGAAATCGCCAAAGTCGCGACCGAAAAGAGCAAGGGTCTGGAGTCGCGCCGCGATGTTCTGGTTGGTACCAATGTTTATCCCAACGCAACCGAAAAACCGTTGCCACCTGCAAAGACCGACTACCAGGCCATTGCCGCAAAACGCAAGGCAACGGTGCAGGCGGCGCGCTCGCCAGTGCAGCTGAACTTGACCGGTTTAACCGGAACCGCGCTGATAGAGACGGTCATTCAGGCCGTAAAAAAGGGCGCTACTCTGGGGCAGATCAATGCCGCACTGCTGGAGTCAAACGCTGGCGTGCAGGCTCCGGCAATCAAACTCAGCCGCGGTGCTGAACCTTTTGAGCGCCTGCGCGTGGCATCAGCCGTTTTTGCAGCTGCCAATGGCCATCCGCCACAGGTTTTTCAGGCAAACATGGGACCCTCCCGCAAGTATCGTTTGCGCGCCGATTGGACTACCGCATTCTTTCATGTGGGCGGTATTGAGGTGCTGGCGGATGTGGATTTCGCTTCCGTCGAGGAGGCCGTTCAGGCTGCGCTCACCGCGAACGCCAAGGTCGTGGTCATCACTTCAGATGATGAGAGTTATCCGGCAACCGTGCCCGCACTCGCCCAGGCCCTCAAAACCGCCTTGCCGGAGGTGAGTGTCCTGGTAGCCGGGGCCGCTGGTGAAGCTGAGGCGGAATGGCAACAGTCCGGCGTTGATGGCTATATCAACGTCAGGGTTGACATCTACCACACCCTCAAAGCCTTACTCAACAAGCTGGGCGCGACTGTCTAAGCCTGAATTCATTCGTTTGAACCACAAAATTTTCAGTATTGTCATGAGCAAACATCCAGATTTCAGCAAAATTGATTACAGCGCTCCTGCGCCTAAAGTCTCTTATGAGGAGTGGAAGTCTTCGATTGAGAAAAAGACCGGACTCAAAGTTGAGGATATGGTGTGGGACACCATGGAACAAATTCCGGTTAAACCTTTATACACAGAGGCGGATTTGGCAGGCATGGAGCATCTTGGATTCACTGCGGGAGTCGCTCCTTTTCTGCGCGGACCCTACGCAACCATGTATGTAACCAGACCGTGGACCGTGCGCCAGTATGCAGGGTTTTCCACCGCCGAAGAGTCGAACGCTTTTTACCGCCGCAACCTCGCTGCCGGTCAGCGCGGTTTGTCCGTGGCCTTTGACCTCGCAACTCACCGGGGATATGATTCCGATCACCCTCGGGTGGTCGGCGACGTCGGCAAGGCAGGTGTAGCCATAGACTCCATCATGGATATGCAGATCCTGTTCGACAAGATTCCGCTCAACAAGGTGTCCGTATCCATGACCATGAACGGCGCAGTCATCCCTGTTCTCGCCTTTTACATTGTGGCCGCTCTGGAGCAGGGCGCAAAGCTCGAGGAATTGTCCGGCACCATTCAAAATGACATTTTGAAGGAATACATGGTGCGCAATACCTATATCTACCCACCCGCACCCTCCATGAAAATCATTGCGGACATCTTCGAGTTCACTTCCCAAAAGATGCCCAAGTTCAACTCTATTTCCATCTCAGGATACCACATGCAGGAAGCGGGTGCGACGGCGGATTTGGAAATGGCCTATACTTTGGCCGATGGGCTTGAGTACATTCGCACCGGAATCAATGCGGGTATCGATGTCGATGCTTTTGCTCCCCGGTTGTCATTCTTCTGGGCTCAGGGTAAGAATTACTTCATGGAAGTGGCAAAAATGCGCGCAGCCCGCGTGCTCTGGGCCAAAATTGTCAAACAGTTCAACCCCAAGAGCAGCAAATCCATGGCTTTGCGCACCCATTCGCAGACCTCCGGATGGAGCTTAACTGAGCAGGATCCCTTCAACAATGTGGCTCGCACCTGTATCGAGGCCATGGCCGCTGCGCTCGGACATACCCAGTCGCTGCACACCAACGCGCTCGATGAAGCCATTGCCTTGCCGACCGACTTTTCGGCACGTATCGCACGCAACACTCAGCTGTTTCTCTCCGAAGAAACTGGTATTTGCAAAATTATCGATCCCTGGGGCGGCTCCTACTACGTTGAAGCCTTGACCGATGCTTTGATCCAACGCGCCTGGGCCCACATCGAGGAAGTTGAGGCCATGGGTGGCATGGCTAAAGCCATTGAAAGCGGCTTGCCAAAAATGCGCATTGAGGAAGCCGCAGCACGCCGCCAAGCACGCATCGACAGCGGGCGCGAAACCATCGTAGGCGTCAACAAATACCGTCTTGCCAAAGAAGATCCGCTCGAAATTCTGGACGTCGATAATTCCGCAGTGCGCGAGTCACAGATCCGTCGTTTGCAAAAACTGCGCGCCGAGCGCGATGAGTCTGCGTGTCAGGCCGCATTGGCAGCCATCACTGAAGCAACCGAAACCGGCAAGGGCAACTTGCTCGATCTGGCGATCAAGGCTGCCCAAGCCCGCGCCTCTTTAGGGGAAATTTCAGATGCCATGGAAAAGAAGTTCGGTCGCCATCAAGCCGTTATTCGCTCCATCTCGGGCGTTTACAGTCGGGAATTCGGCAAGCAAAGTGAAATCGCTGAAATGCGGGAACGCACCAACGCTTTCGCAGCCAAAGAAGGTCGCAGACCACGCATCATGATCGCCAAAATGGGACAGGATGGGCACGATCGCGGAGCCAAGGTCGTTGCCACCGCCTACGCCGATATGGGCTTTGATGTCGATATTGGGCCACTGTTCCAAACTCCAGCCGAAACTGCCGCCCAGGCGGTTGAAAATGATGTGCATATCGTCGCCATGAGTTCCCTGGCCGCCGGTCACAAAACTCTCCTGCCTCAGCTGATCGACGCCTTGAAACAACACGGACGCGAGGACATCATGGTCGTTTGCGGAGGTGTGATTCCTGCTCAGGATTACGATTATCTATACCAAAATGGCGCTCAGGCCATCTTCGGACCCGGCACTATCATTACCGATTCCGCTCGCAAAATCATCTCCTTGCTCGAACAACAACAAGCTTGATCAAGGTTGTTGCGCTCCTTTGCCTGGGCACCATGGTTATCCGGCGGTGCCCGGGCCTGTTCGCGCTCCACCACATCCACTCCATTACTTTTCGCGAAATCTCTGACACCACCAATAACTTTGACTTGTCAAAATCAAAATTTTGATTCGATATAAATCATTCTATGATCGCAGGCAAGGCAGCATGGTTACGGACGGCATTAATGGTATCGCTGACGTTAATTTTCTGGGCACATTCAGCAGAGGCATTTCGTGTAGTGACTACCACTACAATGATTACTGACCTGGTGCGTGAAATCGGAGGAGAGCGTATTGAGGTGCGTGGATTGATGGGCCCGGAAGTGGACCCGCATGATTACCGCGCCACGCGTGCGGACATGCTGGCACTGCGGCAGGCGGATGCAGTATTTTATAACGGACACTTTCTGGAGGGAGCTATGACGCACATGTTGGGCAATTTGGCTCGACGTGGAATTAAAGTGTTTGCCATTGCAGAAGAAGTGATTCCGGTGCAAGCGGGAGTCGAAGTAGACCCGCATATTTGGTTTGATCCGCGCCTGTGGGCGCGTGCGGCTGAGGCTGTTGTGCGGGGCTTGAGCGAGCTGGATCCTGATGGAGCTGAAGAGTATCGTGCGCGCGGCTTGGCATTGGCTGCGCGTTATCATGCGCTCTTTGATTGGGCGTCTGCGCAACTGTCCAAAATACCTGCCGGGCAACGGGTTTTGATCACCAGCCACGATGCCTTTGGCTATTTCGGCAAGGCTTTTGCGATGGAGGTGGTGGGGTTGCAAGGGATATCGACCGCGACAGAGGCGGGTTTAGGTGATATTCGCCGTATGGCCGACATGATTAGATCGCGCAATATTCCCGCCATTTTTCTGGAGACATCAGTTTCGCCTCGTCTCATGGAGCGCGTGCGCGAATTGACGGGTGCCCAATTAGGCGGAACATTGTTTTCCGATGCCATGGGCGCGCCGGGTGAAATGAGAACCGTACCCACCGGAGCGCAGGCTTCAATCCACGACCACATTCAGTTGGACACTGGCACCTACGAGGGCATGTTTAAGTTCAATGTCTTAACTATTGTCACCGCGCTTACCCGATCCACTGAATGAGCCCTCTGGAATTTCATGATTTAACTGTTAGCTATCGGCAAAAACCGGTTTTGTACGGGATTGATGCCTGTTTTCCGACAGGGGCACTGGTTGGCATCGTGGGTCCTAATGGTGCCGGAAAATCGACCTTGCTGAAAGCTGGGATGGGTTTGGTGCCTATGAGTTCGGGCTGGGTACGGTTTTTTGGCGAACCGCTGGCCAAGGTCGTGCGCAGGGTGGGGTATGTGCCGCAGCGAAATGCGGTTGATTGGGACTTTCCGGTGAATGTGAGGGATGTGGTGATGATGGGCAGATATGGGCGACTGGGACTGTTCAGGCGGCCAGGCAAGTTGGACCGCCGCATTGTGGAGGACAGCATGGAGCGCATGGGTATTGGCAATCTGGGAAGTCGTCAGATCTCAGAGTTGTCTGGTGGGCAGCAACAACGGGTATTTCTGGCGAGGGGATTGGCGCAGCAGGCAGACCTGTATTTGTTGGATGAACCCTTTGCCGGGGTCGATGCGGCGACTGAAGAGGCCATTGTGGTTTTGTTGCGCGAGTTAAAGCAGCAAGGCCGGACGGTGGTGGTGGTGCATCATGATCTGGGCACGGTGGAACGATACTACGACCATGTACTGCTGCTAAATATGCGATTGATAGGATTTGGACCTACGCAGGAGGTTTTCAATGTGGAGAATTTGCGGCAGGCCTATGGTGGCCAATTGAATGTGTTGTCGCGCCTCGCATTACAACGAGCCCGAACCACCGAAGGTTGAACAGTGGATATTTTTAGTGATGCATGGGCATTTGTCACTTTGGCCGATTCAGCAGCCAGGGTTGCGGCACTGGCTTCGGTATTGCTCGGTTTGAGTTGTGGTTTGATGGGCGCTTTTTATCGTGGTTCGCAGGATGTCTTTATTGGGGGATGCGCTATCTCACGCGGTTTTGCCGGGCGTCGCCCTCGGGTTTTTGTGGAATATGAATAAAGATCCATGGACCCTGTTCGCCGGTGCGGTCCTGGCAGGTTTATTTGGCACCTGGGTTGTCGGTTTGTTGACCAGGCGCACGGTTTTGAAAGAAGACGGCGCTTTGGCATTGGTACTTTCCGGATTTTACGGCTTGGGTGTGGTGCTGCTGGGCGTCATTTATCTGATTCCAGGAGCGCGTGCCGCCGGTCTGCAGAATTACATGTTTGGCCAGGCTGCTGCCTTGAGTCATCAAGATGTTTGGCTGATGGCCGTGGTGGCGAGTCTTATTCTGGTTGTGTTGGCTCTGTTCTACAAGGAGTTGCTGCTCAATGGATTTGATAGCAATTATGCGCGCAGCTTGGGAATACCGGCAGCCATTCTGGAAAAATTGATTTGGTTGTTATTGGCATTTGCAGTGGTCAGCGCCCTCCAGTCAGTAGGGGTGGTTTTGGTTTCTGCCATGCTCATCGCCCCGGCAGCTGCCGCCTACTTGTTGACCAAGCGGTTCCATATCATGCTGCTTCTAGCCGCGTTGATTGGTATGTTCACGGCCTGGAGCGGATCGTTGATCTCCTATGTCGGAAGTTCGTTACCCACAGGGCCCTTCATGGTCATGTGTGCTGGGCTGGTGTTTGTCGTAGCCCTCTTTGCAGCCCCGCAAGATGGCATTATCAGTCGTTGGCGTATGGCCAGAAACCGGCAACTGGATAGTCGTAGGGAAAATTTACTGCGAGCCATTTACTTGCTCTGGGAGCATTACGGCGAGGGAACCGAAAACTTTTCAGTGGATGATCTTGAACGTCGCAGTTCCCTGAAAGTGCCGCAATTGCGGCGGCAATTGCGCGCTTTCGCCCGTTCCCGCTTGATCGACTGGCCTTCCGAAGATCAACAAACGTTCTCACTCACAGCAGCGGGCTGGCGCGAGGCACGCTTGATCGTGCGCAAACATAGACTGTGGGAAACCTATTTACAGCAGGCAGCCCGGTTTCCCGACGATCATGTTCACGCCGATGCCGAGATTATGGAGCATTTCCTGGATGAGACTGAATTACAGCGATTGGAACGCCGGTTAGGTTATCCTAAAGTGGATCCACATGGACGTTCAATCCCGGAAGTACACCCAAACTTGTCATGAACTCCGAGGTTTTCATTGAAGTTTTTCGCGATCCCTGGCTATTGGAATGGAGATCCTCACTATTGCTTGTAAGTATGGGTTGGTTGGTGGCCATTGCCTGCGGATGGCTGGGCGTCATGCTGTTATTGCGCAGAATAGCCATGATGGGTGATACCCTCAGCCACAGCCTGCTTCCAGGCCTGGTAATTGCTTTTCTGATTACCGGCAGCCGGGCAACCTGGGTTATGTGGATCGGCGCACTTGTTGCCGCTGGCGTCACCATCGTCTTGATCGAACTGATTCAGAGATACAGCCGCATTAAAGCTGACGCAGCCATGGGTGTAGTATTTTCCTTCATGTTTGCCTTAGGGGTCATTTTAATCACCCTTTTCAGCCGCCAAATTGACCTCGATGCAGACTGCGTGCTGTACGGCGAACTGCTGTACTTGATGGTTGAACCCGGAGTTCATTGGATGGGAGTCACTCTCCCGCCAGCTGCCTGGCTGAGGATGGTCGTGATCGCTGCCTTGGTCATCGTCTTCATTTTAAGCCTTTATAAAGAATTGCTGGCGTCAGCATTCGACAACGACTGGGCCGGCTCGGCAGGTCTGCCTAACCGCTTTACCCACCACACTTTAATGGCCATTCTCAGCCTGACCATAGTCAGCGCTTTTGAGGCAGTTGGCGCCATCCTCGTTGTGGCTATGCTCGTCTTTCCCGGAGCAACCGCCTTACTGCATTGCCGCCGTTTGCCTCTGGTTCTCGCAGCAACTTCCTTTCACTCACTCGTGATTAGCCTGGCTGGCTTTCATTTAAGCATTTGGCTGAATGTCAGTATGGCGGCCGCCATGGCAACTGTTGCTATGCTCTGGATGATCAGTATTTGGTCGGGGCAAAAGATAAAATCGAAAAAAAAAGATAATTTAACTTGCGCAACCTAAATTCATATGCCTTATTCAGAAAGAGTAATTTAACTAAAACTAATACTATGGCAAAAGAAAAGAAAGAAAAAGGCATCAGTCGAATCGACTCTGGATCTACTCACGGGTGGTTCGTTAGAGGTTACCGCAACGGCAAAACGTTTTCGCGTTTGTTCAGCGACCGCAAATGCGGCAGCACAGAACAGGCTTTGGAGCAGGCGCGTGCTTTCCGGGATGAGTTGTTTGGTGAACTCGCGGTCATTCCGAAGCGTCCGCGCAATCGCCGGATCGTTACCCGCGACAGTCGCAACACCACAGGGGTGTTGGGCGTCTGCCGCACTGCCAAGCGCAGCCCGAATGGAACCATTAATGAGTGTTACTCAGTGAGCTGGCGTCCAGCCCCCGGTGTGCAGAAATGCACTTCATTTTCCATCCGCAAGTATGGCGAAAAGAAGGCTTTCCAGTTGGCTGTAGAACACCGCAAACGCATGATGGAGAAGGTCTACGGCGCTGAAATTCTCGACAAAATCGAATCCGGCGAGAAGGTCAAAGTGCCTTCGACTATAACCATAATCCAATTTCTCGCCCTGGCCTCACGCCAGGGCGATTTTTCTCCGCTACCACGCTCAACTAACGGCCAAATCAGGTAGCCAAAAACTTAAAATCGCCATCCAGAGGTGCGCACCAGCGCACCTCTATTTTTTTGTTGTCAGGACAACCATCCATTGGCGTCCGTCCCATATCTGAAAACTTATGTTCAGCAATGAGAGGTGAAAAGAACCCGCGCTCCTGGGAGGGTGGACTTCAATCCACTGTGGTGCGCAACTGTTCTAAAACCTCTTCAGCTGATGCTGCGTCGAGGGCATGCTCTATGGCTGATTTGAGTTGTTCTGCGGTGGCTCGTTCTATGATTTTCAATTGCTGCGGATCCAATGCGCCAAAGCGCTTGGTGAGGATAAACGTCAATGTACTGCGGTTCGCTAATAGGGTGCCTTGCCGCTCACCCCTTTGCTTCCCCCGCTGTTCTTCCAATCTGGATACCCCTTTGCTCACCGATTTCGATGCCGCGCTGAATGCCTTGCTGAATGCCGTCGTGTCTGAGTTTTTGTGCCAGGTTCATAA
>JAJOKB010000083.1 GCA_021208135.1 Verrucomicrobiota bacterium | reverse complement strand
CGATTGCTTTGCCCGTACACTGTATTGGGTTCAATTTTGGCACGCCGGGGTCATTTTGATGTGTGCTGCCGGAGCCCTGGTTGGGATGGTTGCATTTATCCTTATCGGAACTTTGGCTGGCATGGATTATTCGTTGCCTCAGTTGGCGCGCAACGGGTTGCGTGACGGTGGTTTCTACGCTTTAATCTGGGCACCGGGTACTGTTCTAGTGGCTGCATTTGTACACGGGTACAATAGAGCTAACCGCCCATCCAATTGATTCGACCGTCTATCCATCAAGGCTGGCACTGATGGAATTACTTATCAGATTATAGGTGATATGCCTATGAATCAACAACCTCTGGACTCCGTGCAGGAATTCTGGTCACCCGCCAGAAGCACGGCATTGCACAGGTTGGATCAGTTCCTGAACGCTGTTCCCGAGTATGCCAAGTTGCGCAATTACGATATGGGTTCTGATAGCGCTGTCAGCAGACTGAGCCCCTGGATCCGGCATCGTTTGATTACTGAAAAAGAAGTCGTTGCTGCCGTTTGTGCAAAATTCTCCTACAATGAAGTGGAGAAATTCATTGAGGAAGTTTGCTGGCGCACGTACTGGAAGGGTTGGCTGGAGCAACATCCAGCTGTTTGGAGTGTGTTTAAGCGTCAGCGCCTCACGCAGCGCCCTGAAATGTCCGCTGAAGCCTACAGTATTTATCGCAGTGCTATCGAAGGGAGGACGGGGATTGATGCTTTTGACGCATGGAACGCAGAGTTGGTGCAGACTGGCTATCTGCACAATCATGCGCGCATGTGGTATGCCAGTATTTGGATTTTCACTTTGAAGCTACCATGGGCCTTGGGGGCTGACTGGTTTCATGTGAATCTTTTGGATGGTGACCCTGCCAGCAACACTCTGTCCTGGCGTTGGGTGGCCGGTTTACACACTCAAGGTAAGCATTACCTGGCACGGGCGGACAACATCGAAAAGTATTCTCGCGGCATGTTTAATCCAGTTGGTCAGTTGAACGAGGAAGCCTGTCCCCTGACCGAGCAGGAATCCATTCCAACGCTCGCACTCAGACACTGCGAGGATGATGACTCTGCTCGTTTACCTTCGCTTTCTTGCAGCCCGGCCGGCTTGTTAATTCTGGAAGATGACTTGTCCCTTGAACTCAGCGGTCTGGCTGAGGTTCCGTTCAACGCCATCGCCTGCTTCCAATGCAGGGAAATTCATCGCGAATATCGATTTTCCGATGCTGTATTGGCATTTAAGGAGGGAGCCGTGCGCGACGCTGCCAGACGCGCCAGCGCTCATTGGAACTTGGCCGTGCACAACGAAAGCGTCGATAATTGGGTTGCCGCTGTCTGTCGCTGGGCCGTGCGCGAACACCTGAAGGCCGTGCGTATTATCCGTCCGTCCGTGGGTCCCTGGAGAGACCGGATGCCAGCTTTGAAGTCAGCTTTGGGTCGTCATGGTATTCTGCTACTTGAGCACCGGCGGTCTTGGGATTCCTTGCATTGGCCATACGCCAACAAGGGATTCTACAGTTTCAAGCGCGGACTCAGAGACCGATTCACCAGCGCTGGTATCTTCGCTGCTCAGGCCTGACCCTCGTTCCGGAGGTTTGCTGCTCGTGCAGGCTTCTGGCGATGTCAGCTTAAAGTGTCTTTTCGTTTCGGTGCGAATTCGCTTTGCCAGCAGTCGCTTCCCGTGTTCATTCTTGGGGTCTATGCCAATATATGAGTTTTATTGTCCGGATAATCACAGAATTTACAGCTTCTATGCTCGTTCCAGTGCTCTTCGGGATAATATTCCACTGTGCCCCGACGACCCTTCCCTGTCGATGGAGCGCAGATTGTCGTCGTTCGCCGTTACCGGTAAGGCCAAAGAAGAGACCGATACACCCGCCGCCGATTTTGATGATCCGCGGATGGAAGCGGCGATGGCGGAAATGGAGCGGGAAATGGCAGGCATGGATGAGGATAACCCCGATCCCAAACGCTTGGCGCACATGATGCGTAAAATGTCTGCCCTGACCGGAGAAAAGCTACCTGCAGAAATGGAGGAAATGATGCGCCGCATGGAATTGGGTGAGGATCCGGAGAAGCTTGAGGAAGAATATGGTGACTTGCTCGGCGAGGATGAAGATGGCAGGGGTGCCATGGGGGACGATGCCATGGCCAGCCCAGCACACGATGACCTAAAAACATCGGCCCGACTGTTGCGCTCGTTTAACCGTCCCCCAAGGCGGGATCCCCATCTTTACGAGATGTCTGATTACCTGCCATCCTGAGCAGTGCCGGATCCCCGGTGCCCTGGATCAAGCAGCCCGGTGCCCGCCACCGGACGAATGTCGCTTCCGGCCACCTTCAGAAGCCGCTGCCTGCGGTGCCTTCAGATCCACAAAATGCACGGCGTTCGCACGCACATACAGCTTGCTCTTCTTTGCGCCATCTTCCCCGTCCCAGCTCTCCTGCACCAGCTGGCCTTCCACAGCGACACGCGAGCCTTTGCCAAGATACTGCGTCAGGTGGCGCTGGTTCCAGATCTCCACCGGTATATAACTGGTTTTGTCATTTTGGCTGTGCGCCAGTGTAAAGCTCAGTTTACACTTATCTTTAATGTCGCGGCAAACAATGTCCGCGGTGAGATTTCCGATAATGTTAATACTATTCATAACGTCGTTAAGCTTGTGTGCATAGACTGCCATGTGTCAATAGTTTTTGCCATTGGGCACATTTTTGCTTCCCAAAAGCGTAAATGGCGGCTTAGATACTGGTTTTCCCCTTTCGATACCAGTATAAGAAATACTAACCTCTCCTACTCAAATGCGATTGATTGCTAATAGAATCCATCGGGTACGCCGTATGCTGACTGCCTCAGCAATGTGTGTTATTCCGGCAATGCTTCAGGCCCAGAGTGGTGACGACGACGTCATTACGATAGCCGACTTCATCGTGGAAGCCTCGACGCAAGGTTACCTTCGTCGACGTCCAACACAGGTACCCGACTGAATCAGTTCATCAAGGAGTTACCTATTCCTGTTGAGATACTGACGCGTGATTTCATTGAGGACACGGGTGCGCTCACGGTTCGGGAAGCGCTGCAATTTACGGCTGGTCTGGAGACCAACATTACCTCGGTGCAACCTGGGGAGAATCCGAATCCGAACAGTTTCCGATTGCGTGGCTTCGTATCGCAGGCTGTTTTGCGCAATGGTTTTCGGCGTGAAGGATCGACTGACACGATCAACATCGCGCAGGTGGACGTAGTGCGTGGTCCCAATGCGCTATTGTATGGCATTGGTAACTTTGGTGGTGTGGTCAACTATGTGACCCGCGATCCGGTTGACGAGTTTCGCTACACCAGCCAGGTGGTGGTTGGCAGCAATCAATTTTATCGTGCGACATTTGATGCCACGGGTCCGCTCATGGATGGTTTGGCATTCCGATTGCCGATGTTCGTGCAGACCAGTGAATCCTGGTTTGATAACTACGAGCAAGATCGCTGGGGTATTGCGCCAGTTGTTGTTTACAAGCCCACACAGCGCACTCGTATCTCGTTTGAAACGGAGTACTTTTTCACCAATACCAAGAGCCCTGAGAATCCATTGGCATCCGGGTTGCGCAGCGATGACTTTTATGATTTCATCGATACCACTCTCCATCCTGGCAACCAAGGCTTTTTGGCATATCCCAGCCGCGAGTTTCGTTACGTAGGTGCAGGAGCCACATACAATCGGCAGCAGGATATGGGTGTGTTGGGTACCATATCGCACATTTTCAGCGACACCCTTGGTTTCAATGGTGGTGCCTACTGGGCGCGTACCAAAAATGAAGGTCGCAGCATCAACTTCAATTTGAGCCCCATTGCCGATATCAACGTACCGACAAGTATTGTGGGTCGCCGCAATCGTTCTCTCTACCCATGGGCCTACTTGCAGCAACATGAGATGTATGACGAATGGGCATTGCAGGACTTTTATGCGTTGCAGTATAACTGGGGGCAGTTCAAGCGTGATCGTACCCGCGTGCAGGTGCGTGGTGAGTTTGCCTGGAAGCCCACCTTCCTAGGTTTGGATCACTCGTTTTTGGCAGGTATGTCCTATGACAATCTGGTGTTGCGCGAGCACGAATTTATTTTTGCCGATACCAACAGGCCGATTCAGAACGTAGGTTTGCAGCCGTATCCGATCCGTACGAGCGCATTCGCTCGCTACCATTCGGTGAACAACTTTTCGCCCATCACATTCGAGCCCGGTCCCACGGAAGGCTTCTTTCCCACCCGGGATCCGATCCGTTCCTTTATAGCATGGTCGCGCGGTTATTATTTGATTCACCAGACGTCGTTCTGGGATAACAAGTTCAGAACCATTTCCGGTATCCGTTATGACCGCTTCCAAATCGGGCGTGAAGGGGCTTTTACTGCCGCTGACTCGCGTCGCGCTACTTCGCCTGATCCGATCAATAACCCGGAAGGTGGGGATTTGTCTCTGGTTGGTACGGCGTTGCGTCAGCCTAACCAAAATGAAACCAAGAAATTCAATTATTCATTTGGTTTGTCTTACACCCCAATTGATCCAGTCAGTATGTTTGTGTTGACGGCATCTGCACTCGACCCTGAGACCACGGGTGGACAGCGCGGACCAACAGGATTGGTTCCCGACCCGCAATTGGGGCAGAGCTATGAGTTTGGTGTCAAGGTGGACATCCTGGATCGCCGCATTTCGGCATCGATGTCGGTGTATCAAATCAATCGTGAAAATGTCGCGGTTTCGCAGTCTCATCCCGGTGCCAACGTGCGCACGGGCGAGTCCATAGTGCCGCCATCTGACATTGCCAATCCAGACAGCCCGAGCTTCTCCCAGCTATGGGTAGACCAGGGACGTGCCGCCCCTGGAACTGTTTCATTGCGCGAAGACCAGTCGCGTGGATTTGATTCGCAACTGTTCCTTCTGGACCTGGTTCCCGGGTTTGAGACCATTATAGGTTTTAGCTATAACAAGTACCGTATCCGTGACCATCGTTACTGGATTTTCAATGAAGTGGTGGATGCCAGTGGTAATCTTGTTGACTACCAGTTTGATCAAGTCAGTGCGCTTGCCTATCGTGATGAAACCGGTACTCCCGTGCCATGGTTGGAGTCCCGTCTGAACAATGACACTCCAGAATTCACTTTCCGCCTGTGGAACAAATACACTTTCCGCGATGGTCCTTTGGAAGGTTTTGATATTGGTGTGGGCGTCAGTTGGTCGGATCGTCGCGAGGCTACCCTCAGTGCCGATGATCAAGGCTCGTACAAAGTTATTCCCGACCGCACCAGTGTGAGTCTGGCGCTTGGCTACAAGCGCAACTTCAGCAATTTCGATCTCAACCTGAGGTTGAATATCAGCAACCTGCTGAACGACGACAAAGTTTACGGTTATGCCTACACTGAGCCCCGTAGTTTCCGGCTCACCGCAACCGTAAATTTCTAATGCTATTCTCCCCTTGCTACCTAAAATCATGAAAGCACGATATTTATTAGCCGCATGTCTGGCCACCGGTTTATCAGCCGGGTTGCAAGCACAGGATTTTGATGAATCCAACCCGAATTTTGTCCGGCAGTCCGCAGTGGTACTTGCCAACACCGATGTAATTGGGCCCCGTACCCAACCTGAGCGATTCCCTACAGGTCAATCGGGACCATCGCCAGTTGAAAACGGTATTTCCTATGAAGAATTCAGGACACTCGTCAGCCAGGCATTTGCCCAAGGGCTGGGCGGTGTTGTGGATTTTGAAGCAGTATTGCCTGTAGGATTGCACTTTGATTTTGACCGTACTGGAGTGCGGGCCTTCATCCAGGGTGAATTGCGTCGCAATCCTTTGCAGCCGGGTGAGTTATTGCAAACCCGCATCAATCAGGAGCGACGCCGCGCCATGGCAGAAGGTATAGTCGATACTTCGCGTATTGGCCCGGTTTTTGCCCGTGGTGACCGCAGCATTGACGACGCCGAGGATAATCCATTCACCAGTGAAATTATCTACAATCAAATTGAAATCCGCTATGGATTGAGCAACGAAAACACCTTGGTTTTGACTCGGGGCAGCCAGCACAGAGTTGAAGGGGTTTTGGCAAACCGTCAATTCCCTGGGGCAGAAGCACTCAATACCATCAACGACAATTATTTCTTCAATATCGGATCTCCAACCTACAGTGGTGGTCAATTGAGCCGGTCTTCCGGTACACAATTGCTCAATGGCGGTATGATTGATTTTGAGATCGATGCCCGCGACAATGTTGTGGCACTGGGTTTTATTGCCAACAACGCCAATAACTTCCAGTATTGGCAAGGCTTTGGAGCCCCCAACAATCCGAACAACGTCATTGTCACGGCGCGGTTTTCCGACGGCACATCCTCGGTTTTTCGTGGCACTTCCGATCAATCCAGCGGTACCAATGACAACTTTTTTGGCATTTTAGCACCAGAGGGTACTTCAATCACCCGTGTGTGGTTGCGCGTTGTGGGTCGTAACTTCCGTACCTTTGTTTTCATCGACGATCTGGGGATCGTAACTGGGCCAACAACCCCATTCATTGCTGGCAGTCGCGAAGTGCGCGGTGGAGCCGGGCAAGATTTTGTTTATTCACTCAATGTATCCAAGTCGCCCACAGCCATTGCTGTGAGCGGTTTACCTGCTGGCTTATCCTATGATCCATTCCGTCGAATCATCAGTGGAACTTTGCCTGCCACTCCAGGGTCCGCCCAATTGCAAGTGACCATGACCAATGATGTGGGTACCAGCGTGGAAACCATTGATCTCATATGGACCGATGTGGACGACGCATCCTTCCTTCCTGTCATTTCGGGCATAGATCGTTCTTTGAACTATACCATCCGTCTGAATCTTGCCGGAGCACCGGCGATCATCACCAATTTCGACGATTTTTCGGAAGAGGTTTTGGATGAACTTCCCGGAGATGTGCGCATATTGAACTTTTTCACTCGCGTATTTCCTTTGGACGCAGCTGGCAACCCATTGCCGGGGCAGCAGGTTACCCTCGAAAGTCTTGGTTTGGCGGTTTCTGCTGGTGAGTTGGTAGGAACGCCACAATTGGACAGCCAGGCAGGGCGCTACCTGCTTGAGGTCTATGTCAACAATTCTGTTGGCGGTAGTTTCGCCAGTTTTGAGCTAAATATCTCACCATCGGTTCTCGGAGCCAATTTTGACGATGGCGCATTGGCTGATATCGCATTAGTTCAAGCCAATCAATTGCGCGCACTCCTTGCCAGTGGGGATGGCAATTTCGCACCGATCCGCGACATACTGGCACTTTCTGCCAGCTCTGAGGTTTTTGTCACGGATGTGGACGCTGACGGCAAGACTGACATTCTCGTATACGATCCAGTGGGCCGTTCCGTGGATTTGTATCTAGTCGGCAGCAACCTGCAACTGCGCAATCTCAATTTAATCCGCAACATCTCTGGCGACTGGTCGATTGAGACAGTGGCCGACATCGATGGAGACGGGATTCCGGACATTCTGTGGCGTGACAACCGCAACAATGCTTATGTTCTCTGGAAGCTGGGGACATTCAATGATGAGGCTGGTAATCTCTCTGTTGAAATTGCCTGGTCTGGATTCCTGTACAGTGATGGTGTGCCACGCGAGTTTGTGATGGCGGCTGATTTGCGCGGCAACGGCAATCGCGAATTGCTATTCCGCAGAGCCAAGGGCAGCGGATTACTGTATGAAATCATGACCGTGGATACCTTGCCTGCGACTGGTCGCGCCGGTATTATTGCCGATAGTATTTTGTTGACTGAACAAGGTTGGGAACCAGTGACCGCTGCAGATTTGCTGGGGGAAGGTGCCAATGCTCTCATCTGGCGCAATTCCCAAACCGGTGAAGTCATCTACTGGAATATGGCAACTGGCAGTGTTCCTTCAGAATACCTGCATACAACAGCCACTGTTGGCAGTCCATTGGGCGTGACGAATATGAATTGGCAAATCCGTGCAGGGGTAGCACCCAAAAATCCTGCGCAGCCGCTTGCCAACAGTCCGTTCCGCTCAGGTGATTTTGTCGATGCCGGGACAGTTATCGGTAATGTAGCGCAACGCTTTAATGTGAACTTCCGTTTCGAAAGTCCCCGCACCCGCGATGAGGATCCCGAGATTTTGCTATGGGGTTTAAGGTATCTCCTCAACGAAGGTGATAGTGTCAGCAATGGCACGGAAGTTGCCGAGTTGGTGGTGGAGCGTGTGGACGGTTCAAGTGTGTTGAATGAAACCATCCGCGCCGACCGCAGGTGGCACCATCCAAGCTTGTGCCCGCGAATTTATTCCCGGTGATAATTTGCAAGGTCAATTGCAACGGTTGGAGCTGCGCACTCAATTCCACAATTTCTCCTTCTTCGTGAGCGATATATTCGAACCTTTCGAGATTGCTGATGCAGATCCAAACCTGAGCTATCGCTTTGCACTGGTACAAGGTAATGCCACAAGCATGGAGGGTCCGACACCATTTGAACTAGTCCCTGATGGTGCTTCGGTTGCTCCTCCCGGTGACGGTACACCTCCGTTGTACACTTTCTATTATTACCCGCTGTACAGGTTCCCGGGCAGCACGCAGTCAGTTCCTGTACGATTTGTGAATGGTGAACCGGTTGAAATCACCCCTGCGGAAATTGAGCCTTTGCGTATCGACTTCTTCTCCCCGCTGAATGGCCGCATCAATTACAGTCTCACCACTAGTACCGGGGTCACTTTTGATTCGGGCAGCAATAACACCAGAGGTATCGCCCAGGATGGTGCTACCCTTAATATCGCCCGTATCCGTGAAACCTTTGTCAATGTGCGCATGCTCACCATAGAAACGGAAACTGCACCTGTCGTTGCTCCGGTTTCCGGTACTTTGCGCAGTCTGGCCAGTAACGGTGGGGTTCCAAGTTCCAATGTGCTGTTCAACATCGCCAATCCTCCCACCAATCTTCGAGGTGAAGCGCTCTTGCCCATCGGTTCACCTTTCGAGCTGGTCGCTGCACTGGATGTCAATAATGACAGTAAAGCAGACCTGTTCCTGCGCGATCGTGTTAGCGGCAACTTTTATCTGCATCTTTCCACATTTGAAGCCCCGGCTTATGAAAATGCAGGTATCCCGTTGTTTGCCAATGGAACTGCATGGGAGTTTGTCCATGTCGCAGACTTCAGTGGTGATCAATTCAACGAGGCTGTCTTCCAAAACAGATCCAGTGGTGAAGTACGCATTGTATCTATAGCCTCGGGAGTCGCTGAGGAGCGTTCGATTGGGACTTCCTTTGGCTCAAGCGATATTCTCGGGTTTACCTATATTTCCAACTCCAGAGACGTTCCGCCCCAAGCCAACCGCGCCTTGGCACCTTGGACCAATGCCATGCCAGTCAATGCAACTCCGGTAGGGGATGGTTCGGATCGTTGGTTCTTTGTGGAAAACTTCGGATTCCTCTACGATGATGGAACTGGATTTGTCTATACCACAGAACATGGGTTCTGGTATGTCTGGAGTGAATCTGCGGTTTCGAACGACATCTGGGCCTATGACTTCGCCATGGAAACCTGGTTCTGGGTGAATACCTTTGGTGATGTGTATCCTTGGATGTACATGTTGGATCCATCGGCAATTATTGGTGATGGTTGGGTTTATTTCTTTCCCACCACCGAAACGCCTAACCGCTTCTTTGCCGTACCAATTCTGGACGAGTTTGGACTGGATCCGATCATCGGAGAGTCCGACTTGAGAGATATCATTACCGGCAATTTCTGATCGGGATTCCCTTCAGAACTTCAACAATTCATCAATGCACTGGTAAAACTTGCCAGTGCATTCTTTTTTTTGGGAACTTTCGGGACTGTCCACTATGATTATTCGCACAACCGCTATCCGCGAGCCGGCCTGATCGGCAATCCGTCTGATGGTTACTTTGGCAAGACCATTGCCTTTAGCTTCCGCAACTTTTCTGCCGGAATAACTTTGTACGAGTCCCCGGAATTAGAGATCTTGCCCAGTCGTCGCGATCACTCGCTGTTCCGCAGCATTGAAGACTTGGCTAACGATGTTAAGCGGCATGGTTACTATGGTGGTTTCCGATTATTGAAAGCCAGCATCAAGCGCTTTCATGACTATTGCCATGAGCGCAACATCCAGCTGGATGGCCGCAATTTCACACTGCGCTATACTTCCAATATTCCAAATCGGGTGGGTTTGGCTGGTTCCAGCGCCATCATAACTGCATGCATGCGCGCTTTGATGAGCTTTTATCACGTAACTATTTCCAGGCACACCTTGGCGAACCTTGTGCTCTCTGTGGAGCAGCAGGAACTCGCTATCCCTGCTGGATTACAGGATCGCGTCGCCCAGGCCTACCAAGGATTGGTGTACATGGATTTCAATCGCAAGTTGATGGAAGAACGTGGTTACGGTGCCTACGAAAATCTCGATCTGGAATTATTGCCCAATCTGTATATCGCCTATCGCGAGGATTTGTCCGAAGGAACGGAGGTCTATCACAACGATTTGCGGTCGCGTTGGAATAGGGGTGACAAGGAGGTAATTGAAGCGATGCAGTTCTGGGCAGACCTCACCGTGCAATTTAAAGATGCCCTGCTGGCGCGTAAATTGGAACGCTTGCCCGGACTCATCAATGCCAATTTTGATAAGCGCTCCAGCCTGTACGACGTGGGGGCTGGTAATCTCGATATGGTGAAAACAGCGCGTTCAGTGGGTGCCAGTGCCAAGTTTTCCGGGAGTGGAGGTGCTATCGTCGGTACGTATGAGGATGAGGCCATGTTTGCGCGCCTGCAACAGGCATTCGCCAACAAGGGGATTGCAGTCATTAAACCGGACTACGCGCCTGTCTTTCAAGTGGATCGCACCAACATTGCCGTGCAATGAGAGCTGAATCTTTCCATCGCCCTGTAAAGGCCGTTTTGCCAGCTGCAGGTTTCGGCACCCGTTTTCTGCCTATCACCAAGGCTGTTCCCAAGGAGATGTTGCCGGTTGGTGACCGCCCGGTCATCGATTACGTAGTTCAGGAAGCCGTTGCCGCAGGGTTCACTGATATTCTGATCATTGTAAGCAGAGAGAAGAATTGCATCCTTGACTATTTTGATCGCAATCACGAGTTGGAGCGCCGGTTGCGGTCTGCTGGCAAACATTCTGAGGCCGATGAATTGGAACGAATCGCCTCTCAGGCAAATTTTCACTTTGTCAGACAGCCTGAAATGAAGGGTTTGGGTGATGCCGTGCTACAGGCACAGGCTTTTGTTGGTAAGGATCCTTTCGCCCTGCTTTTGGCCGATACCATGATTCTCGATAACAATGGACGTCCGGGCAAAGGAGATTCTCTAAATGCATTGGTGTCTGCTCATCTTGAACATCGCTGTTCTTCTGTTGCCATTGAGCCTGTGGCAGCTGAGCGTATACATCGCTATGGAGTAGTGGGAGGGCGCGAGTTGCACTCAGGACAGTTTGAGCTGAAGAGCATGGTGGAAAAGCCGCAACCTGACGAGGCGCCTACAATGCTTGATAGTGGCGGTCAGGCCTACAGTCATGGTTTTGCCTTTGCTGCACGTTACCTGTTTACCGCACGCATTTTCGATTTTCTACGGACCACTCAACCTGGGAAAAACAATGAGATTCAACTGACCGATGCCATGGCGCAACTACTTGTTGAAGAGGGTTTTTACGGTTGCAGGTTGCCGGGCAAAAGACTGGATATTGGCAATGCCGCAGGGTTGTTGGAGGCGCATGAGATCATTTTAAAGGGGAAAAGCAGTCATGATTGAAAATTGGTTAGCTTGGTTCAGTGCCCGTGGATCCGATATGGGCATCAGTGAAGAGGTCGCAGAGATCAGCGCCATTGCGATTGTAGTGGTTTTAATTTCAGCAGTTGCCATTTTCGCTAATTGGATTGCCAAGCATTTCATTTTGCGCGCTATCGATCGCATAGTAGAACGCACCCCCTGGCAGTGGGATGATGTTCTGCGGGATAATCGTGTGTTCCAGCGCCTTTCCCACCTGGCTCCTGCAGCCGTCATCAATATTCTCGGCAAAGGTTTGTTTGCGGGAAATAGCCTCGCTACAGCTGCTTTGCATGGTGCAGTTATGGTTTATGTCATTGTTGTGTTGATGATGGTGGTCAGCGCCGTGATCAATTCACTGCAACACTACTTTGAGCAGATGACCGAGAACAAGGGGGTGCCCATCAAGGGATTTGCACAAGCCATCAAGCTGATCCTGTTTATTATCGGAGCTATTCTGGTACTTTCCGTTATCTTTGGTCGCAGTCCTTTGTTTTTCCTCAGTGGCTTGGGTGCCCTGACTGCAGTTTTGTTACTGGTTTTTCGCGATGCCCTGCTGGGTTTGGTGGCAGGTGTTATGATTTCGGTCAACCAAATGGTCAAAATCGGTGATTGGATCGAGATGCCATCCAATGGTGCTGATGGTGATGTAATTGATGTGTCTCTGACCACAGTCAAAGTTAGGAACTGGGATCGCACCATTACCACCATCCCGTCCTACGATCTGATTTCCAAGTCGTTCAAAAATTGGCGGGGAATGTTTGAAAACAAGGGGCGCAGGATCAAACGCTCCATTTTTATCGATTTGCAGACAGTCGCATTTGCCGATAAACCCATGCTCGATAAATTCCTTCGGATCAAAAGGTTGCGGCCCTATCTCGAAGCGAAGTTGCGCGAAGTTGAGGAGGCGAATAATGAGCCCGACTTGGACATGGAAGTTTTGACCAATGGCCGTCGCCTCACGAATCTCGGGACTTTTCGCGCTTACTGTTTGGCCTATTTGAAATCGCACCCTGGTATTTATCAGGAGGAACTGATGATTGTACGCCAATTGAATCCAGGCGCAAACGGCCTTCCACTTGAGATATATGCATTCACCAACAATACCGCCTGGGTCGCATATGAGGGCATTCAATCAGATATCTTTGATCATCTGTTTGCTATTGTGCAGGAGTTTGGATTGAGGGTTTATCAGTCTCCATCCGGGCACGATATGCGTGAAGGTCTCGCCAGCAAAGCCGAAGGCTAAGCTTCACCGCTGATTCATCCGGCCAGTATGCCGGAGACCCATATCTTATCCCCTGAAGGGTCAGAATTGTCTGTTGGACGCTGGCGGGTAACTGAACATCGTCCTTCCCGTCAGGTATGGCGTCCAACAGTTTGTGCAGCATTCTTCCGGCCTTTTGGCGTCTTCTTTCGCTTGGGAATCTGCAGCGGGGTAAATGCCGGAGGCACAACCGAATAATCGCGGCGAATGCCGCTGAAATAATCAAGCATGCAATTGCCACCGTAAGCCAGGCTTGGGTGAGGGTGAACGCTAACCGGGTGCTTATCCGCGCAACTAAGGCTGAGAGATTTGCGTACCATCCCCGCACGTCCAATAAACGCAGATTGTGCGATTGTTGCCTTATGGATGAAGCGATCTCCTGTTGTTGGGCGGCATCGAATGAGATCACTCGTCGGTACCACAGAATCCGCAAGCTGTCCAAACGTGCCATCCATCCACTGGTATCGCCGTGGATACCAGCCCTTGCGTTTCTATCAGTGCCCGTTTGCACAGAGGGTGTTGGATCGAAGCGTAACCATCGGTCAGATGCCTGGTCGAACAATTCCACCCAAGCATGCGCATGGCGGTTGCGCACCATGTAATAGCGTTCGTGGGTATTCCAATCGCCGCCATGAAAGCCGACAATTATCCTGGCGGGTATTCCGGCGGTTCTTGCCAACAAAACCATGGCTCCGGCGAAAAACTCGCAGTGTCCTGCTAAATCCGTCCGCAACCATCGAACCAACGGATCCTCCTGTCCGGGCGGTAGTCTTGTTTGCAAACTGTATCCTCTGCGACTGAGGTATTCTTTGATGAGTTCACCAGTCAGCCTGACATCAGGTGCCGAGGATATATTCTCATTTTCAGGGCTCGGTGGAGCCATGCGTTTTTTGTTCGAGTATGCGGCTCAAAACAGTCTGTAAATAGGTGTGTTCAGCGCCGCGTTGTGGAATCTGCAACAGCCTGTTGCGATATTGTATGGTCAAACTCCCGGAAGGAGCAGGAAGCCAATCCTGTTGCGTTATGCCTGCAAGCTGGAAAAAAAAGTGGTGTGCCCGGCACCTCGCCCAACGCCACCATGTTTTCATTCATGAAGTGCTGTATTCTTTGCCTGCTCTGAAATCGCAGCAGTGTTATGGTCCCTGGCAATGGCAGGAATCTGCTCAGGTTCGGTTCCAGATAAAATGTCCAAGGCGCGGGATCAGAATCGTATGGAGCTGCAAGCGGAAGGTCCCTGGCACCCGAAAAACTGAAGGTTTGATCATGGTAATTCCGTCCATAGCCCCCGGTTCCCGATCGTCGAAATCCGCCATTTTCATATTCATCTAACACCAGCATTCGCCAGTAAGGAGCCCGGTCCAGAGGGCCTTCAGGTATATCGACCCTGAAGGCTATCCTATTGTCTTCCAGTATGTTGGATAAATCTCCGAGTTGCAGCCTTTCGTTGAAGCCGGACAGCGTTTGGCGACCTTGTGCCTGGAAACGGGCTGGGTTCAAGCCAATATCGAACCTCGGTAGAGTAATGAAGAGTAAGGTGCTGCTGATTATCAGCAAGGCATACAGTGCGGAGCCAACACCAATGGCTCTGAAATCGAGGTGTTCAAGCGACAATGCCAACCAGCGACGCCATTTGAATCCCTGCCAGGAAGCGGTAGTTGCGCGGGTGGATGCGCCGCCAACAGTGCTGAGTGTTGTCACCAGCAGCTGTAGCAAAGCGATTGGCGTAAACAAAATTATTTGCAGGGCAAATCCGAGTTCCAGAGTCAGTACACCAGCCACCAGAATCATGAATAGTCCCAGCAAAATGCCCTGCAGCTCTTCGCGTGCGGTTCGCTGTTGCAATCCTCGCCACAGCATCAACAGGGCCAGAGTCCTGAGCATTGGATCAAAAAATTGACCCCGCGAATAAAAGAAATCTGCTCCAACCGCAGCCAAAATGAATGGGGTGCCCCACTTGAAGAGTTGCTTTGGTACGCGGCTGGCGGTTTTGGGTAAAAGAAGGGCGATGGCTACCAGCAAACCGCCTGTCAGGTATATTTCTGCCTTTGCCACGTCAACAATAGCCAATGCAGGCAAACTTATCAGTGTGAGTAAACCACCCAAAAACCAGCGGGTTTGGAGCAAGGCATTTGACGATTCTGAGGGATACACGAGTGGATTTTAAGATACTTGTCCCACCCCTGTGCGCAAGTCCATTTGATTGGTCAGGCGCTTGACTGTTTGGGACGAATCTATTCTTTGGGGCGAATGGATATTTTACAGGCTATTCCGCACCGCCCTCCTTTTCTCTTTATTGATGAAATGGTTACCATCACCGAGACCGGAGGAACGGGTCGGCGTATAGTTAGGGCTGAGGAGCCCCATTTTGCCGGTCATTATCCGGGAAATCCGATCATGCCCGGAGTCCTGCTGTGCGAAGCTGTTTTCCAGACTGCGGCTGTTTTTATGTCCGCCAAGTTACAGCGCGAATCCGGCGGATCCTTGAGCAATCGCACTCCCATTCTGGCTCGCATCGGTGATGCCCGTTTAAAAAAATCGTTCGGCCTGGTGATGAGCTGTTGATTGAGGTCACTTATAAGGAACCTTTGGCGCAGTTTCATTTTATGCGCGGGAAAATAACTTGCGCGGGCAAACCAGTGATGTCGGTCGAGTTCGCTTTGGCAATGGTTGAAGAGGATTCCAGCAAGTAATTTCATGAGCTTTCTCAATATTTCTGGTAAGTCATTTTTTGGTTTTTGGGGTCGCCAACAGAAAGAGCGTTGCTTGGGCCATTGCGCAAACGCTTGAACAAGAGGGGGCAATGGTGGTTTACAGCGTGCGCAGTCAGGAGCGCAAGGACAGTCTGGCCAAGCTGCTCGGTTCCCGTCCTTGCTTTATCTGCGATGTCGAGCACCCGGAGGCTGCCAAGCGCTTGGCAGATGAGGTGATGGCCGCTGGATTTACTTGTTTCGATGGCTTGGTTCATTCCATTGCTTTTGCCAATTACACTGATGGATTGGTTCCCTTTCACCAAACGCGTCGCGATGATTTTCTGCAGGCAGTCACCATATCTTCGTTTTCGTTGGTGGAGATTGCCAACGCTTTCAAGCCTTTGCTGTCAAAGACTGCTTCCGTAGTGGCAATTGGAATCAGTTCTTATGTGACCGCGGCCAGCTACGGTTACATGTCGCCCATCAAATCCTCACTGGAGGGCTGTACCCGGTTTTTAGCGAAATCGTTCAGTAGAGACACGGAGATTAGGTTCAATACGGTGAATGCCGGACCGCTCAAAACCAAGGCCTCAGCCGGAATTCCCGGTTACTTGGACAATTATTTATTTGCTGAAAAAATGACGTTGCGCAAGCGGGCCCTTCAGACTCAGGAGGTGGCTGACACCGCGGTTTATTTGCTCAGTCCGCGAAGCAGCGGTATCAATGCCCAAGGTATTGTCGTCAACGCAGGCATGGACTGGAATTACTTTGATGAAGAGATTGTCATGCGCACAATGCGCCAGGATCGCTGACCATGTTTGCCAAGTTTACCAAGGTTCGAATTGCCGGTCTGGCATCCGTTCAGCCACCCGTGGAAATTACCTCCGATGCCATTGAGCAGCGATTGCAACCGCTGTACGAAAGATTGCGGCTGCCGACCGGCAGATTGGAGTTGATGACCGGCATTCATGCACGTCACTTTTGGCCCGATCCTATATTGCCTTCCACCGCTGCGGCAAATGCCGGGCGTCTGGCTCTCGAACAAGCTGCAATCCCCATGAATGCGTTTGGTCTGCTCGCCCACTGCGGCGTCTGTCGCGATCATCTCGAACCCGCTACTGCCTCAAGAGTCCACTCGTTGTTGCATTTGCCCAGGGAAATTCAATTTCTCGATATCAGCAATGCCTGCCTCGGTTTTTTAAATGCCATGATTCTAGCTTCCTCATTCATTGAAGGAGGGATGATTCGCGCTGCTCTTTTGGTGTCAGGGGAAAATGGTAAACCTTTGCTTGAACATACCATTCGTGAACTGCTCAGCAAAGACCTAACCCGCAATCAGGTGAAGCCTTACTTCGCCAATTTAACTATCGGGGCCGGTGCCGCAGCCTGCGTACTCGCTCACGAAGACCTCGCGCCAACCTCCCCCCGGTTTTCTAATGCAGTAGTGCACTCGGATTCCTCACACAATGAGCTTTGCCAAGGGGATAATGCGGGGGATGAGTTGGCCATGCTCACCGATTCCGAGGCCTTGCTCCAAGCCGGCCTTGATCTCGCTGCCGATACTTGGGCTCGATTCACCGCGTTAACCGGTTGGGGAGTTCCTGTAATCGACCGCACCGTTTGCCATCAAGTCGGGCGCACCCATCAACGCAAGCTGCTTGAACGGCTAAATCTATCGCTTGAAAAAGATTTCACTACGTATCGGTTTATGGGCAATGTGGGGTCGGTTTCCTTGCCCTTCACCCTTGATCATCTACTGCAGCAAAACGCTTTGGCCGCTAATAGCAAAATAGCGCTGCTCGGCATCGGCAGTGGTCTGAGCTGCGCCATGGCCGGAATTGAATTATCATGAGTGATTGGAAAAAACTATATCCGTTCCGCTCTAATTTCCATCAGCTTCCCGATGGGCAACGCTTGCATTACCTGGATGAGGGGCGTGGTCAGCCAGTCGTTATGCTCCATGGCAATCCCACTTGGTCCTTTTTTTTATCGGGATTTGGTGCAACAATTGAGACCCTCCTTTCGCTGTATAGTTCCTGACCATATCGGCTGTGGTCTGTCTGATAAACCCGGCCCCAAATACCCTTATCGACTGCAACAACACGCTGCCAATCTCCGTTCGCTGGTCGATGGTTTGGCACTCGGCGATTTTCATCTGGTCGTTCATGATTGGGGGGGGGGGCTATTGGTATGGCGATGACCTTTCACATTCCGCACCGCATCCGTTCTCTCACTGTCCTCAATACGGCCGCTTTTCCATTCCATTCCATTCCCTATCGCATCGCCGTTTGTCGCACCCCACTGTTGGGAAAATGGCTCGTTCAGGGCCTCAACGCATTTGCTCGCGCCGCAACGCGTATGACAACCGTCAAACCCTTGGATCCAGCGGTAAAAGCCGGCTATTTGCACCCATATGACAGTTACCGCAATCGCATCGCCACCCACCGTTTTGTAGTCGATATCCCGACAAATTTACTCCACCCCAGTTATGCTGCCTTGTACAAGGCTGAACAAGGGGTTCTTTCCATGCAGGATAAACCCGTGCGTATCTTCTGGGGTATGCGCGACTGGTGCTTCCACAGCGGTATTCTCGCTGAATGGCGCAAACGTTTACCCAAGGCTGAGGTGTCGGTTTGGGAAGATGCCGGACACTACCTGCTTGAGGATCGTGGCACCCCAAATCAACCCCGCTATCGCTGCTTTCATTAACAGGAATACCGGTTATGCATCCTCTCCATCAATGGTTTAGGTGAGAGGAATGTTGATGGGTGTAAGAGTTGGACAAAAAAAGGGAAAAAAGATCACTTGACTGGGGGAGTGAAAGGGTGTGTGTTGTGCGGCTTTCGTCGATAAAAGTTCTTTGCAGTTTAGAGAGGTTTGGAAGATTTTTTTGGTGTTGAGGTCTGAGTGATTGGGTCTTGAGGATGC
>JAJOKB010000028.1 GCA_021208135.1 Verrucomicrobiota bacterium | reverse complement strand
CCGCGCTGCGGATCTTGTATAAAATGTCGGTATGCCGTTTGTGCAACTGCGGATCGACCGTGCTGCCGTCAACAACCTCCAGTGATTGCCAGTTCAGACACTGAACAACGGCTTCGGGCAACAACTGGGGCAACCATTCCCGCGCCCGCACAGGCTCACCAAAAGCAGAGACAAAAAATGCATCATGAGGAGAGTTGGCCAAATGAGAATCATTCATGACCGCAAGGCTTTGCAGGAAAGCGTTACTGTCAAGTCGTAAATAGCTTATGAAAGAATAGCTATTTGGGGGGGGGCGAGCACGGGTTTCAATCCACGAAAGGGGAGTTGGTTGCCTCCCCAAACCGCAGGTTGAAACCCGCGCTCCCGGAGGGTGGACTTCAGACCATGAACATTGAATGCTAGCGTTAAGGAGATTTTGCGGTCACCTTGGGACTACTCTCCTATTTTGAGTCTCAGGAATACCTGACCGGCGCTGGTATCTATAGTGATGATGAAGTGTTCGTTGCCATCGGCGTCGAAGCCATCGCTGGTGATTTTGTTTAGTGCCACGGGTTGCCAATCATTGTGTTCCAAAGTATTCGATTGGAGTGGTATCACACTAAGATTGGCATCGCGTGCGGCGGCGGACACGCGGTAGCGCAGGGTGAGAATAGCGCCGGAGAATTGTAGCTCAGGCATGCCCACCCTGGAAGGGACTTGTGGATCCATTCCAAAGGCGAAGCGCAGGAGATTGGCAATACCATCACCTGCGGCGCTTTGCGTAGCACCGCGCAGGTTTTTCCGGGATATTGCTGAACTGAGTGATCCAGGCGTCATAGCCATCTGCTTCCGGGGCATGTTGTAAAAACACTGCATTGATGGCCATGGGTTGTACTGCCGGTGCGATGGGTCGATCCCAGCCTATGAAGGTGAATCCTGAGTTCGCCAAAACCATTGGTTCGACCGGGGTTTCTCCGTATGCCACGGTTTGATTGGGCGAGCCAGCAACCAGAGTTCCCCCAGCGCCGACGTTGAAAGTAATTTCAACAGAAGGAGCCGAGAAAGGAAGACCATCGTACAACACAGTGTCGGGCTGCAGGGTGTATTGCGGTTGCCAACTTGCACGACAGCGTTGCTGACCCCGCCTGAGATGCGTGATACTGATGGATGTGACACGCCGGCGGGTTGCAAGGTCATCACCACCAGAAAATCACCATCTCCTGAGGATTGGATAAGCAAGTGCCTGTTTTCAGTGATAAGCGGGTTCTGTTCACTGACCTCCGCCAGAGTGCCGCCATTCAGTACCATATACCCGGACCCGCGTTCGCGGGTGCCGACACTGATGTTAGGAGTCCCGCCGGGGTGCAAAACTGTGCCGCGCAGGGTGGCTCCGTTGACTCCGGTAATGGTGAACTGGTTGCCGGAATGGGTAATAGTATTGTTCAGGAATGTGGGCAACTGCCACCACACACCATCGTCGCTGGTGTCCGCAATCACCATAACCGCTTCTGCTCCTGTGGCGGCAGAATTAAAGTCGCTGACAAACCAGCGCTTGTGATTGGTTGTGGTGACATTGCTGACGGCCATATGGGCAATAGCGTGTCCGCTGCCATCCGGCTTTATGACAGGATTGCCGACAACTGTTCCGGTGTTTTGGTTGGAAACGAAGCTGTCAGGGTTGTTGGGATCAGTGCGATAAACGGTTGCCTGTCCACTTTTAAGACCAGGATTGTTGCGCCCGCCACCGACTACAAAACTGTCTCCGAGGCCAATCACACGGAAGCCCAGACCGTCTGGCCCCCAGTTGGTTTGATCGAGGCTATATAAGCGCGCCTTGAATTGAATAAGAATATCGTCGGCATCCTGATAGGCATTGCGGAAAGTGAACAAGCCGAGACCATCTGCGTCGTTGGCGGCGATGTGCCAGTCCCAAAATTCCATGGGATTCTGTGGAATAACGTCCTCAGGGTAAAACAGAATGGACCAAAAACTGCCGTGGCGCACGGAGTCCCAGTGGCCGCCGTGCGGGGCCAGATTGCCGAGCAAGCGATCGTAGGCCCAGCGCAATGAGGGTAGCCACGATTGAGGAGCGTAAGCGAACGCCTGACCGAAAATGCCTTCTCCGCCAATGTGTGCATTGTTCATCGACCAGTCCGGCTTTATGCCGCCTGTTCCGTACACACTGAATGCAGTGGTCGCGGTGATGAAACCACTGCGTGCCTTAGCCTGCATCGTGGAATTTTTGGCGCAAGTCGCGGCTGGCGTCTGCTCTGGCCTGGGCGATACCATAAGGTCCGATCATCAAACCGAATGGATAGCGGTGTAGCCAAAACCCTCGGGGTTCCAGCCGACCGATGGCCGATTCCCGCGATTGAGGGCGAGGTATTGATTGACGCGGTTCCAGGAGGCATCCAGACGAGACTGATTGAAAATGTGGTCGGTTGCCAGAAATGCCAGACCGGCAGAAGAACCTCGTGCAGCGTGCCAATTGCTGCCGACGTTGGCAGGTTGGTTGGTACCGCCGTTGTCAACAATCACATTGGCCAAATCCACCAGACGCCTGGAAACAACGAAGTTAAAACCGGGATCCCAACTCGCGGAATTAGCACACAGGTCATACGCAATGGCGATGTGGGTAGCATAGCCATACATTTCCAGGCCACCGCGATTGGTGGATACCCATTCGGTCGGGCTGATCTGAGCAAAAATAAACTCAATGTCTGCGCGGGCGGCAGCGGCAAAACTGTCATCGCCTGTCAGGGCATACGCATATGCCAAACCGTTGGCCCGCAGTGCTCTGGCTCGCGGATCATTGATATCGATGGGTCGATAAAAATCGGCTTGATCAAGGTTGTCCAGCAGGGCATTCAGCATGGACGAAAAAGGTTCGCGATCCAGTCGGTTTCGAATCTGCGCCAGTTCGTCGGCATTAAAGAATAGACGGGGATGTTCACCGATCTGGAAGTTGAAGTATGGCGTAAAATGGCCAACCGTAAGCAGGGCATCCATGCCGACAACCGGATTCGAATGTGTGCTCTGCCAAGCATTATGCGGGAACAAAATCGGTGATTCACTAAAGCCTGCCAACACAGTCTGTCCTGATGAACTGACACTCAGGCCAGCGTTGCTGGGGTATGTGTCAAAGCCCCCGGAACCGAACCGGGTGACCAGTTCCCGGCTGCGCATGTCAGGACTCAACACCATGTACCAGGCACCGCCGCTGTAATTGACGCCCACCAACGGTTCAAGCGTCATGGGCAGGCCGGAGGCACTGGTTCCAGAAAGGTGAATGAATCGAGCATTGTCCACAAACAAGGCACCGTTTTTGATGCGCAAAGTACTCTCAACATTTCCTGCATTGCGGTTAATCAACTGTTGGCCCAACAGCATTTCACCGGTGTTAATTTCAAAGCGCCCCACGAAAACCTTGGGCAAGGTTCCGGTGTTGGCTGCATTGTGGAAATTGTCGCCACCTACAATGCGGTTTTGTATATTTTCATTGATATTCAGTGGAGAGTAACGCAACGGATGGTTGCCGCCATCAAACTCAAATGCAGCGTAAACATATCCGTCTGGCCCAATAACAATGCGGTGCCCACGGGTGTCTGCCATGTTGTTGGCAGAACTGTTGAGGTGGCGTTCTGGATTATCCACAAATTTTTCCCAGTCGTAACCCCGCCAACGCAAGGTGCCGTCAAAATTGCGTCCGATAAGGATAGGTATGTCCACTGGATTGGTTTCCCCAAATTGAGAACTCCAGGGCGGCATGTCCATATCAACGATGTTTTTAAAACCGATCAATACCACGATCTCGTTGATTTCACAGATCGCCAGGTCTCTGGTAAACGCGGGTCCTCCCAGACTGGATTGAAGCTGCCAGGCCGCGTCGTAAATGGGAACGATGACATTTCCGATGCGTTCATTCAGCCAGTCGGTCTGAGTTGAGGCAACGACAGCAAATGCACCACCGGGGGCGGCGTCAATACGGTGCGCCAGGCGGGTGGGATAGGTGGCACTGAACAGCACCTGGGTTGCTGTGGGATCAAGTACAACGGCACCAGCGGTACCTGCAGCGACATAAATTCTATCTTCAGCATCAATAGCCAAATCCAGAGCTTGATTCCCGACCACAGTTACGCCGAGCACCTGCTGAGCATCAGATGAGAGCCGAACCACTACACCGCGTTGGCCGGATTGAGAACCATTCAACCAATGAATAGGTGGCGTCCCTGGGAACAAGGTGGGATCCACTATGCCTGTCAACACAATGGTTCCATCGGATTGGTGAGCGGCTCCGCTGAAGGTATCGTTGGTGCCAGCTGCCCCCAAATAGGTGGAAATGTTCAGTTGATTGGGCAGCACAGTAATTGTGCGCGGAGTGGAAAAGGCAAAACCACCGCCATTGTCCTCCACGTATATAAACACCTCATACTCGCCCTCCGGGACATTTTGCCAATTGTACTCCCAAGGAGCGGAACTCAAATCGGCATCGGGTGTCAGGAGGCTACCATCCGCCAATACATAGGCCACTCTGGTTATAAATCCATCGGCATCTGTCGGCAATGCCCGCAGCAAGATGTTTGCACCAGCCAAAGTTCTGACATTGTTGGACGGAGTGGCCCAAGTGGCTGCTGGAGCGGCATTTAGATCGCCAATTAAGCGCACATCATCAATTTGGATTCCTAGAAACAGAGATCCAGCACTGGTGTGTGGGTAGAAGGTGATATGGTAGGGACCATCCTCAGTGACCGAAAATGTGCGCCGGATAGTTTCAAATTCACGTCCACCCGCCGATGGGTAAGGCCCAACAGTAAACGCCATTTCTCCGGACCGCTCCTCGGCGCTTGGGAAGCCCGGCTGCCGCAAGGCATTGGCACGCATTTGGAATGTATTGTCATTGCCAGAAGTTATCCTGGCTTTAAATTCCAGCGTGTATTCTTCACCGGCTTTAAGGAAAACAACGGGCGAGGAAGCCCACGGATTGGTTGTGGTCCAGTTGGCCCCGACATTCAGGCGATTGTTGTTGTAGGTGAAGGTTCCCAAACTCCAGCCCTGTGCACTGCCATTGAAGTTCCATTCCACAAACTGTGGCAATGTGCCGTCGTTGAAGGTGATGGTCAGCGCAACAGCCCGGGAAATGGTATTGCCGTTGTGATCGGTCAGAACTGCGGTGACGTCCCGCGTTCCCGGACTTCGTGAATTCCATACCAAAGAGTAGAGTCCTTCTTCAGTTTCTGTAGCTGTACCGATGAGGATATTGCCATCGAAAAATTGCACCTGGTGCACAGTGGTACCATAGGCAAAGCCTAAAACTTGAAGCGTAATGGCTTCGCTTTCAGTGAATTGTGCATTTTCGATCGGCGATTGCCACTCTAACGCTGGCAGCACCCTGCGGTTGAGCTGGATGCGGTCCATTTGCATGGATTGATTGGCATTGCCTGCGGTTTGATAGAAGATGACGTGATAGTCTCCATCCTCTTCCGGGGTAAAGGTTAGGGTGCGACCATTGGGACCCGAGGGCGCATCATTGAATATGTCAAGGAAATCAATGTCAGACCTGCTGGGAGTGGCTGTGAGACCCACTGACACTATGGCACCCAGGGATGTCCTCGCCGATAATGTATATTCAGTTCCGGCGCGGAGGGCAATCATCGGCGACAACAGGAAATCAAGATCATCATTGCGTGATCCAGCTTCTATGTAGCTAAAATCGCGTGCAGGCCCAGGCAAATTGGTGCGTAACCCCCAGGATTGATTTGAGGGCAAAAAGCCCAATGTTGCGGCTGTGCTGAAACCGTCCAAGCTCCCGACGAAATTGCTATCAAACAGATTATAGCGGGAAGAGAAAAATGTTCTCCGTATGGTTTGATTGACTAAACCATTGTGAACAGCTTGTACGCTACCTGCCGGAATTTCCACTATGTAACGGGTTCCAGGGGTGAATGGCGCGTGGGCGATGTTGAGAACCCGGTCGTTGGTAACTGAAACACTGACGTCGGCCACTTCGCTGAAATCCTCAGCGAGCAGGATGCGAATGCCACTGGCATCAGCCATAACAATATCGCGGTCGAACGTATAGCGCAGATCTGCGGAAATACTGATGGCGTCACGGGTGAATGTGCTCACCTGTGGTGTCGCCGGCAACGTTGTAAATTCCCAGTACAGTGGTCCGTTCAGAATGTTGGAATCGTTCTGCAGTGCTACTACTCCTGCGGGGAGGTGAACCGCATAACGGTGTCCCGAGGTCAGGCCGCCGTGCGCCAGACTGAGTGTGTCTGACAGCACGGTGGCACTGACGAGGGGGACGTCGGTTTGAGTGGTCAGGTTGCGCAACACGATACCGGCGGTGTCAGCGATGGTGACATCGTCTGAAAACACCACTGCCAGCGGTGCCGATACGTCGAGCAAACTGCCCCCCGAAGCGGGTAGTAGTTGTGTATGATACAGATCGTGCACCACACCCAAAATTTCCAATTCATAGAGCCGGGTGATGTTATCATCCCGCAGTGCGGTAATGTTGAAGCGTACCCGGTTGCCTGCAACGGCTGCCGGGAATGACACTTCCTCAAACCCATTATTATTGCTGTCGGTACGACTGAATAAGGTGGTCCATGCGTTGCCGTTCCAGAATTGCAGATTATATCCAGTAATGGGGAACGGATTGTTTGCAGTGCCCGTCCAGAAGCGCAAACCGGATATTTGGTAGTTCCATCCCAAATCGACCTCGATCCAATTCGGTAAGCCGGTCCCAATCCAACGGGAATTGTCGGCGGAAGTATTGCCGTCAAAGGCGCGCTCCGGAGTGTAAGCAGGCGCCAATTGTGAACTTTCGCTCCACAGTGTGCCTGATGTGGCCGGGCGATTCAGCGCCAAATTGACCGGTGTCACCGAGAGAATGGGGCCGCTGTCAGGTTCTGGTTCAGGCTCAGGCTCGGGTTCAGGGCCCGGATCGAAAGGTACTGTTACGGTGTAGCGCAAGCTTTGATAAACCGTTTCGCCACGTACTTCCGTGCCCCAGGAAAAGAACCCGCCTGGTGCGACATTGATGGCCTCAAAATCACTCAGTTCAAAGTTGGTGCTCGCAAATAAGAGCAGCGTGTACGTCCGGTCAGTACCTGAATTCTGAAAATCAAAAATGAAGGGTCCGTTGCCTCCCCGGGTAAAGTTACCTTGGATGAAGGGGCGGTTGTTATTGGCTACAGTGTTGCTGAGCGTGTAAACCAAAGTGCCATCGGTCCAGGTAAATTCAGGGATAATAATATCAGCTGTCGGATTGCTGAAATACAATTCGCCGGCGTTGTGGGTGATGCCCAACTGCAAATTGGCATAAGTGGAATGCGACAATTCAAGCCGACCACTGCCATTTTTGATCAGCTGGGCATTGTCGTTATTGACTATACTGAAGTTCAGTGCACCATCCACACGGGTGGTGCCACTGCCGTCGACAATCAAGGTGCGTCCAGATCCAGTCAGCTGTCGGCTGAACCCATTGGTAATGTGCAGCAGTCCGTTGCCATTATTGGAGACAGTGCGTGTACCTGCGCCGGAAAATTGGATCTGGCCTTGGAAAACGACATCATGCTCAACCCCGGCATTCACATGGATACTGCTGCCCAGCCAGGGGGACATGCGCAGGGTGTAAGGTCCGCTCAGGTTGCGGAAAGTGATCGTGTTGGCCCTGCCTGAATTGCCCGAGCTTGTGGACCCGCTCGCCGGGCCGACGTTGCCCTGACCTTCAAAGACAACATTCGAATTATCAGCCGCCACAACATTCTGACTGCCGTTCCACCAGAGCGCCTGAGCTCCACTCACTGACGAGCGCAACCATTCGGCTTGTTCAGCGCCTGTGGGCACATTATACTGGGTGGCATTGGGCGGCGGATTCCACAATAATTGAGCCGTGACCTCACTCATAGGGGTGATTAAGGTCAGCAGCGAGACGGTCGCCAAGGGTAGCAGGGTAGGGTTCATAGCCGTTGATATTGACAGAAACCCGATAGCTTGTCTTCCCGCTTTGGGATTTAAGAATGCCTTTCTCTGGGCATTTTTTTATGTTTTTGGGAAAGTGCTCGTTGACTCATCAGGCAAACGTCAATAAATTGTTTTATTTTATGACCCACACAGAGATTGGCTAGAGGCATATATTATGCAGGACGCGGATTACGTATGTTTCATGACTGATGCGAAAACTACATTTATCGCAGAAGTTGAGAGTGCCTTTTTGCAGAGGTGGTCTGCGATTTCGGGTATGCGTTCCTATCACAGTCCCGAGCAAAATCTGGCTGTCATTTCGCAGCCGCAGTGCCGGGGGTGGGTAGGATTTTTGGCCGACAAAAACAATTGGGATCTCATCAGGGCCTGTAACTGCCCGACCATCAATTTCTCCAACCGTCATGGCAGCATCAGCTGGGCGGTCAATGTTTTCAGCGATGACGATGAGATCGGGCGGCTGGCAGTTTCGGCGTTTGTGGCGCGAGGATTTATCAATTTCGCCTTTGTTGGTCTGGAGGGGCACGGTTACAGTCGTGATCGCTGTGACGGTTTTCTTAAAGCTCTCAAACTCAAGGGGTACAGTGCCCAGGTTTTTAACTTTGATGACAAGTATTGTGAGAACCCCATTCGTTTTGCCTCTTACCGACGTGACATGGTTCGGCAATGGTTGGCCCGGATGCCTGGTCCGACGGCTGTTCTTGCTGCCAACGATTTTGCCGCACACTCGTTTATTGATTTAATCTCTGATTTGGAGCCTGAGCGTCTGGATAGTCTGGCTGTGATCGGAGTGGATAATACGCCGCTCAGCGAACAGCATGATATCAAGTTCGATCGCACCTAATTTTGCGGGTATGGGACGGGTCATTGCCGATGAATTGTTGCGGTTTACCGCAGGCAAACCCGATAAGGTCGGGCGCGTTTGTCGGGTCGATGGCGCGGTTTTTCATGAGCGCGCAACCACCGCAAACGTTTCCACCGGTGATCGTATTGTGGTTGCTACCCTTAAATTGATTGCCGAACAGATCAGACTGGGTGAAGCACCCAGAATTGAAGTATTGAGCGAGCGGGTCGGACTTTCGCGGCGTACGCTGTTAAACAGGTTTCGTTCAGCTACCGGATATTCCCTGCGCGACTATTGTCTGACCGAACGCTTGCGCAGGGCAGAATCCCTTTTGCGCGGCACTCAGCACAACATTGCGGAGATTGCCCAGGCTTGTGGCTATGCCAAACAAGGCGAGCTAACCGTGCATTTTCGCAAATCCTATGGCATGACCCCTAAAGCCTATCGGCAAAGTTTTGGCAAAAAATCCTGATCTTACCACCATTTCACGGGTTGATCGCAGGTTGAAACCCTCGCTCCACTGCGAATGGACTTCAGTCCACAGGGGTGCTAAATGCAACCATACAACAAGAGTTATTGACACCAAACGGTCCGGATTTAGGTTGACCGATTTAATTCAAAACAGACCCCTTTCATGATCACCTGGCTTCAAACTGCATTTCTCAAACACAACAAGATCATCTTCGGTGCCTTGATGGTTGTCGTCATCGTCACTTTTGTGCTCTACGTCGGACCGTATGGAATGGGGGGCGGCGGTGACCGCAACATGCGTGTCGAACGCAGGGATTTCTTTGGCTTCAATCTCAATAACCCCAATGATCAACAGGCATTGATTCAAAGCGCCATGATCAGCGCCCAACTGAATCCTGAACTGGGAATTGACCGCAACAGCCTGGATCAGTTTGCCTTTGCCCGCGCGGCAGCTTTGGGTATTGCCAATCAGATTGGTGTGCCAGCGCCCAGCTCTGAACAGTTGGACCGCTTTGTCAGGAACAAAGATGTATTTGCAGATCCTGAGTCAGGTCAGTTTTCCCCGTCGCAGTACCGCGAATGGTTGGCCATGGTACAAGTGAGTCTGCGGATGAGTGAAGCCATGGTTGCCCGGGTGTTGAAGGACGATTACCGCATCAGTCAAGTGCTGGAGGTGTTGTCTGGGCCGGCCTTTCAGTTGCCGTTTGAGCAACGCCAGGACTTTATTGAAGGCGAAACCTCTTGGGACATTCTGATTGCCACCAAGTCCATGGCCGATTTTGAGGTAGATCTCGAGCCTGAAGTTGAAGTGTTGCGCGCCTTTTACAATAGCAATACCGCACGTTACCGCGTGCCTGAACGTTTGCGGGTCAAGGCGGCACAATTTCAGGCCAATAATTTCGTCGCCCAGGTCAGCAACCCAGGGGAAATGGAATTGCAGGCCTTTTTTTGACCGTTTCAGTTTTCGCTATCAGCCATTCCCAACTGAGGAAGATGAAGAAGTGGTCCCTGTTACATTGGACGATCCTGAGATCCGCGAGCGGGTATTGAATGATTTTCGTCTCGAGCGTGCGACTCGGTTGGCACGTGAAGCATCCGATGCGTTCCTGGGAGAACTGTGGGATGCAAACGTCACGCGCAATGCTGCTAATCTCGGTGAAATTGTCAGTCGATTTGGGGGAGTGACCCGCGAAGTTGCACCGTTTGCCCGCGGTGAGACTGCTTTTGATCCAATGATCCCGAATACGACCCGTCAAAACGCCTGGATGTTTGTTGAAGGCGAGCGTTTCTACACAGATATTGGTCAGACACGCGATGGCGCCGTTGTCCTTTTGGTACAGGAATTGATTCCAGCCCACCTGCCAGCCTTTGAGGCTGTTTCCGAACAGGTTCGTGCCGATTGGATTCAGCAGGAGCGCCGTACCTTATTTGCTGACGCGGGCGAGCAGTTGCGTGCTGAATTGCAGCAAGCTGTTGCGGATGGCTATGATTTTGAGGAATTAGCCTCCCAAAGTGGCCTCGCTGTCGAGCGATTGGACGCATTTCAAGGCAATAATCCTCCGCGCAACCTGCTGATGTCCAATGCCTGGTCTCAAGTGCGCAATCTCTATCCCGGTGAGTTGAGCCGGATGACCATGGAAGCCGATAGGGGCATATTTGTTTACGTGGTGGATCGGGTTCGCCCCGATGTGAATTTCGAGGATCCAGAGGTCTTGGCAGAAATGGAAGCGGGTCAGTTGGCTCGCAGATCCACTGCCGGATGGCTGGTCGTATCTGAGATTGCCAATGCCCGCCTGGCCTCGCTGGGTGACTGTTTTGAGCTATTCCATGACGCCACTCGAAATTATTCGTCAGAACGCCGAAGGAATTTTACAGCGAAGCCGATTTAGTCAAAAAGCTGCAAACCGGCCGTCCCTTGCGGATCAAGCTTGGGGTTGATCCGACCCGCCCTGACTTGACGTTTGGGCACATGGTTGTATTCAACAAGCTGCGTCAGTTTCAGGATCTTGGGCACATCGCCGTATTGGTGATTGGCGATTTTACCACGTTGATTGGAGATCCAAGCGGACGCTCTTCCACCCGGCCAGTGCTGACCAAGGAAGAGATCAAGCACAATGCCACAACCTACGTCGAGCAAGCCTACCACATTTTGGATCGCGACCGAACCGAGGTCAGATTTAACAGTGAGTGGTTTGGCAAGATGAGCTTTGAGGACTGTTTGATGCTCTCGCGTCAGATGACCGTAGCCAGAATGCTCGAGCGCGATGATTTTTCCAAACGGCACGCTGCGGGAACTCCGATCTCGATTATTGAATTCCTGTATCCTTTGGTACAGGGCTATGATTCATTGATGTTGGATGCCGACGTTGAAATTGGAGGCACTGACCAAACCTTCAATTGTCTGGTCGGGCGACAAATTCAAAAAGATGCAGGCAAAGAAGAGCAGGTGGTATTGACTTTGCCTCTCCTCGTTGGCACGGACGGCGTCAAGAAGATGTCCAAATCGCAAGACAATTATATTGCCTTCAATGATTCGCCCAAAGATATGTTCGGCAAGATCATGTCTATCAGTGATGAGGTGATGTGGGATTACTACCGGTTGTTGCTGCTTAAGGATGCCTCGGCAATTGAGCATTTAAAGTCCTTGCATCCGATGCAGGTAAAAAAGGATTTGGCCAAAATCCTCACAGATCGAATCCACGGGTTTGGCACGGGACAGCATGAGCTTGAGCAATTTGAGAAGGTATTTTCGCGCAATCAACGTCCCGACTCAATGCCCGTAGTTGACTGGGCTCAGGTCGCTGAAGGCGAAACCCAGACATTGGTAAACATATTGGGCAATTCAGGTTTGTTTGCTTCGAAAAAGGAGGCACGTCGATTGATTGAGCAAGGGGCGGTACGCGTGGATGACATTCCGGTTAACGATCCGCAGGCGATCGTTGACAAGCCTCGTTCCAGTCTGGTGCTGCAGGCCGGGAAGCGAATCTTTTTTGAATTGAAGGCATGAGCGAATACGAGTCTTCAAAATTTATCCCATCTCTGGATGCCGTAAAGAAAGCGGCATCCCAGCTGCCCTCTGCCGAGGCCTTCAAGGGTGTGAGCGTGGAAATAAAGATCGATGACAAGCACACCGTCACTTTTCGGCGGCTGAAAATCAAAGACTCGCGTGGTAAAAAGCTATCGCTGGGTATTCGACGGAAAAGCATCCGTCGGCTGAAAAAAAACATACTATGAATTCGACAGAAAACACATCGGCATCGTCGGCAAATTTTATCCGCGAAATTATTGATGCGGACCTTACCGCAGGCAAACACCAGCAAATCGTGACCCGTTTTCCTCCGGAGCCCAACGGGTATTTGCACATCGGGCACGCAAAATCAATTTGTATCAACCACGGTATCGCACGCGATTACCGGGGTCGCTTCCATCTGCGCTTCGATGATACCAATCCTACCAAGGAAGACACTGAATACGTGGAATCCATCATGGAGGATGTGCGTTGGTTGGGCGCTGAGTGGGGGGATAATTTGTTTTTTGCTTCGGATTACTTTGAACAATTGTACGCTTGGGCAGTGCATTTGATTGAACACGGCAAGGCTTATGTGGATGACCTCACCGCCGAGCAAATGCGGCAAACCCGTGGCTCTTTGACTGAACCCGGAACCGACAGTCCTTGGCGCAACCGTTCCGTTGCCGAGAATCTGGATCTGTTTGCGCGCATGCGCTCCGGGGAGTTTGCCAATGGCGCGAAAGTATTGCGGGCTAAAATTGATATGGGGCACCCCAATCTGAATATGCGCGATCCGGTGTTGTATCGCATTGCGCATGCCCATCATCATAGGACCGGCGATGCCTGGTGTATTTATCCCATGTACGATTTTGCGCACGGTCAAAGTGATGCCATTGAAGGCATTACTCACAGCATTTGTACATTGGAATTTGAGGCCCATCGACCCCTGTACGATTGGTTTCTGCAGAACCTGCCGGTGCCTGCCCAACCTCGGCAAATTGAATTTGCACGGCTTAATCTGACCTACACCGTCATGTCCAAGCGCAAGCTGCTTCAACTGGTGCAGGAAAAGCATGTCAATGGCTGGGACGATCCGCGCATGCCCACTATCAGCGGTTTGCGTCGGCGCGGCTACACTCCGGAGGCAATTCGGGAATTCTGTGATCGCATAGGCGTAAGCAAACGGGAAAATGTGATTGATCTGGGTTTATTGGAATTCTGCTTGCGTCAGGATTTGGAGGAGAAAGCTATTCGCCGCATGGTTGTGCTGGATCCACTCAAGGTCGTGATCACCAATTTTTCCGACGCCACCGAATGGTACCCAGGACCTAACCACCCATCGAATGAGGCTATGGGAGAGCGTAAGGTGCCATTGACGCGTGAAATATTTATTGAGCGCGACGATTTTATGGAGACTCCGGTAAAAGGTTTCTTCCGCTTGTTCCCCGGCAATGAAGTCCGGTTGCGCTATGCGTGTTACATTACGTGTACAGATGTGATCAAAGCTCCTGATGGCTCGATCGTGGAGTTGCACGCAACTTTCGACCCCGAATCCCGGGGCGCATCCTCGCCCGACAATCGCAAGGTAAAAGGGACTATTCATTGGGTCAGTGCCAAAGAGAGTCTGCCCATTCAGGTTCGTTTGTATGATAATTTGTTTCATTCGGAGACGCCGGATGAAGCTCCTGAGGGCAAAACCTTTCTCGACAATATTAACCACGATTCCCTCCAGGTCATTACGGCCTATGCTGAACCCGCGCTCGCTGATGCTACATTGGCAGAGCGTTTCCAGTTTGAGCGCAAAGGCTACTTTTGTCTGGATAAGGACACCGCGAGTGAAGGGTTGATTTTTAACCGAACCACTACCTTGCGGGACTCCTGGAGCAAGCAACAGAAGAAATGAGTAAATCCGCAACCACCTCGGCCGATTTTGCCCGCGCGCTCATTTTGGTGCTAAATTTGAGCCAGCCGCTACCGTCTTGCACGGTGCCGGGCAGTGCGACGAGGCTTTTGCCCACTACATCCATACGTTGGGTGACAACCGTAGTCCCCGACTATTCATGGCCTACATGGGTCTTAAAGGTGATATTACACAGCGCTTGGAGTATTTTTGGAACTATCACACGCGGTATCCTGATCTGGATCTCATCCCACAGATCGGGCTGTCTATGACCAAAGACGGGACTCCTGATTTGCACTACGAACATGAAGTCGCCGCCGGTCTGTATGATTCCCAAATTGAGTTGTTGGCCAATGGCTTGCGGGCGTATGGCAAGCCTGTTTTCCTGCGCATCGGTTATGAATTCAATGGTCATTGGAATGGCTATGCAGCCGAAACATATCTGGCAGCCTGGAGACGGGTTGTGAATAAACTGCGCTCCGCTGGTGCAGATAATGTCGCGACTGTTTGGTGTTTTGCCTGTGATGGCACGGATCAGGACTTCATGAAATTTTATCCCGGTGATGACTGGGTTGACTGGTGGGGTATCGATTTGTTTTCCGCCCACCATCTCACTGCGCCTTCTGCCTATGCCTTTCTTGAATCCGCTACCAGTCATCGAAAACCAGTCATGATCGGCGAATCGTCGGCGCGCAGGGTTGGGGTTCTCGAAGGCGAGGTTTCTTGGTTGCGCTGGTTCGAGCCCTTTTTCTCGCTTATTCGCAAGTTCCCTTGCATTAAGGCTTTTTGTTATATCAACTGGGATTGGTCTAAATATCCCCAATGGCATGATTGGGGGGATTGCCGACTCGAACAAAATACCTCTGTGGCGGAACTTTATCGTCGGGAGATGGATTTAACCTTATACGAACACGCTCATCGCAAATCATAATCAAACCCGCAATATCATGACTCAACGTCGCGTCGTAGTTACTGGAATGGGAATTGTCAGCTGTATCGGCAACAATATCCCCACCGTTCTTGAATCCTTGCGCCAAGGTACTTCAGGCATCGAGACCAAAGCTGATTATGTGGCCAATGGCTTGCGCAGTCAGGTCGCCGGCACGATTAAACACAAGGATGCGTTATTGGCCTCGGTAGACCGCAAGTTGAGTCGATTTATGGGAGATGCTGCGTTGTATGCCTACGTCGCCATGGCTGAGGCGGTCGCCAGCAGTGGATTGACACCTGCGGAAATCTCCCATCCACGGGTCGGCCTCATTGCCGGTTCCGGGGGCGGTTCACCCATTAACCAGTGCGAGGGCATGGCGGTGCTCAAAGAAAAGGGTGTGCGCAGAGTGGGTGCATTCCGGGTGCCAAGGGTTATGTCCAGCACCGTATCTGCAAACCTGGCCACCGCATTTCAAATCAAAGGTATCAATTATTCCATCACTTCGGCATGTGCTACCAGCGCACATTCAATCGGTGCCGCGGCTGAGCAGATCGCCTGGGGTAAGCAGGATGTTGTGTTCGCCGGTGGTGGTGAAGAAGAGTGTTTGGAGCTGTCGGTGTTTTTCGATGCCATGGGTGCATTGTCCTCGTCTTATAACGATACTCCACAAACTGCCAGCCGTCCATTCGATGCCACTCGTGATGGTTTTGTCGCCTCTGGCGGAGGGGCTATGTTGGTATTGGAAGAGTATGAGCATGCCAAGGCACGCGGAGCCACAATTTTGGCTGAGGTAGTGGGCTATGGCGCCACTTCGGATGGTGCGGATATGGTGGCCCCTTCAGGCGAAGGTGCGGTCCGCTGTATGCAACAAGCCTTGGCGACCGTGGATTCACCCATTGACTACGTGAATGCGCATGGCACCTCAACACCCGCAGGTGACATTGTCGAATTGCGTGCTTTGTCGTCAGTTTTTGGGACTTCGGTACCACCAGTCAGTTCCACCAAGTCGCTCACAGGCCATAGTCTGGGTGCACCGGCGCGCAGGAGGCCATCTATTCCATATTGATGATGCAGCATAGTTTTATCGCTGCCAGTGCCAATATAACACAGTTGGATCCGGGCGCTGCAGGCTTTCCTATTGTTCGCGAATTGCGCGAAACGCCTTTGCGCACGGTCTTAAGCAATTCATTCGGCTTCGGTGGCACCAATGCCAGTCTCGTGTTGCGCAAGGTTTGATTGAAGCTTTCTGAGCGTTGTTTTAAAAACTGCCTGAATGTGCCCTCCGGTTTAAGCGATCATGCAAGCAGGATGTGCAGATTCAGGCTCGCCACCCAAGGCGATACTGACGGGTCCTTTAGGGGGACTCGGGGCAGTATTTCTGGACGAACTCTGTCGTGCCGGGTGGCAAGTTCTTGCCGTATCGCGCTCGGCAGCGGAGTTGCCAGTGCGGGCCGGAGTGACTTTTGTGTGTGCTGACCTTTCGACTGCCGAAGGGGTAGCCAGTCTTTTGAGTGCGCAGGCCGATTGGTTTCAATCGGCTGATCTGTTGGTCAATAACGCCGGATCTGGGGTGCTCGGTTCTGCAGACGATCAAGGGATGGAGCCCATGCAGAGACAGTTGCAACTGATGCTTCAAACTCCAATACATCTCAGTCTAGCGGTTCTTCCGGGGATGCGGCACCGCGGGCGAGGTTTGATCTTAAACATTACTTCGCTCGCTGGCGCAACAGGCATTCCTTTTATGGCTGGCTACACCACAGCGAAAGCAGGTTTGACCGGATTTACCAAAGCCTTGCAACTGGAACTTCTGGATTCCGGGGTGCATGTGTTGGAATGGTGTCCCGGCGATATTCGCAGTGAATTTAATCAACGCCTGCACAAGGCTGGCGCTCCGGCTGCAGTGTGGCTCAAGCTGGAACGGCACATGGCATTGGCTCCGCATGCTGACTGTTTGCGCCAACAATTCCGGCGTTTGCTGACGTTGCGACGGGGAACGCCTGTTTGGCATCCCGGCAAATGGAGCCAGGTGATGGCGGCCTTTGTCGCCAGTCGTTGGATGCCTCGGTGTCTGATGGTGCGCTGTGTGCGACGCTACTTTGGTCTGTCATGATACGTCTGTTACTGATCATCGATCATTTGCGCGGTGGGGGTACAGAGCAGCAGGCTTTGGTGCTTGCCCGGCAATGGCTGGCTGCAGGTGGAGCAGTTGATTTGTTGGTGTTTCTACCCGGTGGACGCCTGTGGTCGAGTATACCTGATCACCCCGATTGCTCGGTGCACATATTGCAGTACTGGCTGTTAGCAACGCCTACAGATGCTCAGGGTCATAAGATATCACGCTCGAGGTTGGAGTTACCCAATGCCAGCTTGAGTCGCCGCATGCTGGAAAAGGTACATCTGCCATTATGGGCACCTGGGTTGCGGAAGACTTTGGTTGGATTAGAACCGGACATTGCCGTGCTGATGGGGCGCACGGCGAATTGTTACGGCAAATACATTCGGGAGTGTCTGGAGACCGTTCCTGTGATTGCCACGGTGCGCACCGGTAAACGATTATTGCCTTGGCACGAAGAAACGCTGCGTTGCGCAGACGGAATCTGGACCAACTGTCACTGGTGGGCAGTTCGATTACAGAATTTAAGCATTCCAGCTCAGCGTATCCGGGTCATTCACAATGCCGTGAGAGCCGCGATTGCCCAGCGCCCGAGGGATACAGATTTGGTTGAGGTTCCGGTTTTTATCAATGTGGCAGGTTTTCGCGTGGCAAACGCCAGGATTTACTGCTGCGTTCATGGGCACTGGTGCGCGAGCAACTGGGTAAGAATGATATCATGCCAAAGTTGATTTTGGTCGGAGAGGGCCCACGCAGTGGGTATTGCCGTCGATTGAGTGAGCAATTGGGGTTAACCGACTGTATCCAATTTGTCGGATGGCAGTCCAATCTGGATAACTATTACCGTTCTGGAAATGTCGCCGTATCCATGTCTCAGGAAGATGCCTTGCCGAATTTTCTGGTGGAAGCCCAGTGGTGCGGAATGCCTGTAATTGCTGCCGATTGTGCCGGTGTTCGCGAGTGTTTTGCCCCGGGCATTTCCGGTTTCCTAATTGCGTCAGAGGATTGCAAGGCTATGGCTGGCCACGTTTTGCGCTTCATGACGACCGCACATTACTGCGAGAAGGGTCGCGTCACGCGGCTGCTTTTGCCCGCTTGCACTTTGATCCTGAAATCCAGTCTCGCCGCACACTGGAAATGTTGCATCAATGGAATGCTTTATGATGAAAATGCTCAACCTGAAACTTTTCGTGCGCCACCATTCCGGTCCCCGACTGGGTCAATCCCGATTCTCTCCTTGGTTACTTTTCATTGTCAGTTTGCTGGGTTTGAATGGCGTTCATGCGCGTGAGTTTGCCTATCCCGAGCAGATTTTTCCAGGTTTGTCCCATTTGCTTAGCGCTGCAGCCACCCAATCCACACGCGTGGAGGTTCAACAGGCAATGGTTGCTGAGCGGGAAGGTTGGTTGGAGGAGGCGCGGGCCAGTCGCAGACCAAGAGTTGGCATGTACGCAAGAATTGCCGCAAATTATGAAGCCCGTGAAGACGACATCAGCAAAACCACGACTTTGATGGATGGTAATTTGAGTGTCACTCAGCCCATTTGGTATTGGGGGGAATTGCGGTCCAGGGTAGCAATCGGAGAACTCAGGCTCCAGGCATCA